>NZ_ALKL01000016.1:0-20591 GCF_000286635.1 Veillonella sp. ACP1 | reverse complement strand
AACACGGCCAGTTGCTACTGTACCACGACCAGTGATTGTGAAAACGTCTTCCACAGGCATCAAGAAAGGTTTGTCAGTATCACGAACTGGTGTTGGGATGTAGGAATCTACAGCTGCCATCAATTCGTCGATTTTAGCTACATATTGAGCGTCGCCTTCCAAAGCTTTCAAAGCGGAACCTACAACGATAGGTACTTCGTCGCCAGGGAATTCGTAGGAGGAAAGAAGTTCACGAACTTCCATTTCTACTAATTCGATCAATTCTTCGTCGTCAACCATGTCAGCTTTGTTCAAGAATACTACGATTGCAGGAACACCAACTTGGCGAGCCAACAAGATGTGTTCGCGAGTTTGAGGCATAGGGCCGTCAGCTGCGGAACATACCAAGATAGCGCCGTCCATTTGAGCCGCACCAGTGATCATGTTTTTAACATAGTCAGCATGGCCTGGGCAGTCAACGTGTGCATAGTGACGGTTTTCAGTTTCGTATTCAACGTGTGCAGTGTTGATTGTGATACCGCGTTCACGTTCTTCTGGAGCTTTATCGATCATGCTGTAATCTTGGAAATCAGCTTGGCCTTTTTCAGCCAATACTTTAGTGATTGCAGCAGTCAAAGTAGTTTTACCATGGTCAACGTGACCGATTGTACCGATGTTAACATGCGGTTTCGTACGTTCAAATTTTTCTTTAGCCATTTTAAATTATCCTCCGAGGAAAATAGTAATTCTATTAATCTAATGTAAGATTAACCGTTTTTCTTTGCTTGAATTTCTTCAGCAATTTTCTTAGGAACTTCTTCGTAATGATCGAATGTCATGGAGTAGTTACCGCGACCTTGAGTTTTGGAACGAAGGTCAGTTGCGTAACCGAACATTTCGCTCAATGGAACATATGCTTTGATATGTTGGTTACCATTACGAGCTTCCATGCCGTCCATGCGACCACGACGAGAGTTCAAGTCACCGATAACGTCGCCCATGTATTCTTCAGGAACGTCTACTTCTACGGACATGTATGGTTCAAGCAATGCAGGGTCTGCTTTGCGAGCACCTTCTTTAAAGCCCATGGAACCAGCGATTTTGAAGGCCATTTCGTTGGAGTCAACGTCATGGTAGGAGCCGTCAAATACGATAACTTTGATGTCAACCATTGGATAACCAGCGATAACACCGGATTCCATAGCTTCTTTAACACCATTTTCAACAGGTCCGATGTATTCACGAGGAATTGCACCACCTACGACCTTATTTTCAAATTCGAAGCCAGCACCTGGTTCTTGAGGAATTAATTCCAACCAGCAGTGACCATATTGACCACGACCACCAGATTGACGAACGAATTTACCTTCAGCTTTAACAGCTTTACGGATAGTTTCGCGATAAGCTACTTGAGGTTTACCTACGTTACATTCTACTTTGAATTCACGGTTCATACGGTCGACGATGATATCCAAGTGAAGTTCGCCCATACCGGAGATAATAGTTTGACCTGTTTCTTCATCAGTACGAACTTTGAAAGTAGGATCTTCTTCTGCCAAACGAGCAAGAGCTGTACCCATTTTTTCTTGGTCAGCTTTTGTTTTAGGTTCAACAGCAACGGAGATAACTGGTTCAGGGAATTCCATGGATTCAAGAATTACAGGATTCTTTTCATCACAAAGAGTATCACCAGTAGTAGTATCTTTCAAGCCTACAGCTGCAGCGATGTCGCCAGCGTAAACCATGTCGATTTCTTTACGAGTGTTAGCGTGCATTTGAAGAATACGGCCGATACGTTCTTTCTTACCTTTTGTGGAGTTGAAAACGTAGGAACCGGATTCCAATGTACCGGAGTACACACGGAAGAACGCTAATTTACCAACATAAGGGTCAGCCATGATTTTGAATGCCAATGCGGAGAATGGTTCATCATCGGAAGAAGGACGAGTAGTTTCTTCTTCAGTACCAGGAACGGTACCTTTAATAGCTGGAATGTCGATAGGAGCTGGCATGTAATCTACAACAGCGTCCAACAACATTTGTACACCTTTGTTTTTGTAGGAAGAACCACAAAGAACTGGGAACAATTGGTTAGCAATAACTGCTTTACGCAATGCTGCTTTCAATTCTTCAATGGAGATTTCTTCACCTTCCAAATATTTCATCATAATATCGTCATCAGTTTCAGCGATAGCATCGATCATCATTTCGCGACGAGCTTCAGCTACTTCTTGATATTCTGCTGGGATATCAGTGATTTCATATTCTTTACCGTCATCGGATTTGTAAATTTCCGCTTTCATAGTCATCAAATCGATGATACCTTCGAAAGTATCTTCAGCGCCGATTGGCACTTGGATAGCTACGGAATTTGCACCCAAACGGGATTTCATCATATCAACTACGTTGAAGAAGTCAGCACCTACTGTATCCATCTTATTTACATAAGCGATACGAGGTACGCCGTAGTTAGATGCTTGACGCCATACTGTTTCGGATTGAGGTTCAACGCCACCTTTAGCACTGAACACCGCTACGGAGCCATCAAGTACACGTAGAGAACGTTCTACTTCTACAGTAAAGTCAACGTGACCAGGAGTATCGATGATATTGATACGATGATCTTTCCAGTGACATGTTGTCGCCGCAGAAGTGATTGTGATACCACGTTCTTGTTCTTGCGCCATCCAGTCCATCGTAGCAGCACCTTCATGTACTTCGCCGATTTTGTGAACAATACCTGTATAGTAGAGGATACGTTCTGTAGTTGTTGTTTTACCAGCATCGATGTGAGCCATGATACCGATATTACGAGTTTTTGCTAGGGAAAACTCTCTTGCCACAGTTGTCACCTCTTATTACCAACGATAATGAGCAAATGCTTTATTAGCTTCTGCCATTTTATGAGTATCTTCTTTTTTCTTGATTGCAGCGCCTGCATTGTTGAAAGCGTCCATCAATTCGCCTGCTAAGCGTTCTTTCATAGTGCGTTCACCACGAAGACGAGCGTAGTTTACAACCCAACGAATACCGAGGGTTTGACGGCGATCAGCACGAACTTCAACTGGCACTTGGTAGTTCGCACCACCGATACGGCGAGCACGTACTTCAAGTACAGGCATAACATTTTTCAATGCTTGATCAAAAACTTCCATTGGGTCTTGACCCATTTTGGAACGAATAATTTCAAATGCATCATATACGATAGTTTCAGCAATGCCTTTTTTGCCATCGTACATAACTTTGTTAATGAAACGTGTTACTAATTTGCTGTTGTACACCGGATCTGGAAGTACATCACGTTTCGGAACAGGGCCTTTTCTTGGCATGTTCAATTCCTCCTTTATATTGATGTGTGTTAATTTCGTTTAATGGCTAAAATTATTTTTTAGCTTTTTTCGCGCCGTATTTGGAACGACTTTGCATACGATTTTGTACGCCAGCTGTATCCAATGCACCACGAACGATGTGATAACGCACACCTGGAAGGTCTTTTACACGACCGCCTCTGATAAGTACAACACTGTGTTCTTGTAAATTGTGACCAATGCCTGGAATGTAAGCAGTTACTTCAATAGCGTTTGTCAAACGTACACGGGCAACTTTACGAAGCGCGGAGTTTGGTTTCTTTGGAGTAGCTGTGTACACACGAGTACATACACCACGTTTTTGTGGAGATTCTTGAAGCGCTGGAGCTGTAGATTTTTTAGTCAAGCTCATGCGACCTTTGCGTACTAGCTGATTAATTGTTGGCATTTGGGCACCTCCTTTCCAAATTTGAGATTTATAATTGATCCGTCATAACAAATTGTTACATCGGATATTACCGAGATTAACGTAGGATGCCTACCGCTGTGGCCCGCACCTTAATGCGGCACGCACGACCAAGGTCATCCATCGTATGCTTATCGTCGAACGGTATATTATGTTCCACGCAAGCCATCCGTACAGGATCTACTACGTAGCTATCGCTATCGCAGCCGAGAAACACAAACTTAACAGAGCCTTTTGCAATTGATTTAATCGTTTGCTTAGCACCTATTGTCTTGTTCGCCGATGCCAAATGGGCAATGTCCATGGTTACATCTTCTCCTTACGAAACTATGCTCAGGGCGCACTTGCCCTCTAAGCACTATGTAAGTATATCAATTACTCAAACGCATGTCAAAGGTTTTTTAACACTCAAAACCGCTATTTCACTGTATTTAATATGTACACCTATCCGTGTGTATCATTTATAAGAATCACATGTAGTATTCTCGTTTTTTTATACAAATATAGATAATTTCGCTTATTTTTATACACTTTATACATATTCAATTCTATTGGTGCAGTCTTGTTATGCAAAATTGATATAACAAAAAAAGAGATATCCCTAAATTATATAACAATCTAGGAATATCTCTTTTATTTTCTAATCATAGCTATAAGCTATAAAACCTTATTTTTCTATGATTTCACCGTCATCAGTTAATTCCAAAATTTCAGGAGCCTTTTTAACTACTTCAATTTTACGGTAACGGCTCATACCAGTACCGGCAGGAATCAATTTACCGATGATAACATTTTCCTTAAGACCCAATAATGGATCGATTTTGCCCTTAATAGCAGCATCTGTAAGAACACGTGTAGTTTCTTGGAATGATGCAGCAGACAAGAAGGAATCTGTAGCCAACGCAGCTTTAGTAATACCCAACAATGTACGTTTACCAGTAGCATTTTCACGGCCATTCAATGTTAAACGGCGATTTTCTTCATCAAATGTGTTGATATCAATCATGTCGCCAGGAAGCATATCTGCATCGCCAGCAGTTTCGATTTTAACCTTATGAAGCATTTGACGAACAATAACTTCAATGTGTTTATCGTTGATTTCTACACCTTGAGATTTATATACTTTTTGTACTTCGTATACGAGGTAACGTTGTGTTGCTTGTGTGCCCATTACACGCATGATGTCATGAGGATTAATGGAACCTTCTGTCAAACGTGCGCCCAAGGATACAACATCACCGTCTTTAACGATAATGCGAGAACCATAAGGGATGAGGTAATCGAGTTCAATACCATCTTCACCTGTAATAAAGATAGTATTAGTACCTTTTTTACCTTCGTTAGGTACAACACGTACTACACCTTCATTTTCAGCAATGATTGCATTACGTTTTGGTTTACGAGCTTCGAACAATTCTTCAACACGAGGCAAACCTTGTGTGATATCGTCACCTGCGACACCGCCTGTATGGAATGTACGCATTGTCAATTGTGTACCAGGTTCACCGATGGATTGAGCCGCAATGATACCAACTGCTTCACCGACTTGAACTTGGTCACCTGTACCAAGGTCACGACCATAGCACTTACGACATACGCCATAAGGGCTACGACAAGTCAATACGGAACGGATTTTAACAACATCGTAATGTTTTACAACTTCATCAGCAAGTTCTTCAGTAATTTCACCATTCAATGGAACGATAACTTCACCAGTTTCCTTATTGATTAATTCTTCAGCTGCAATACGACCTACGATACGATCTTTCAATGGTTCAATAATACCCGTACCTTCAACGATAGCTTCTACTTCAATACCGTTGATTTCATTATTGCGTACTTGTACCTCTTTTACATCAGAGTTTAGAATTGCTTCGATACCTTCTTCTGTAAGGCGTGTATCAGCAGGGTAGATTTCTACGCCATTGCTGTCCACGATAGCATTCACAGTATCCTTGTTCAACATATTTTGAATCATAGTTTCTTTTAATGTCGCACGGATACTATCGTCGCTTTCACCAAGAAGAATCTTTTGTACCAAATTAGTATGGTTAATATCGCTATCCGATCCCAAATGTGCACCGCGCAAGGAGATAGCTGTTACACCAGCATCTGCGATATCTGCTAAGCTTTGTTCATCAAGAATAGTTTCTGCAGGAACAGCCAATTCACCTGTTTCAGCATTTACTACATCTTTATCGAGAACGCGGCCAATCAATTTGTCTTTCAACATTTCAAGAGCTTGACGTGGAGATGTAGCCAAACGAGCGCGTTCACGAACGAGATCGATACCTACAACGTCACAATCGTCCTCACGAACGATAACGTCTTGAGATACGTCAACAAGACGACGAGTCAAATAACCAGAGTCAGCTGTACGAAGTGCTGTATCGGCCAAACCTTTACGAGCACCATGAGAGGACGTAAAGTAATCCAATACAGTCAAACCTTCTTTAAAGTTTGCCTTGATTGGCAAGTCGATGATACGACCAGATGGGTCAGCCATCAAACCACGCATACCAGCAAGCTGACGAATTTGTTGTTTGTTACCACGGGCACCGGAGATAGCCATCATATATACAGGGTTGAAGCCATCTTTATCGCGCGCCATATTATCCATCATGGCATCAGTAACATCTTCTGTTGCTTTTGTCCACAATTGGATAGTTTTACGATAACGTTCTTCTTCTGTAATAAGACCACGGCGATATAGACGAGATACTTTTTCTACTTCTTGTTCTGCGGTATCAAGTAAATCGAATTTTTCTTCTGGTACTTTAATATCCGCAATGGCTACTGTCATACCTGCACGACGTGCAAAGGAGTAACCAAGGGATTTAATTCTGTCTAAGAGTTCAGCAGTTTTTTCATTGCCGAATAATTGGAAACATTGATCTACAAGTTTACCAACCGTCTTCTTATCCATAACCTTACCCAATGTGTAAGTACCGTCTTCTTTTTGTTCATATTGCCATAATTCTGGGAACAAAGCGTTGTTAAAGATCAAACGACCAGCTGTAGTTTCTACGCGACCGTGTTCAGGCAAGCGAATGTATAAAATATCTTGCAATCCGATAACATGAGAATCGTAAGCAAGCATTACTTCGTCATATGTAGCAAATGTTTTTGCTTTATCACGAGTATCTTCGCGTACAACTGTTAGGTAATAAGTACCCAAAATCATATCTTGAGATGGAATAGCAACTGGCTTACCATCTTTTGTTGATAAGATATTATGAACGGATAGCATCAATGTACGAGCTTCGGATTGAGCTTCTACGGACAATGGTAAATGACAAGCCATTTGGTCACCGTCAAAGTCGGCGTTGAAGGCTGTACATACTAATGGATGCAATTTGATAGCACGGCCTTCCCAAAGGATTGGTTCGAAGGCTTGGATACCAAGTCTATGCAATGTAGGTGCACGGTTCAAAAGAACTGGATGTTCTTTGATAACCTCTTCCAAGGATTCCCATACACCAGGACCTACGCGTTCTACTTGGCGCTTAGCAGCCTTAATATTGGATGCTTGTCCACGTTCTACCAAGCGTTTCATAACGAATGGCTTGAACAATTCCAATGCCATTTCTTTAGGCAAACCACATTGATGCATTTTAAGTTCTGGACCTACTACGATAACGGAACGACCGGAGTAGTCAACACGTTTACCGAGCAAGTTTTGACGGAAACGACCTTGTTTACCTTTAAGCATATCAGACAAGGATTTTAATGGGCGGTTGCCAGGACCTGTGACAGGACGGCCACGACGACCATTATCGATCAATGCATCAACCGCTTCTTGCAACATGCGTTTTTCATTGCGCACGATGATATCAGGAGCACCTAAGTCCAACAAACGTTTCAAACGGTTGTTACGATTGATAACACGACGATACAAATCATTAAGGTCAGATGTAGCAAAGCGACCACCATCTAATTGAACCATAGGGCGCAATTCAGGTGGGATAACAGGAACGACATCCATAATCATCCATTCTGGGCGATTGCCAGATTGACGGAATGCTTCTACTACTTCAAGACGGCGAACGGCACGGATTTTACGTTGACCACTTGCAGTGTTCAACTCTTCGCGCAATTCAGCATTTAATTGTTCTAAATCAAGTTCAGATAATAATGCTTTTACCGCTTCTGCACCCATGTCGATACATACGAATAAGATTTCTTCTGTAGCACCTAATTCGTAACGTTCTTCACGAGTTAATTCTTCATATTCTTTATCAGCTTCTGGAATTGTAGCATCTTCACGAAGTGCTGCATTATAACGTTCTTTACGTTGTGCTTCACGAACGATAGCCAAACGTTCATTACGTTGTGCCACAGTTTCAATAACTACGGATTTACCACCGATAGTATATCCTTCTTCATTGAATTGAGCTTCGTATTCACGGTATTCTTGTTCAGATAACAATTGGCGTTTTGCCAATGGGCTACCTGCAGGATCAACTACGATATAGGAAGCAAAATACAATACGCGTTCCAAGGAACGTGGAGATACATCAAGGATAAGGCCCATACGAGATGGGATACCCTTGAAGTACCAAATATGGGATACAGGTGTAGCCAATTGGATATGGCCCATACGTTCACGACGCACTTTAGCACGTGTTACTTCTACGCCACATTTATCGCAGACAACGCCTTTATGGCGGATGCGTTTATATTTACCGCAGTGACATTCCCAGTCCTTTGTTGGTCCAAAAATGCGTTCGCAAAATAGACCATCACGTTCTGGCTTTAACGTACGGTAGTTAATTGTTTCTGGTTTTTTAACTTCCCCATGAGACCATTCTAAAATTTGCTCTGGAGAGGCTAAACCGATTCGCATGGAATCAAATTCATTTACGTCTAGCACTACTATCGCTCCCTTCCTAATATTCAGTATCAGTCTTCATCTGCAGAGGATTCACTAATTGGATATGCTAATTGGCTAAGAATATCATCATCGCCACCATTAGATACTTCTTCCTCTGCTTCTGGGTCTACAACTGTTACTTCATCTGTTTCAACAGCATCGCCGTCCATAACATCTTCAATACCAGTTTCTACCACTTCATCTTCGTCATCAAGTTCTTTCATAACAACTTCTTCTTGATCTTCGTTCAAGATTTTTACATCAAGACCGATACTTTGAAGTTCTTTGAGCAATACTTTGAAGGACTCAGGCACACCTGGTTCAGGAATATTTTCGCCTTTAACGATTTTTTCGTATGCTTTAACACGACCAACAACGTCGTCAGACTTAACAGTTAATAGTTCTTGAAGAGTATAGGCTGCGCCATATGCTTCAAGGGCCCAAACTTCCATTTCCCCGAAACGTTGGCCACCAAATTGAGCTTTACCACCCAATGGTTGTTGTGTAACAAGGGAGTACGGACCTGTGGAGCGCGCATGAATTTTATCATCAACCAAATGGTGAAGTTTCAACATGTATACGTAACCAACCGTTACACGGTTATCCATAGGTTCACCGGTACGGCCATCGTACAATACGGTTTTACCATCATCTGGGCGACCAGCGATATCCAATGTTTCGAATACATCTTTTTCATGGGCACCATCAAATACAGGTGTAGCGATATGAATACCAGCTACATCCGGTTTTGGCATACCATAGGTATCATAGTCATAGCCTAATTTTTCCAAATCTTTGCGAATTTCAACGCGTTTAGCACGAGCTTCTTCGATATGGTTCAATGTAGCACGTACCTTGTTGATGCGTTCTAATTCTTCAACAAGAGCTGGATCCATTTCAGGCACTTCTTCAGTGCCGAAATATTCCATGTGAAGTGCATTGTATTTAGATTCTAATGCTTTCAATTCATTGTAACGAGCTTCGCCACCAAGTGCAGCCAATTTCTTTTGAGCAGCTTCTTCTACGTGACCTAAGATTTGAGATTTCAAATCGATGATTTTTTCATCAATATCAAAATGAGCTACTGTTACATCTTCTTTCGCTTTAGCTTCTAACTCTTCAATTTCAGCATATAATTTGCGAATTGCATCGATTTGTTCCCAATAGGATTCATCAGTACGCGCTTCTTTCAATACATTTTGAATATGAAGATCTGTAGCCTTAATTTTCATGCCCAAGCCTTGAACAGCCCAGCCTAAGTGAGTTTCAAGAACCTGACCAATGTTCATACGAGAAGGTACGCCCAATGGGTTCAATACGATTTGTACTGGAGTACCATCTGGAAGGAATGGCATATCTTCTTTTCTCATTACGCGAGAAACGACACCTTTGTTACCATGACGACCGGCCATTTTATCGCCTTCGTGGATTTTACGTTTTTGAGCGATGTAAACGCGAACAAGTTTGTTTACACCTGGTTGTAACTCATCACCATTTTCACGAGTGAACACTTTAACGTCTACAACCTTACCACATTCACCATGAGGCACACGGAGGGATGTATCTCGAACTTCGCGTTCTTTATCACCAAAAATAGCACGTAACAAACGTTCTTCTGGTGTTAATTCAGTTTCGCCTTTTGGTGTAGCTTTACCCACGAGGATATCACCAGGATGTACTTCTGCACCGATACAGATGATACCATCTTCATCTAGGTTTTTAAGTGTATCATCACCAGTATTAGGCAATTCACGAGTGATTTCTTCGGCACCTAGTTTAGTGTCGCGCGCATCACATTCGTATTCTTCAATATGAATGGATGTATAGATATCTTCTTTGCAAAGTTCTTCACTAAGCAAGATAGCATCTTCGTAGTTATAACCTTCCCAAGGCATGAACGCTACAAGAACATTAAAGCCAAGAGCCAATTCACCACCATCAGTAGCAGGACCATCAGCCAATACTTGGCCTTTTACAACATGGTCACCACGATTAACGATTGGTTTTTGGTTAAAGCAGGTGGATTGGTTAGAACGAAGGAATTTATTCAAACGGTATGTATCAACACGACCATCGCTATCGCGAAGAACGTGGATTTCATTACCCCAGCAACGTACGACTTTACCAGCTTCGCGTGCCAATACGCAAACACCAGAGTCAGTAGCCGCTGTATATTCCATACCTGTACCAACTAAAGGTGCTTGAGCACGGAGCAAAGGCACCGCTTGACGTTGCATGTTCGCACCCATCAAGGCACGGTTCGCATCATCGTTTTCAAGGAATGGAATCATAGCTGTACCGATGGATACAACTTCTTTTGGACTAACGTCCATGTAATCAACCTTATCAGGTGTTACTTCTAATACGTCATGACCACGACGACATGCTACATGGTCATTAGCAAAACAACCGTCTGCATCAAGAGGGGAGTTCGCTTGGGCAATTGTCATGCCTTCTTCTTCATCTGCAGTCATATAAGCAACGCTTTCAGATACGCGTACTTTTACAACCTTATCCGCGTCAGCACCTTCGCCGTAAATTTTTTCAACCTTACGGTATGGAGCCTCGATGAAACCGAATTCATTAACCTTCGCATAGTTAGATAAGGAGTTAATCAAACCGATGTTAGGACCTTCTGGTGTTTCAATAGGACACATACGGCCATAGTGAGAGTGATGCACGTCACGAACTTCGAAACCTGCACGTTCACGAGATAAACCGCCAGGTCCAAGGGCAGATAGACGACGTTTATGTGTCAATTCTGCTAATGGGTTTGTTTGGTCCATAAATTGAGACAACTGAGAAGAACCAAAGAATTCTTTAATCGCTGCTACAACAGGACGAATATTAATCAACGCTTGAGGCGTAATAGATTCAATTTCTTGAATTGTCATGCGTTCACGTACAACACGTTCCATACGAGTCAAACCAATACGGAATTGATTTTGTAACAATTCACCTACGCAACGAAGACGACGGTTACCCAAATGGTCGATATCATCTGTATGACCGGCACCATCCATCAAGTTCAAGAGGTAAGAGATATTAGCAATCATATCTTCTCTTGTAACTGTACGATGGTTAAATTCTAAGTTGCAGTTGTTGCAAATGATTTTGGATACTACACCATCTGAATTAGTGATATAGAATTCAGCAAAACCTTCGCCGCTAAATACACCGCTCTTAGCAACGATATCAAGTTGTTCTTCCCCAACTTGTACGCCTGCATCAAGGATGATTTCACCTGTTTCAGTATCAACAATTGGTTGTGCCAATGTTTGACCCAACATACGTTGACGCCATCCTAGTTTTTTATTTAATTTATAACGACCTACGCGCGCTAAATCATAACGGCGAGCATCGAAGAATAAATTATCGAATAAATTACGAGCAGATTCTACAGTAGGAGGTTCACCTGGACGTAATTTTTTATAAATTTCTACCAATGCTTCATCAGCAGATTGAGTTGTATCTTTTTCTAATGTACGAACAATGCGTTCATCATATACTGGCAAACCATCTTCATCTGTTTGACCGTTCCAGAAAAGATCAAGAATACTTTCATTAGTATCCCAACCTAATGCACGAACAAGCACAGTAGCCGGTAATTTACGGTTACGGTCGATACGAACGGCTACAACTTCGCTAGCATCTGTTTCTAATTCAATCCAAGCACCGCGATTTGGGATAACTGTGGATTCATATAAACGATTACCCATGGTATCGATTTCTTTACCATAGTAAACGCCAGGGGAACGTACTAATTGAGATACGATAACACGTTCTGCACCATTGATAATGAAAGTGCCTGTATCCGTCATCAATGGGAAATCACCCATAAATACTTCTTGTTCTTTAATGTCCATATTTTCAGGATCATTATTAACTAAACGGATATTTACACGAAGTGGTGCTGCGTATGTAGCATCACGATTTTTGCACTCATTAATATCATACTTAGGCTCACCTAAGCTAAAACCTTCAAAAGAAAGTACTAAATTACCTGAATTGTCTTTAATCGGAGAAATATCGTTGAAAATATTTTGTAAACCGCTCTCCAAGAACCATTCGTACGATTTACGCTGAATGTCCAACAAATGCGGCATCTTAATAACTTCGTTAATTTTTGCATATGTATAACGAGTCCGTTTGCCTACCTGTTCAGGTTTGAACATATGTGCTTTCCCTCCTTCAAATACACTGGTCCACCATATTTCTATAACGGCATAGAAAAGACATCTTACAGGTCTCAGTTTTCCTGCTTTAATAACGCCAAATAAGCAAGGCCCTTTTTTATTTAAAAAATAACCTTGCTCTGTTCATTATCCAAGCACAACCTTGGAAGAAAACCCTTAATACGTAAGTTATAGCTTCTACATGGAAAAGTAGAAAATGCTACTTTTGCAATTTATAATTCTATCATCATATAAAAAAGCTGTCAACCAAAAGGCTGACAGCTTTCACATTTT
Organism: Veillonella sp. ACP1; assembly: GCF_000286635.1. Lineage (NCBI taxonomy): Bacteria > Bacillati > Bacillota > Negativicutes > Veillonellales > Veillonellaceae > Veillonella > Veillonella sp. ACP1. Next base: position 7,496 of record NZ_ALKL01000016.1, on the reverse strand, counting down.
CACGTATTATTCACATTATATGACAAAGTTCATTAATAAAAATTAATTTCCTTTGTGTTTTAACAAATCAGCAGCGGCAATACCAGGGCGTGTCATTTCTTTAGGAGAAAGAATATGATTGATTTCATCTTCAGTCAATAAACCTTTTTCTAGGATAATATCGCGAATAGCACGACCAGATGTGTAGGCTTCTTTTGCAAGTGCAGAAGCGGTTTCATAACCAAGGTGAGGCAACAATGCAGTTACGATACCAACAGAACGGTTCAACCAGTATTCGCATTGTTCACGGTCTACTTCAAGATCGATAAGCAATTTATCAACGAATGTGTTAACACCATTTTTAAGGTAGCAAAGATTATTGAACAAATTGTAAGCCAATACAGGTTCCATTACGTTCAATTCAAATTGACCATTTTCTACAGCCAAAGAAATGGTAAGATCGTTACCGATAACTTGATAACATACTTGATTCAATACTTCGGCGATAACTGGGTTCACCTTACCAGGCATAATGGAAGAACCAGGTTGACGAGCAGGTAATTTCAATTCCCCGATACCACAACGAGGGCCAGATGCCATCAAACGGAAATCGTTGGCCATTTTAATCAATACAAGAGCCGTAACCTTCAAACCACTAGAGATATCAGCAAAGATATCCGTGTTGTTCGTAGCATCAATCAAGTTATCTGCAGTATAGAATGGTTCGCCTACGACTTCGCTAAGTTCGTATGCTACATCATGAATGTAATTTGGTTCTGCATTAAGGCCTGTACCAACGGCAGTAGCCCCCATATTGATAACATGTGCTCCTTCAACAGCAGATTTAATACGTCTAATACCACGGCGAACACCTGATGCATAAGCACCCATTTCTTGACCTAATGTAATAGGCACCGCATCTTGTAAATGAGTGCGCCCCATTTTTAAAATTTCGCTATACTCATCAGCCTTTTTCTCAAGTTCATCCACAAGGCGTTGCAACGCTTCAAGCAAAGGTTTAGATTTCAAAATCGCACAAACCTTAATAGCCGTTGGAAATGCATCATTGGTAGATTGCGCCATATTACAATGGTTATTAGGACTTACAATATCATAGGATCCTTTTGGATGACCCAAAATTTCACAAGCGCGGTTTGCTAATACTTCATTCATGTTCATATTCACAGAAGTACCTGCACCACCTTGAATTGGGTCGACTGGAAATTGATCTGCAAATTCGCCGGCGATGACTTCATCTGCGGCTTGAACAATGGCTTTACCAATAGATACATTGAGGCGACCTGTTTTCATATTGGCCAAAGCGGAGGCCTTTTTTACCATTGCTAAAGCTTTAATAAAATCTTGGTCTAAATGTTTTCCTGTAATGTGAAAGTTTTCTAATGCACGAATCGTTTGTACACCATAATATAACTCATCAGCTACTTCTAATTCACCTAGGAAATCATGTTCTTTTCTCATTGCTATCCTTCTTTCCACTGAATGTGTATATCATTCAAATTACATTGTATAAAATGGTCTTTCTTTTGAATTTATTATAACATGTATTTTGTATACACAAAAGTCATTTAAGGTATTCCATAAAAACAATATTCTATATAATTTCTCTCATGACATATCTGAACATTGCAAAGTATAGTAAAATATAAGCATATACTATTAACATAAAGGAGTGTTTAAAATTAACATAAATCATCGAACACGAATCATAGCGCTGTTTTTAATTACAGTCATAAGCTATGGTTTTTATAATGCCTATATACCGATTACCGATCCAGTAGAATCTAACTATGTATTAAGTGCCATAACCATGTTAACTCACAATTCATGGATTTCACCTATGATTTATGACCATGTATGGTATGATAAACCACCATTAACATATTGGGCACTTATGATCTGCTATAAATTGTTCGGTATATCAGATTTTGTATCACGCATCCCTAATACATTAATTGCAGGGGCCAGTGTATCACTCATGTATCACATGGTATACCGTATCAAACAGTCCGTCCCAGTCGCAGTAACCAGTGCCATCCTCTTGATGAGCACCTTACAATTTTGGTATATATCACATGCGGTTATAACAGATGGCTTTTTATTTTTCTTTAGTCTTGCCATATTTGGTTTTGCTTACCTAGCTTTTACAAACAATGATAAGTCGTCGATGATGAAAGCCTATATTGCAGCTGCCTTTGCAGTCTTAACAAAAGGACCCATCGGATTACTATTACCAGGACTCATATTATTAGTGTTTATGGTCCTTCAAAAATATAGTAAAACCAATAAGGATGAGGTAAGTTTACTAAGAAATTTAAAGATTGCCTTTACACCGCTAGGTATTGTATTATTTTTCGCCATTGCTACTCCATGGTACATAGCAATGTATTCTATTCACGGCCAAGATTTTATTAGTGGATTTCTTGGTCTACAAAATGTAGGTCGTGCCCTCGTATCCGAACACCCTAAATTCAACGTGTGGTACTACTATCTAATAATTACGCCGCTTGCTTTATTGCCATGGACACCAGTGGTTATATATCAATTGCGGAAACTGAACTGGAAGGAATCATTCAACCTACTTGGCGGGATATGGTTTGTTATTATATTACTATTTTATTCTATTGTAGCAACCAAGTATTTAACCTATACACTACCCGCGATTATTCCATGTATCATATGGGGTAGTGAGGCAATTATCAATTTACTGTTTAACCCTAATCTATCTAAATATTGTACTTCTTTAGTAACACTACCATTTGGCATATATACATGCATTCTAGGTATTGGCGTAGCCGTCAGTGCTAGCGACTATATCTTAGAGTATATGATTATAGTTAGCATAGGCGCTCTGATTTTTAAAATAGCTAGACATTACATACGAACATATTCACAACTCACATTGCTATTTTTGCTTCCAATACTAGCCCTATACTCAGCCACTACCATTTCTGTGACGCCCATATTAACGAGTCAATCTGGTATTCAGTTTACATCTTATATAGAAAATACGAATCAACCTGTTTTCGTATATGGTGGATATTATACTTCAGTCGTGTATTATACAAAACATATACCAACACAAGTATATTTAAATAAGACTGATGACGAACGCTGGGCTAAGGCCAGAAATATTATGCCTACCATTACCAAAGATGAGTTTTTAGATCAACTTCCAAACGAGTTAAATGCTATTGTTATCGTACCTAATCGGAATATAAAAGACTTTGAAAGTTCACCTGCATCTGTCATTACAAAACCATTGGGCAAAACTAATGGAGCTACAATATATAAAGTACAAGATAGTATTTCATTTTAATAGAGCGTGCCCTTCGGGGCACGCTTTTTAATATCAAGTTTATACAGAGTCGTTTCAGAGTAATCAGAACGCAAAAAAAGGCGTACCTTTAGGTACGCCTTTTAATATGGCTAGAATTATTTCAATTCTACAGTTGCGCCAGCTTCTTCCAATTGAGCTTTTAAAGCTTCAGCTGCTTCAGTAGCTACGCCTTCTTTTACAGGTGCAGGAGCGCCGTCAACGATAGCTTTAGCTTCTTTCAAGCCAAGACCAGTTGCTTCACGAACAACTTTGATTACGTTGATTTTGGATGCGCCAGCTTCTTTCAAGATTACGTCGAAAGAATCTTTAGCAGCGCCGCCTTCAGCACCACCTGCAGCTGCTACAGCTACAGGAGCTGCTGCAGTTACGCCAAATTCTTCTTCAATTGCTTTTACAAGATCATTAAGTTCAAGAATAGTTGCTTCTTTTAATTCAGCAACGATGTTTTCAATGTTCAATGCCATTTTAGTTTTCCTCCATAAAATAGTTTATTGTATCGGTCTTAAGCGACCAATGAATAATTCACAGAAATTATTATTCTGCAGCTTCTGCTGGTTGAGCGTCTGCAACAGCTTTGACAGCGTATGCAACATTGCGAACAGGTGCTTGCAATACGGAAAGCAACATGGAAAGCATACCTTCGCGGTTTGGAAGGCTTGCGATTGCTTTAACGCCTGCAGCGTCCATAACTTCGCCTTCAACGATACCAGCTTTTACAGTAACAACTTCTTGTTCTGTAGCTTTGATGAATTGTTCGATTACACGAGCAGGTGCAACAGCATCTTCTTTAGAAGTAGCCAATGCAGTTGGACCTTCTAAATGCTCAGAGAAACCTTCAAGATTCAATTCGTTTGCAGCAATGCGAGTCAAAGTATTTTTGATTACTTTGTATTCAACACCTTCAGCCAACATTTTGCGACGAAGATCAGTTGCTTGCGCAACAGTCAAACCAGAGTAACCAATCAATACAGCACCTTTTGCTTCAGAAAGAGTTTCTTTCATTTGAGCAACGATTGCTTTTTTTGATTCAGTGACAGCCATTAGATTACCTCCTTATAGATTTTGTGGTGCTCTATGTACTATCTTAGCGTAAAAACGACCTCATCGCACGCGATGAGGTCGTAACTAGTCCTAGGTTGTTCTAGTGTCAGCCTCAGCGGGCGGATTTACATCCATTATACATACCAGCCGTCTACAGCTAAGAGACATATGTGATTATTGCTCTTTGGTTACGTTGCTCAATTTGAACACGTTCAAAGGCACACCAGGGCCCATTGTAGCGGACAAGGTTACAGATTTAATGTATTGACCTTTAGCTGCTACAGGTTTAGCCTTGATAATAGTATCAACGATTGTACGGTAATTGTCAAGTAATTTTTCATCATCGAAAGAAGCTTTACCGATGGAGCAAGAAATGATACCTGCTTTATCAGTACGGTATTCGATTTTACCAGCTTTAATTTCGTTTACTGCACGAGCAACGTCTGGAGTTACAGTACCAACTTTAGGGTTTGGCATCAAGCCTTTAGGACCCAAGATTTTACCAAGACGGCCAACTTGACCCATCATGTCTGGTGTAGCAACTACTACGTCGAAGTCGCTCCAACCACCTTGGATTTTAGCTACTAACTCTTCAGAACCTACGAAATCTGCGCCAGCTTCTTCAGCTGCTTTAATGTTGTCGCCTTTAGCGAACACAAGAACGCGTTTAGTTTTGCCAGTACCATGAGGCAATACTACTGCACCACGAACTTGTTGATCAGCGTATTTAGGGTCGACATTCAAGTTGAAAGCGATTTCAACTGTTTCATCGAAATTTGCAGTTGCAGTTTTCTTAACTAACTCAATTGCTTCAACTGGTTCGTAGAACTTACCAGCTTCAATAAGTTTTACTGCTTCAGCGTATTTCTTACCTACTTTTGCCATTATAATATCCTCCTTATGTGGTCAAACGGGAATTCCCTCCCACCGATTTGCGCTTATGCGCAAGTCGTACGCTTATTAGTCAACGATTTCAATGCCCATGCTGCGAGCAGTACCTTCTACCATGCGCATACCTTGTTCTACGGTATTAGCATTCAAGTCAGGCATTTTCAATTCAGCAATTTCACGAACTTTATCGCGACCTACTTTAGCTACTTTATCACGATTAGGTACACCAGAACCTTTTGGGATACCTGCAGCTTTTTTCAACAATACTGCAGCTGGTGGTGTCTTAGTGATGAAGTCGAAGCTACGATCTTCATATACGTTAATAACTACTGGAATAATCAAGCCAGCTTGTTTAGCAGTACGTTCGTTGAATTCTTTTGTGAAAGCAACGATGTTAACGCCTGCTTGACCTAATGCAGGACCAACTGGTGGTGCTGGAGTAGCTTTAGCGGCTTCAATTTGTAGTTTTACTTGTTTAACTAATTTCTTAGCCATGGGTAATTAAACCTCCTATGATTCTACTGTGGTGGTAACGGATAAACATCCTCCCACTGCAACCAAAATCGATTGCTCTTTTAGAGTTATATTTATATATTAAAGAGCTTTTTCAACTTGAGAAAACTCTACCTCTACCTCTGTATCTCGATTGAACATTTCTACATTAAGTTTCAATGTTCCTTTTTCAGGGTTAATTTCGGTAATAACACCTAGTCTATCTTCAAAGGCACCGGATGTAATGCGTACCGTTTCACCAACCTCTACATCGACGTTGATTGTTGGTTTCTTATCCAAGCCCTGAGACTTAAGTATATGTTCTACTTCGGAATCAGAAAGTGGAACTGGTTTAGTGGCAGAGCCAACGAAACCTGTTACACCTGGTGTGTTGCGCACAACATACCAAGAACGGTCGTTAACTTCCATTTCAACCAATACGTACCCAGGAAATATTTTACGTTTTACTACTTTTTTAACCCCATCTTTTTCATCTATTTCATCTTCAAGAGGTACTAGAATTCGACTAATAACATCTTGTAAGCCCATAGATTGAACCTTAAGTTCTAAAGTGGTTTTAACTTTATTTTCGTAGCCTGAATAGGTATGAATTACATACCACTTCTTATCTGCTTCCATGTAATGGCCCCCTATCCAACAATCCGCAACAACATATTAATAAGTTGAGCAAAAATCGCATCAAATACATAAATGAGTAAAGCGATAAATATAGTTACCAAAAATACTACAATTGTGTAATTAATGAGCTCTTTTCTTGTTGGCCAGACTACTTTTTTCAGTTCAGCCTTTACGCCGCGGAAGAATTTACCAAATCCGCCACGTTGTTGTACTGCTGAGTTAGACTTTGCCATTTGTTCACATCCTCAAATCAACAGGTAATGAATGATAAGATTATTTTGTTTCACGGTGTAATGTATGTTTACCGCAGAATTTGCAATATTTCATCATTTCAATACGATCAGGATTGTTTTTCTTATTCTTGTTCGTTTGGTAATTACGTTGTTTGCAATCTGTGCAAGCTAAAGTAATGGCATTACGCATCCGGACACACCTCGCTTTATATTTACTAATAAGTCTCTTGTACTCGAAAACGCTCGACTACATACTAATGAATAGTATCATATGTGTCTAGCAATGTCAAGATTTTGAGCAACTCAAAAAAGCCAGGCACATGTACCTGACAGAAATAGTATAACAAAAAATGGCGTTCCTTGTCTAGAACTTTACACAAAAATAGGACCCCTTACGGAGTCCTATTTATTACAAAGGCTACTAATTAACCTTCGATTTCAGTTACAACGCCAGCGCCTACTGTATGGCCACCTTCGCGAATCGCGAAACGAAGACCTTCTTCGATAGCGATTGGAGTAATCAATTCGATATTCATTGTTACGTTATCGCCAGGCATACACATTTCTACACCTTCAGGAAGATTTACAACACCTGTTACGTCTGTTGTACGGAAGTAGAATTGTGGACGGTAGTTGGAGAAGAATGGAGTATGACGGCCACCTTCTTCTTTAGTCAATACGTATACTTCTGCTTTGAATTTTGTGTGTGGGTTGATGGAACCTGGTTTAGCCAATACTTGACCACGTTCGATGTCTTTACGGTCAACACCACGAAGCAATGCACCAACGTTGTCGCCTGCTACTGCAGAGTCCAAAGTTTTGCGGAACATTTCAAGACCAGTTACAACGTATTGTTCAGCTTT
>NZ_ALKL01000015.1:0-9052 GCF_000286635.1 Veillonella sp. ACP1 | reverse complement strand
GTAAATGTCAATATAAGAATGTACAATTTTGACGATGTACAATGTACAGTTATTCCTTCTGTTGCATATGGTTTCGTAACCGGTATGAATCTCCAGTTATGCTAATCACATGTGCATGGTGAAGTAATCGATCAACAATAGCATTAGCTACTCGCTCATCATGTAATATGGTAGCCCACTCATCAAAATTAATGTTAGACGTTACGATGGTACTTTTCTTTTCGTACCGTCTATCAATAATTTGAAATAGTAAGTTAGCATCACCTGGTTGTAACGGTAAATAGCCAATTTCATCAATGATGAGTAATTGGTAGCGTGCATAATGCTTGAGCCGAGTTTCTAATCGTCCTTCATCTTTTGCACTCTTAAGGTTTTGAATTAAATCATGGCATTTAATAAAATAGGTGCTTCGTCTGTTACGAGAGCTTTCAATACCTAGTGATGTAGCTAAATGTGTTTTCCCCACTCCGCTAGAGCCAAGAAATACAATGTTTTCAGCTTGTTCCATGAATCCTAATGATGCTAAATCCTTAATTTGCATTTCGTTAATTTGTGGTTGAAATGAAAATTCAAAATCAGCTAGTGTTTTCAAATGAGGAAAATTACTAATTTTCACCATATGGTTAATTACGTTTTGTCGTTTAATATCAACTTCGTAATCACTCAGCTTCAATAACCACTCAATATGAGATAAGCTCTGTGTATTAGCTAATTCAATTGTTTCATCTAGGTGTAACATGCATTGTTTTAGTTTTAGATATGCTAGATTATCTTGTAAGCGTTGGTAATTAGTCTGTAGTGTCATAGATAGCTCCTATCTTTTCCAAATTAGATTTTGCTTTAGCTTTCACATCTTCAGAACTTAGATAAGGAATTGTTTTCTGCAATTGTGCCTCATAATGAGAAGGCAAATAGTTAACCTTCTTACCACTTAATGGGTGCTGTGCAATCAATTCTGTGCTATCATATATGTATAGCATCTTATCTATGGTCTTTAAGGTCATAGATTTGGCCACATATCCTGGTGGTACAGAATAGTGGCTACCACGAAAGCTAATGAGATTACTTGCTGAAACCTTAGCTTTTGGGTGATCTATGCGGTAGGAATCTCTTATCACTTTTGTTGGAAGTGGGGTAAGAGATTCCTTTTCTTTTTCAAGCAGTGCAGACGGTATTTGTCTTGTAGCTTGAGAAATCGCTAGATTACTACGTAAAATAATTTTTTGAATCTGTTCTTCCACTTCTTGTATTGTTAATTTTCCTTGGTACGCATGAATTTCATCTAGAATTTTCATTTGGCTTTCTACTTTGCCTTTCGTTTGTGGACGGCGCGCCATACACGGCTTAAATGTAAAGCCAAAGTCACTTGAAAATTGTTCTGCTTTGGTATGAAGCTGTCCTTTAGTTCCAGCTAGCCTCGGTTGTACCATCACGGTTTTCATATTATCTGTTAATAGTACATGTGGAACACCTTGTAATTGTTCAAAGAATTCTACCAATGCATCTTGTAGTGTTTCAGTAGTTCTATCGAAAGTGACCTTTGCTAATTTGTATCGAGAATAGCCTAATGTCATCAGCAATATATTAAAAGTTATGTGTGTGCCATCATGCAATAGGAATTTAATATTCTCTTTCCAATCAACTTGAGCCTGTTCAGCTGGTGCGGTTTCAAAGCGAATCGTATGCTGTGTGCTAGGCGATGTATGTTTTCTATCAAAATAGGATTGAAATACTGGTATCTTTAAAATATAACCGCGAAATGTAGAGTAAGCAGCTGTGAGTCCATGGTTATCTACCAAGTATTGCCACAAGACACGCTTATAATAAAATTGTTGGGGTGTATCATCAGATAATAAAGTCTGTATTACGTCATGAAATTTATCAATCATAGATGGTTTATGACGATGTGGATCAGGCGTTCCATTTTCATAATGAGATTTTATGGTGCGTCTATCATAGCCTAATTCACGACCTAGTAAACTATAATTAGGTTTCAAATTGCAAGCCTCCAGAATGTCTCTTAACATTGGTAAGTCTAATAATGATGTTACAGTAAATGAACTGTTAATAGCGTATACGTATTGCATGTTGTTATCACCTCAACTATAGTATCGGTGATACAATCAAAGTTGTACATTCTTATATCATCATTTTTGTACATTCTTAGAGTATCATTTACATAAAAAAATATGGTTTTTATATTATAAAAACCGATTTCTATATGGATATATTTACTATATATATTAAATCTGAGAAAAAGGTTGGTATTAAAGATTTTAGAAAATTACTAGCAGAATTTTATAAAAGTAAAAGTGGTATGATTTTAGTATTTGATTTAGAAAATGCAACAGATGTACAAAAAAAGAAATTTCGTGAAGAGCAAATATCATATTGTATAACAGGAAAAGAGTTATTTATATCAAAAAATAGGAGATATATTGATGGGCGAAGATCATTATAAATATTTGGAAAAATCAAATGAAATATTGAATTTATTTGAAAGTATACAAACTGGAAATGTTGATGTACCCATTAATTCAGTTATTCCACTTGATTTTCCTGTCAATAGCGAACTTAAAAATAATGAAGTTTGTTTTTATAAGATAAAGCAGCTTTCATTTGATGAAGATTATCCAAGGCGAGAAGCATTTGAAAATGTTCTACTTTCAATGAATAATAACGCATTCAATTTTATTTATATTTTAACTGGTACGCCTAAAGGAATTGAACTGTGTATTGGTGTTGTTCAAAATCAAAATGAAAATCAACCTATTCTTGGAAAAAAATTCTCTGCAGTAAATTATGGTGAGATTATAGCGAATGTATTCGAAGGAAACTTTAATGGAAGTATTCTCGAAAAAATGAATAGTTCTGAGTTAGAAAAGCTAATAGGGCTAGGGGTAAAAGAATATGATAATGCTGGTATTATTATAGGTATTCCATCTGTTAATAAAAAAGAGAATGGAGAAGATTATGATTTTCAAGGAATAGATCGTTTAGTAAATAGTATGCTTGGATTAGAATGGAGAATAGTTTTAGTATGTGAATCAGTTTCAAAGAATGAAATTATTTCAATAAGAGATGATGTTTTTGAGTTATATAATAGATTGTCATTATATGCGAAACGTACTATTCAACACTCTGAAAATGATGGTAATAGTCTATCTTTTGGTACTAGTCAATCTAGTAGTAAAAGTAAAAATTGGGGATATAGCAAATCTAAAGGAAAGTCAGGTGATAAACATAATGAAAAATATTCTTCTGGTTGGAATAGTAACGAGCAAAACTCAGAAGGCGAAAGTAGAGATTCTCAGCATGGAAAAAATCAAGGTATAAGTTTTAATCGTGGATCTTCAAATTCGGTTACCTTAGAAATTGCCAATAAGCATGCTGAAGAAATGATGAAATATATTAATGAAAATCTATTAGAACGTATTAAATTAGGATATAGTAAGGGATTGTATAAATCTTCAATCTATTATATGGCTAAAGGAGCTACACATGCGAATAGACTTAAGGTCGGAATAATGTCATTATTCCAAGGTAATAACACTTCCTATAGTCCTCTTTTTGCACAAAATATTGATTTGGAGAAATCTAAAAATATAAGCTTATTAAATACTTTTCAAAATCAATATATTGAAAGACCTAATCTTTCTAATGATGCTTTACTACTTCTAGGAAGGCCATTTTATAATCAATATATTGGGTTGAGTTCTTATTTGACTACTAGTGAAGTAAGTTTAATAGCTGGGTTACCACAAAAAGAAGTTCCAGGATTATCTCTTAAAGAAGGAGTAAGCTTTGGATTAAATGTAAAGAATATTGATAATGTAGAGACAATTAATCTTGGTGTTATGGTTCAAAAAGGCCGAGAGTTGAAACAGGTCCCATTTTTTTTATCAAGAAATAGTATGGCTAAACACACTTTTATTGGAGGGGTAACAGGTAGTGGAAAAACAACAACATGTCATAGACTTCTTTCAGAAGCTAATATGCCATTTTTAGTAATTGAACCTGCTAAGACCGAATATCGAACATTAATAAGAGATGATTCAAGTTTAGTTGTTTTTACTCTAGGAAATGAGATGGTAGCACCATTTAGAATTAATCCTTTTGAACTAATAAAAGGTGAAGTGATATCCGCGCACGTTGATATGATAAAAGCAGCTTTTACATCAGCATTTCCAATGGAAGCGTCAATGCCACAAATATTAGAAGAAGCAATTTATAATATTTATGAACAAAAAGGTTGGAATATTGATACAAATGAAAATGATATCTGGGGAGATAAAGCATTTAATCCTCAAGTAAACAGTTTTCCTATTTTATCTGATTTATTAGAAGAAATGCGGAATGTTGTTGAAAGTAAACATTTTAGTGCTCAAATGCAAGCAGATTATATAGGTTCTCTTGTAAGCCGACTTTCAAATCTTACTGTAGGATCTAAAGGCCGAATGCTTAATTGTGAACATTCAACAGATTTTGAGTTTATTGCACATAATAACATTATTTTAGAAATGGAAGAACTAAAGTCACCAGAAGATAAGGCTTTAATTATGGGCCTTATCTTAAGTCGATTATCAGCAACGATTAAAGAAGAACATAAAAAGAACCCTACATATAAACATATTACACTTATTGAAGAGGCACACAGATTATTATCAAAAGTAGAATATGGTGATTGTGGCTCGAAGAAAATAGCTGTTGAAACCTTTACTGACTTGCTTGCGGAAGTTAGAAAGTATGGAGAGGGTTTGATTATAGTTGATCAGATACCTAATAAATTGGCACCTGAAGTTTTAAAAAATACTAATACTAAAATAATACATAAGATATTAGCTCATGATGATAAACAAGCTGTTGGTGATACCATGTTAATGGATGATAAACAGAAAGAATATTTATCAGCATTAAATGTTGGAAATGCAATAATTTTTTCAGAAAATACTGAAAAGCCAGTACATGTTCATATAAGCAAAATTAGTGATACAAATGAGATTCAAATAGAAAATGATATTGTAAAATTACGGTTTCTAGATAAAAAAAATCAATTTGGTAGTTCTTATGAATTACCAGAAGTTTTAGAAATACTTAATTTATTTTCAAATATAGCTCATGATATAAGAAGAATGAATATTGATATTGATAAAAATAAGAAGTTACTAGTAAAAATAGAACAGATAGCAAAAAAATATAAAATCTCAAAAGAAGAAGTTTGGAGAAAGGTGATATTAAGATATGATAAGGCGACTGGTAAATCAAAAGCGTGTTCAGTAAAACAGAATGAAAGAGTAAGTTCTTTGGTTAATTTTTTTTCTAAAATATTTTCTAATGATAAATTCAGTATTGATGATATTTATGATAATAGAAGTGTATGTTGTATTTATTTAATGTAAAGGGGAAGAGATATTATGTTTGGATTTATAGCGGGTATTGTTGCGGCAGCAACATCGGTGACAAATGTACTTGTATCTGTTAGTTTAGTACTTCGTGATTTGAAAACAATTGGGAATATATTGGTTACTTTAGGGAAAGCATTAGGTTTAATTAAACCAGATATAAAAGTAAGTGAATTAGGTGATAAAGCATTACAGAGTGGATATAATCCAGAAGATTATGATAGTTATTTAGAGTATGTAAATGCAGTTGAAAATTATAATTTAGATCCAGAAAAATCTAATTTGACTACTGAAGAAGATAAGCTAAAGAAAGCTATGGAGTTGGCAGTTGGGGTAACAATAGAAAAATATGAGAATTTACCAGTTCAAGAATTTTGTATAGCTGTTGGAGAGAACATTAAGTATTTTACTGAAACTAAAATAAAAGAAATTGGAAAATTAATACAATTAGATGAATCTAATATTTCCCGTATATTGAACTATATCAATGGTACGGAAAGAGATAGTAAGCAAATTCAAAGAGTAGTAGATACTCTTATGGAGGTTGAAAAGATTTCAAATCCTGAGATTAGTGAAAAAGAAGCTTATAAAGATATTATTCAATTAAGAAAGTAAAGTTGTATGATTACATTATTTATGAGTAAAGCATAAGATATAGTGTGAAATATATAATTCTGTAAAGCTATTATGATTTGGTTTTATTCTGGTAGGCCATAGTAAGGTTAAATAGAAGATAATAATAGATCTAAAATAGAAGTTAGGAGTGAGGATGTGCAAGAGTTTTACATTATTATAAAAAAAGAGTCTCTTTTGGTTTATGAAAAAAAGGGAAATGGTTATGAGAGAATTTATTTGGGCGGGAATCCAGAGTACTTATATTCTTTAAATAATCCCTCAAAAAGTATTGAAAAGTTTCTAGCATTAATTGCGGAAGAATACAATCTTGACTCAATTGCTGAAGTTAACTTTAATATTATAGATAATGAAGATAAAATAGTTTCTAGTACTGTACTAGAAAAATTTGGCGTATATGTTAAGACGTGTATACATATAGAAACATTAATGATTGATATACTGAATAGTCTTGCACGAGATGCAAAATTACGAATTTTAGAATATGGAATTAATTATGATAATAAAAACTATATTAAAAAAGATAATGGTATTAATAAAAGAGAGTATAGTTTATTAGCATATAAGTTAATTGATGATAAATTAATAAAATACGTTTTGTAAATCTTTATGTGTCTTTTGCTTATATCGATTTAGAGTATAAAGGTTGTCTAGTTAACTCTGAATTACAGTAAAGAGAATAATATTTATAAATTTATTATAATTGGGTATAAGTGGATGTGTAATAAGAGAAATAAATTGGAGAGTTAAATATGAATCAAATTCTTATATGTAATAATTGTGGTAAAGAGAATAGTAATAAACGTTATTTTTGTGAGAAGTGTGGGATGTTATTATGTAAATGTCAATATAAGAATGTACAATTTTGACGATGTACAATGTACAGTTATTCCTTCTGTTGCATATGGTTTCGTAACCGGTATGAATCTCCAGTTATGCTAATCACATGTGCATGGTGAAGTAATCGATCAACAATAGCATTAGCTACTCGCTCATCATGTAATATGGTAGCCCACTCATCAAAATTAATGTTAGACGTTACGATGGTACTTTTCTTTTCGTACCGTCTATCAATAATTTGAAATAGTAAGTTAGCATCACCTGGTTGTAACGGTAAATAGCCAATTTCATCAATGATGAGTAATTGGTAGCGTGCATAATGCTTGAGCCGAGTTTCTAATCGTCCTTCATCTTTTGCACTCTTAAGGTTTTGAATTAAATCATGGCATTTAATAAAATAGGTGCTTCGTCTGTTACGAGAGCTTTCAATACCTAGTGATGTAGCTAAATGTGTTTTCCCCACTCCGCTAGAGCCAAGAAATACAATGTTTTCAGCTTGTTCCATGAATCCTAATGATGCTAAATCCTTAATTTGCATTTCGTTAATTTGTGGTTGAAATGAAAATTCAAAATCAGCTAGTGTTTTCAAATGAGGAAAATTACTAATTTTCACCATATGGTTAATTACGTTTTGTCGTTTAATATCAACTTCGTAATCACTCAGCTTCAATAACCACTCAATATGAGATAAGCTCTGTGTATTAGCTAATTCAATTGTTTCATCTAGGTGTAACATGCATTGTTTTAGTTTTAGATATGCTAGATTATCTTGTAAGCGTTGGTAATTAGTCTGTAGTGTCATAGATAGCTCCTATCTTTTCCAAATTAGATTTTGCTTTAGCTTTCACATCTTCAGAACTTAGATAAGGAATTGTTTTCTGCAATTGTGCCTCATAATGAGAAGGCAAATAGTTAACCTTCTTACCACTTAATGGGTGCTGTGCAATCAATTCTGTGCTATCATATATGTATAGCATCTTATCTATGGTCTTTAAGGTCATAGATTTGGCCACATATCCTGGTGGTACAGAATAGTGGCTACCACGAAAGCTAATGAGATTACTTGCTGAAACCTTAGCTTTTGGGTGATCTATGCGGTAGGAATCTCTTATCACTTTTGTTGGAAGTGGGGTAAGAGATTCCTTTTCTTTTTCAAGCAGTGCAGACGGTATTTGTCTTGTAGCTTGAGAAATCGCTAGATTACTACGTAAAATAATTTTTTGAATCTGTTCTTCCACTTCTTGTATTGTTAATTTTCCTTGGTACGCATGAATTTCATCTAGAATTTTCATTTGGCTTTCTACTTTGCCTTTCGTTTGTGGACGGCGCGCCATACACGGCTTAAATGTAAAGCCAAAGTCACTTGAAAATTGTTCTGCTTTGGTATGAAGCTGTCCTTTAGTTCCAGCTAGCCTCGGTTGTACCATCACGGTTTTCATATTATCTGTTAATAGTACATGTGGAACACCTTGTAATTGTTCAAAGAATTCTACCAATGCATCTTGTAGTGTTTCAGTAGTTCTATCGAAAGTGACCTTTGCTAATTTGTATCGAGAATAGCCTAATGTCATCAGCAATATATTAAAAGTTATGTGTGTGCCATCATGCAATAGGAATTTAATATTCTCTTTCCAATCAACTTGAGCCTGTTCAGCTGGTGCGGTTTCAAAGCGAATCGTATGCTGTGTGCTAGGCGATGTATGTTTTCTATCAAAATAGGATTGAAATACTGGTATCTTTAAAATATAACCGCGAAATGTAGAGTAAGCAGCTGTGAGTCCATGGTTATCTACCAAGTATTGCCACAAGACACGCTTATAATAAAATTGTTGGGGTGTATCATCAGATAATAAAGTCTGTATTACGTCATGAAATTTATCAATCATAGATGGTTTATGACGATGTGGATCAGGCGTTCCATTTTCATAATGAGATTTTATGGTGCGTCTATCATAGCCTAATTCACGACCTAGTAAACTATAATTAGGTTTCAAATTGCAAGCCTCCAGAATGTCTCTTAACATTGGTAAGTCTAATAATGATGTTACAGTAAATGAACTGTTAATAGCGTATACGTATTGCATGTTGTTATCACCTCAACTATAGTATCGGTGATACAATCAAAGTTGTACATTCTTATATCATCATTTTTGTACATTCTTAGAGTATCATTTACA
>NZ_ALKL01000014.1:0-138056 GCF_000286635.1 Veillonella sp. ACP1 | reverse complement strand
TAAGCTAAAAGGCTAACCGAATGGTTAGCCTTTTTTGTTATCCCTCATAGGTTATTTATATGAATTTAGAATGACCTATGAGGGGTTTTTCATTGAAACAAAAGAGCGGTTATGTTATCCTCGAATAGTATGAAGTTATAATTTTATATTGTAAGAAGGTTCTTAATCATGTTAATAACAATAGGTAAACGTATAGTATATACGATCATTATTTGTATTGCATTACTATTCATAGCATTAGGAAGTATGTGGTGTTTATCATCACATTATAAGATTTATGGTGTTCCCGTTTTAAATTATCATCAAGTTAATGATAAGTATCATTCTGCACTGACACTTGATGTGGCACAGTTTAAGAAACAGATGGAGTACTTACATAACGAAGGGTATCATACGATTAGCCTCGATGATTTATATGCGTATGTGACAGAAGGCAAGGAACTCCCCGATAAACCGATAGTTCTCACCTTCGATGATGGTTATATCGACAACTATGAGGATGTTTTGCCTATCTTAGAATCCTATGATATGCAAGCAACCATATTTATGATTAGCGATGCTGTTAATACAAAACGTTTTATGTCTATCAATGAATTAAAAACTATGGACGCTCATAAGTTTATTGTAGAAGGTCATACTAATCATCATAGTATTTTAACGCGCATTGATCCTTCTAAACTTGATGATGAGATCAAAGGTGGTAAGGATACATTACAGGCTTTCATGGGAAAACCCATCGATTACTTAGCATATCCTGGTGGTTTTAATAATGCCGAAATTCAACGCATTACTAGTGAAAGCGGATATAAGATGGCTTTCACAGTCACACCGGGAACGGTTAAACCAGGTCAAAATTTATATGCGTTGCCAAGATTGGCCATATTCCAAGGTGATACACCGTATTTATCATTCTTGATGCGTTTGCACTGCGCGCCATTTATTACTTATACATGGCAATTACGAGATACATTACGGGATAATGGATTTACAAAATTGGCTGGTTTGATACCATTATTTTAGGAGGATATATGTCTCAAGAAGTTTTACATCGACCTCTCAATGTCGCTGTCCTAACAGTTTCTGATACACGGACTATGGAAACTGATAAAGGCGGAAACAAGGTTCAAGAATTATTAGAAGCTGCTAATCATAATGTAGTAGTTCGAAAGATTGTCATCGATGATTACGATGAAATCCGTAATGCCATTATTCCTTGGTGTAATGATGAATCAATAGATGTGGTCATTTCTACAGGTGGCACCGGTATTGCCATGCGTGATGTGACCATTGAAGCCGTGGATTCTATTATTGAAAAGGCTATACCTGGATTTGGTGAAATTTTTAGGTATCTTTCTTTTACGGAGGATATTGGTACCAAAGCTATTGCATCTCGTGCAGAGGCAGGTGTAAATTCGAATACATTAATTTTTTCTATTCCTGGTTCGGTGGGAGCCGTTACTCTTGGCATGAGTAAATTGATTATTCCGGAAATGCCTCATTTGGTGCGAGAAATCAATAAATAGATAGGCACGCACTGATTTACTATGCTATAATTGTATTGTAATTATAGAAGCTAACAGTACTGTATCAGGAGGATCTCCATGGCTTTTAAATTAAAAGGAAAAGAAGAAAAATTTTTTAGTATTTTAGAAAATCATGCTGAACTTACCTATGAAAGTGCGGAAATGATGGAACGCGTTTTCAAAGGCGAAGTTTCTAAAGAAGAAGCATTCTTGGAAATTGATACAAAGGAAAAAGCTGCGGATGAATTAGTTAATGAAACAGTTGATCGCTTGCGTAAAACATTCATTACACCGATGGACCGTGAGGATATCCAATTGTTGATTGATCAATTAGATACAACACTTGATAATATCAAAGAAATCATGGATAAAATGGTTATGTATCATGTAGGTAAACCTAGTGATGGTGCCATTCGCATGAGTGAAATCGTCGTAAAATGTGTTAAACATATCAATAAATCTATCGGTTACATGGGTAGCCTTAAAAAGGATCATGTGAAGGTAGAAGGTCGTGTACATCAAGTATTGAAGCTTGAATCTGAAGCAGATAATATTTACCATGAAGAAATGGCGAAATTATTTACAGAATGTACAGATCCAATTGAAATTATCAAATGGAAGGAAATCTTAAGCTCTATGGAGGATGTAATCGATGGTTGTGAAGATTTGGTTGGTACATTCCGCCGGGTAGTATTGAAGTATGCTTGAGTCACATTACTTAGTTTGGCTAGTCGTATTTCTAGCCCTAGCATTTGACTACATCAATGGCTTCCACGATACGGCTAATGCGATTGCCACATCTGTTTCAACCCGTGCTATTGAACCTAAAAAAGCAATCATGATGACGGCGGCACTTAATTTTTTGGGTGCTATGGTGAGTACAGGGGTTGCGAAGACAATCGGTGGTGATATTGTTATGTCTCCATCTCTTATCAATAGTGGTATCATTTCGGCAGCTCTTATCGGGGCCATCGTATGGAATTTACTGACTTGGTACTGGGGCATCCCTAGTTCATCATCCCATGCACTAATTGGTGGTATCATTGGTGCCGTAGGCTGGTCAGTAGGTTTTGATGCTTTAAATGAATCAGGGATTTTAAAGATTTTCTTTTCTCTCATCTTATCACCACTAGTAGCAATGGTTGGTGGCTATATCATCATGAAATTGTTGCTACTCCTCTTTGGTAGATTTTCGCCTATTGTTTTAAATGATAGATTTAGATCCATGCAAATTGTATCGGCCGTTATGATGGCTTTTTCACATGGTTCTAATGACGCACAAAAGGCGATGGGGATTATTACATTGACCTTACTTAGCGGTGGTTATATTGATACCTTAGATGTTCCATTGTGGGTTAAGTTATGCTGTGCGACTGCGATGGCTTGTGGTACGGCTGTTGGTGGTTGGAAAATTATTTCCACCATGGGGACAAAAATCTTTAAATTAGAAACCATTAATGGTTTTGCAGCCGATTTAAACTCTGCTATTACTATTTTTACTGCTACATTCTTGCATTTACCTGTAAGTACCACACATGTTGTGAGTGGTTCTTTGTTGGGGGTAGGTGCTTCTAAGCGTATTAAAGCAGTAAACTGGGGCGTAGCGCGTTCTATGGTCATGGCGTGGTTCGTAACAATTCCACTATCTGGTATAGTATCTGCCATTGCTTATGAAGTAGGACATCTTCTATTTGGCAAATTCTTTTAGAACTACATATAATAAATGAGAAGGACTATTAGTAGCTTACTAATAGTCCTTTTTTGTGATATTAATTACAGTTTTATAAAACAATACCATTGCAGTATTGTTTTATATCGTTTATACTAAATGTAGTAATACGTAGACGTTGTTATTGGAAAAGGAGTGCTTATGAAATTAAATCAAGCCACGGACTATGCGTTTCGCATGATTTTGCACATGGCGATGTTACCATCTGGTCAGAAGGTAACAGGCGGTGTATTGGCTGAGCAAGAGATGATTCCAGAACGTTTTTTGCTTAAGATAATGCGCAGCCTTATTGCAGCAGGAATCATGAAATCCTTCCGCGGGGTGGATGGTGGATTTGCATTAAATCGTGAGCCCAAAGATATTTCCATGCTCGATGTGATTAGAGCCGTTGAGGGGGATACGTATTTACAGCGTTGTTTGTATGATGTCGGTTCTTGCTCAAAAGCATGTATGGGCCAATGTGCAGTTAATGAAGCTATGTCTGTTGTACAAGCTGAACTTGTAAGACAGATGGAAAGTGTGACTTTCGATAAATTAGCTGTGCGCGAAAAAGAGATTTTAGAGA
This sequence comes from Veillonella sp. ACP1, assembly GCF_000286635.1. Taxonomy (NCBI): domain Bacteria; kingdom Bacillati; phylum Bacillota; class Negativicutes; order Veillonellales; family Veillonellaceae; genus Veillonella; species Veillonella sp. ACP1. The sequence continues at coordinate 134,239 of NZ_ALKL01000014.1, read as the reverse complement.
CCATGAATCCTTGTGTATCTCATGCGTAACGATGTAAGACATTCATCAAGTGTGTATTTTTGAGTCAATTCTAAGGAGGAAAAGACATGTTTGAAGCACTGGATTTAGCACGTTTACAGTTCGCGCTAACATCTATCTATCATTGGCTATTCGTACCGTTTACATTGGGGATGACGGTTATCGTAGCCATTTTAGAATGGACCTTTGTAAGCACCGGTAAAGAAGTTTACCAAAAAATGGCAAAATTCTGGGGTAAATTATTCTTAATTAACTTTGCCATGGGTGTTGTAACAGGTATCGTTCAAGAGTTCCATTTCGGTATGAACTGGGCTGAATATTCTCGTTTTATGGGTGATATTTTTGGTGCCCCACTTGCCCTTGAAGCATTAATGGCATTTTTCTTGGAATCTACATTTATGGGCGTTTGGATCTTTGGTTGGGGTCGCTTATCTAATAAAGCGCATGCTGCTGTGGCAACATTAGTTGCATTAGGTACCAATTTATCCGCATTCTGGATCCTTGTAGCAAACTCTTTTATGCAACATCCTGTAGGCTATGTAATTCGCAATGGTCGTGCGGAAATGGAAAACTTCGCAACCATCGTATCTAATGGTTATGTACCTGGCCAATTTGCTCATATTGTATTAAATGGTTCCATGACAGCAGGTGTCATCATTATGGCGATCAGCGCATGGCACTTGATTCGTAAGAGCAATGTTGATTTCTATAAAACCTCTGTAAAATGGGGTATGGTAATTACCTTAATTGCTGGTACATTAGGTGCTTTTGCAGGTCATCATCAAGGCCAATATATTACTAAAGAACAGCCTATGAAAATGGCAGCTATGGAAGCTCTTTGGGAAACTCAAGATCCAGCTCCATTCTCTTTGGTAGCTAATATCGATACAAAAGCACAACAAAATACAGGTGCCATTGAAATCCCTGGCGGCTTATCCTTCTTAACACAAAACTCCTTTACATCTGGTAAGGTAGAAGGTATTAAAGATTTACAAGCTAAATCTGAAGCTCAATATGGCCCTGGTAATTACATTCCAGATGTTCCTGGTATTTTCTGGACATTCCGCATCATGGTAGCGGCTGGCTCCATTATGTTATTAGTTGCTTTCATCGGCTTGGTATTAAATGCTAAAGGTAAACTCGTAGAGAATAAAACATTCTTGAAAATTATTTTCTGGATGTTACCATTACCTTACATCGCTCAATCCACTGGTTGGTTTGTTGCAGAAGCAGGTCGTCAACCATGGCTTGTATATGGCCTTCAATTGACTGCTAATGGTGCTTCTAAATCCGTTACAGCTCCTGAAATCATGACTACTATCATTGGTTTTACAGTTATTTACATCTTGGCTGCTATTGCTGCATTGTATTTAGCTGTAGAACACATTAAAAAAGGCCCTGATGGGCAAACAATTTACCATGTAGAAGAAAAAGAGGAGGCAAGATTATGGAACTAATTATGAATAACCTTAATGTGATCTGGTTCATCTTGCTTTGTGTATTGTTTGCAGGTTTCTTCTTCTTAGAAGGCTTCGACTATGGCACAGGTATTCTTCTACCAGTCATTGGTAAAACTGACGTTGAACGTCGTCAAATGATTAATGCGTTAGGTCCTATTTGGGATGGTAATGAAGTATGGATGATCACTGCTGGTGGTGCGTTATTCGCATCCTTCCCTCATGTATATGCTACATTGTTTAGTGGTTTCTACATGGCATTGTTCTTAATGCTTGCTGTACTTATCATGCGTGGCGTTGCTTTTGAGTTCCGTTCCAAAAGTGCAAATCGCACATGGCGTAAAGTATTTGACTATTGTATTTTCATCGGTTCTATCGTTCCTGCCTTATTGTGGGGCGTAACAGTAGGTAACTTGATCCAAGGTACACCTATTGATGAAACGATGACATATGTTGGTACATTCTGGGATTTACTTAGCCCTTACACTGTATTATGTGGTGTTGCTTTCGTTTTAGTGTTTACATACCATGGTGGTTTGTTTACATCTATTAAAACAGCAGGTCCTATCTCTGAACGTGCACGTGCAGCATCTCTCGTTACAGGAGTACCTACTGCAATCGGTGTGATTGCGTTGATTATTGCATCCTATGTATACACTGATTTGTACAGCTCTATCTTAGCTACTATTTTCTGTGCCTTAGCTGTTGTTTGCTTCCTTATTTCTTGGGCTGCAGCACGTACGCGCAATACAAAATGGGGCTTTGTATTTAGCTCTCTTTCCGTTATTTTGATTACGGCTACATATTTTGCAGGTCTATTCCCTCGTATTATGGTATCTTCTTTGAACCCAGCGTGGAGTTTGACCATTACAAATGCATCTTCTTCTGAATATACCTTAGCATTGATGACTGCTGTTGCAGTGGTATTTGTACCAATCGTATTAGCATATCAAATTTGGGTATACTGGACATTCCGTCATCGTGTAACAGAAAAAGATTTACATTATTAATATAGGTACTTTTACCGATTGTGAAAGTTTGATTCCTTTTGTGAGGCGTGCTGTAGCGGCACGCCTCATTTTTATGGTAAGATGAATGTAATATTGATAAAATTAGATTTAAAGGGGGGTTAGATATGATACAGAAAACGGCGCTTCGCGTCATTAAAAGTAAAAGGCTCGTATTATTGGCACTGATTATGTCTAGTATTTTACAAAGTCTTTCTATAGTAGGACAAGCTTGGTTTTTTGCCACATTAATACATAATTTGGTTTTTCTTGATCATACTGTGTTGGATGAATCTAATACAATTGCATGGCTTGCGGTATTCATTATATTACGTTTAGTGTTTTCTTATATACAGGAACATGTATCGTCTAGTTTGGGCCATTCTGTTAAATCTATTTTGCGTAAAGAAGCTCTTTCTCATCTATTTAGATTAGGTATACAACGAGGAGAATCTCAAGGTGATACGATACATCTCATTACTGATGGATTAGAACAAGTAGAGGCTTATGTTTCGAGCTATATACCTCAAATGCTATATGCGATTATCATCCCACTAGTAATGGGGCTTGCCATAATGGATACATTGCCTATTATCGGGGCTATTTTAATAGGTACAGTACCATTAATTCCATTGTTTATGATTTTGATTGGTAAACAAGCGGAAAAGATGAATCAAGAGCAATGGGATCGGATGAGTCTCTTATCAGGTCATTTTTTAGATGTATTGCGAGGCATTACCACATTAAAGGTGTTTGGTCGTGCAAAGGAACAAATACAAGTCATCAGTCGACTGTCTAATGAATTTAAAGACTCTACCTTACGCGTATTGCGTGTGGCTTTTCTATCTGCTCTCGTCTTGGAATTAGTTAGCACAATAAGTACAGCTATCATTGCGGTGTATTTAGGCCTTACACTATTAGATGGCGGTTTGGATTTTCTTCCAGCCTTCTTTATATTATTGTTGGCTCCAGAGTTTTATACACCTTTTAGACAATTAGGAGCTGCTTTTCACACCGGTATGTCTGGTAAAACTGCACTTGCTAAATTTGATGCTTTTATGAATACACCTATTGTATTACCTCGAGGTGGCAATTGTCGTATTCAAGGGACAATTGAATCCATACGCCTAGATAATTTAAATTATACCTATCCAGAAACAAGCAATGGTATAAAGCATATTACATTGCAGGCATGTCGCAATAAACCGATTATGCTTGTTGGTGAAAGTGGGGCTGGTAAATCGACGATTGCGCGAATATTAGGTGCTTTTTTAGAGGCTCCTTCGAACAGTGTATATGTTAATGATATAGATCTATCAACTTGTTCTATGGATTGGTGGCGTACACAGGTTACGTATGTGTCTCAAAAACCTCATGTTATGCATGGTACACTACGAGATAATATTGCCTTTGGACAAGATGTAAGTGATGACGAGCTTTTAGAAGCAGCCAAACTAGCGGAGCTACATGATGTAATTTGTGAAAAGGGCTTGGATTTTGTCGTTGGCGAAGGAGGCATGGGACTTAGTGGTGGCGAATTACAACGTATTGCCTTGGCACGTGCTTTTTTACATGGTGGACAAGTTCTTATTTTAGACGAAGTTACATCCCATTTGGATGTGAATACAGAAGCTCAAATCAGTTGTGCATTACAGCGCTTGATGAAGGATAAAATTGTTATTCTTGTGGGACACCGTATTCAAACGATGCAGTGGGCTTCTCAGTTATATGTGTTGCGTCAAGGTGAAATAATTGAGCAGGGAACCTATGAATCCTTGTTGGCACAGAATGGTTATTTTAAGGCGCTAGTAGATGCTGGGACTGGTTCGTTTGTAATGGATGATGAGGATGTGTCATATGTTTCTAAGCTTGAGGTTCCATTGCCACAACAACAAGAGGCATTAAGTAATAGTAAAGTCCCATATGAAGCCGATGAAACTAAGTATAGTGATATTGAAGGTTGGAAATTGTTATTTTCCGTATTAAAACCTGCTCGTTGGTCGTTAGTACTTGCCTTAGTTTTCACTTCTCTGACCGTATTCATGAATGTGGGGCTTTTGAGCGTATCCTCTTGGTTACTGGCATCGGCTGCATTACAACCTGGTATCACTTACTTGAGTCTCGCTATCGTAGGTGTGCGCTTCTTTGGTATTAGCCGTGCTGTATGTCGTTATTTTGAGCGGTATACATCTCATAAAATGGCATTTCAAGGTTTGTATGGGTTGCGTGTATGGTTTTATACCTATCTAGAACCATTGGCACCAGCTATATTTAAACGATGGGGCGCAGGGGATATGCTCAACCGAATTATGGCGGATATTGAAGTACTGCAATTCTTTTATTTACGCACCTTAATTCCTCCTGTAGCAGCCATTGTATTAACTATATTGGTATCCTTTGGTGTCGGTACTATAGATGCGCATTTATCAACGCTTGTGTGGTGTGCTGCACTGATGACAGGTGTTGTACTACCGTATGGCATATATCGTTATCATCGTACATCCTTAAATATGATCAGTCAGGTACAAGGTCACTTCAAGTCAACATTGACTGATACATTAGAAAGTTTAGAAGACATCATTAGTTACCATAATGAAAATCTAGTTATGGAACGTATGATGCAATCTATAGATGATGTAGAGTACCATAAGGGGCGTATTTCTAAAGGTATGAATTTAGGAAATACGATGTTTATTGCTATTGTACAGATTGTAGTTGTGTTAGCGGCCCTATTAGCAAGTAATGTATTAACTGGCCCTTGGGCAAGTGTTATGGTCGTAGTATGTGCCATTGGTATTCAAGCTTGGTTTGAAGCGCTGCAGCCCATGATTGTATCCGTTCATCATGGTTATGAAAGTTTAGTAGCGGTTCGGCGATTGTTACAAATTAAGTATGCACCTCTGCCAATCAAGGATACAGGCTGTGTAGATTTAGATTCTATGGATACGATATCATTGAAACATGTTAATTTTGGGTATGATCACTCATCACTTATATATAAAGATTTAACATTAGATATACCAAAAGGACAGGCTGTTGCTATTGTTGGTGCTAGTGGATCTGGTAAAACTACATTGTTTTCCTTGTTAGAAAGGCTATATGATTACTCTGGCTATATTTCGGTAGGTCACAATGAATTAAAGAGTGTTACGATTGATTCTTGGCGAAATTTAATGGGATCTATCACACAAGACACTTATATTTTTCATGCCACACTGGAGGACAATATTCGCTTAGCCAAGCCGCATGCAAGTGCAGATGAGGTACAACGTGCTGTAGAACAAGCTGTTTTATCTGATGTAGTTACCCGGTTGCCAAAAGGCTTACGAACAATTGTAGGCAGTGGAGGGGTAGGTCTTAGCGGCGGTGAACGTCAACGTGTTGCTTTAGCTCGATTATTCTTGCGAAATCCTGAACTTATACTTCTCGATGAACCTTTGGAGGGGTTAGATCAAGTAACAAGACGAAAATTACATAATGATATTCTAGCTTTCACAAAAGAAAAATCTGTTTTATATATTACACATCAGTTAGAAGGCTTAGAGCTGATGGATCGTATTCTCTTTATGGAGAAAGGTCGTATTGTAGAAGATGGAACCTTTAGTGAGTTAATTGCTAAGAAAGGGCGATTCTATGCATATTGTCGACTTACGATGGCCAGTGTATAAGTGGCAGCTGATGGAAAGGCCTTAGTAGATCTCTGTATATACCTCGATAAAATGGGTAAACTATGGTATAATTGTAATGTTTGAGGTATAAAAATCTTGTGTAGTGTGCATAAATTGGAGCGACTATGACAAAAATCTTCACCAAATTACGATCGTTGGTGGATGACGCATTAAATGAACGTTCTCCTATTATTGAACAGGATACGACACTTATGGCTGCACCTGTGGAGCGAGAACTATTTGATCATAGAATTCTCTATATTGAAGAGGATATGGTCAATCGGATGCTCCGTGCTGCGGTTCGAAATCATTGGTTAATCTATTCTGTAACCTTTGAATTTGAGCCGAATAACCAAGTATTTCTCTCCATTATTACTAAATGGGGGAATGTGATTAATGTGGAATTTACCATCGAAGATGTGTGGTTCGATGACTATTCATCTTCCTTTGCTATTAAGTTAGATACTGCTAATATAGATACCGGTGGGTTTATTTTGAACTCGATTCTCCACCTCCTAGGCAACTGGTGCCTTAGCCTATTTGGCATATTTTTTAATCCTATTGCTATTGGCCGATTAGGCTCTACTGTGCGGTTTGAGAAGAAGGGAATTCTTCAATTTGATTTAGTACCCAATTCTAGAATCAAAAAATTTATTCCTTTGCCAGAACGTCATATAGGTAGTACAGGTCCTGTTTTATTGGGAAATCCTAAAACTGGACAGTCTGTATTGCAATTAGACTATTATGCATTTCATGATCCAGTAGATACATTTACAGTTCCTGACGTGCCAACGAGAACGAGTTGGGTTAGATCCATTGATATTGCCGCTGTATTACTGTTACCAATCGGTGTATGGATTACATTTATAATTCTTCATCACTATTTACCAACTGAGACTTTAGAGTTTTCTTTTTCTACATACTTTTTAATTTCATTAGGGATTTTTATTATATCCTTCTTAGTAATGAATATTCCACGGTATGTATATATGTATGTAGACTCTCGAAAACAGTGGCAAAGTGCATTTGTACATAATAATATAAAAATTCAATTGCGTAAGTTACACCGACGCATTTTCATGCAGCAAGCTTCGTTGTCTACAGATTGTGATGAATGTGTAGCCTCTCAAAGTCAAGAGCGGATTAAGCAATTATTATTACAGATTCGAGACAAACGGTTCTTAGCTAATCGATTGAAAATAGCAGATGATGATCGTGCTAGAAAACAAAAGGTTAAATTTATCATTGCTTATATTGGGTGTACATTAATAGAATTAATGTTGTTGATGAATTAACTACATAGCATAACAAAAGGCTGAGCCTCCTGGCTCAGCCTTTTGTTGTTAGACTAGGTTTATTATCTTTTTTTACGTCGTTTTCGTACCTTTTTTCGAACCTCTTGTTCCTCTGGTGTCGGTGGTTCGGTAATTGGTTGTGATTGTGCTGGCTCTTGATTCATAAATGGAGGATAGCCATACTTATTTGGCTCTGGTTGACCAGGTAATACCCAAAATAGGAATCCAATTATCCACACGAATAAATCTAATAAATAATTTAGAGGTGTTACCGCTGAATAGGTATTGATGAAAATAATAATGGTAGCCCATAAAATACCAGCCCAACCATTAAATCCAATATCATGTATTCGTCTAGTGAATAATCCACAGGCTAGTGGAAATAACATGGCCTGTAATGCGCCTACAAAAATACGTGTAGCCCAATATGCAGGCAACGTTACGATGTAGTCGATTAAACGTTCCTCGATGATATCTACGATATAGAAGAGTATCATCAAAGCTATGAAGAGTATAATAAATTGTAGTCTGTTAAAGCGCCCCGAAAGGTTGAATATGGTATAGCCCTTACGTCGTCCCTGATATGCTATACCAAAACCTACTAAGCAGATTAGTACAGTTCGTAGAACTGGATATAATAAATCCATGAAGTCCCCTTTATAAAAATAAACATAACGTATATTTTCTATGTGTTTAAGTATATCATGAACAGGCTATTTGGACAATTTAAACGGATTATTTGGATAGATTAGTTAATTCTGGTAATACAAGTTCAAAGGCGATACCATGTTTCATGGATTTTACGTTATCTACAGTAGCTTGGATTGATTTTGTAGTAAAATTCATCGCCAGTTGAGCAGCTTCATGAACGGTAAAACCACGCATAATGGCACCAGATAAAACAGATGTAAAAATATCGCCAGTTCCAGTAGCTTTCACAGGAATAAGAGGAACAGAGTATGTTATTACCGTATCAGTTGAACCTTCGTATACGGCAATCGTTGCATCTGTGTCGGAAGGTACGCTAGTCATAATAACGAGTTCAGGTCCCAATTGGTGTAGTTTTTTACACATGTCGTGCAATTCAGCATTTGAAATGGAATCGGTAGAGAATGGTTTATCTAATAAAAAACAAGCTTCTGTGTAATTGGGTTTTACAATATGAGCTCTAGAAATAAGATGGCGCATAGCTTTTACCATATCTGGTGTATATATAGAATAGAGGCGTCCATCATCGGCCATGGCAGGGTCGACAATGATCATTTTATCCTTACCAAAGCGATTAATTGCTTCCTCTACGAGATGGATTTGCTCTGGTGAGGCTAAGAATCCACTGACGATGGCATTAAAATCAATTTCATTCTTTTCCCAACAATCCATAAATGCTGTTAAATGATCAGATAAATCAACGATTTCAAAATATGGATACTCTAAATGGTTACTCAATACAGCTGTTGCTAATGGTACTGCTTGGCACCCAAGAGCGCTGATGATTGGTAGCATAACCGTTAGAGAGCAACGTCCGATGGAACTCATATCTTGTATAGTTAGTATTCTTGGTACTGTAGTCATAGAGACCTCCTCAATATAGTATATATGTATTGTACTGTATTCGTTAAAACCTGTAAAACGAGTGGAATAATAGAAAGCCCCTGTAATGCATGATATAATATGAAGAATAGATGAGTTTTTAATAGATGTAGTTTAAAAGAAATAAATAAAAAATAAAATATTTATTACAATATTAAATCTATACCTTTAAATTTAGAGTCATAATATAGTATAATAATATAGAAATTTTATTGTATGGAGGAGAATAGAATGGCAAGGTATGTTTTACGGCGCATAGGTAGCGCACTTGTTATACTGTGGGTAATTATTAGTATTACCTTCGTTTTAATGCATGCTATACCTGGTGGACCTTTTACAAGTGAGAAAAAATTACCACCTCAAGTTAAAGCTAGCATAGAGGCGAAATATCATTTAGATGATCCTTTATGGAAGCAATATGCTGATTATATTGGTGGTGTTGTTACAGGGGATTTAGGGCCATCCTATAAATATGAAGGACGCTCTGTTAATGATATTATAGGTGAATCATTTCCTGTATCTGCGCAATTGGGCCTATTGGCTCTTTGTGTTGCTGTTGTAGGAGGTATTGCAGCAGGTGCTATTAGTGCCATGCGTCCTAATGGCATAATAGATTATGCTATTACATTTGTTTCCACATTAGGTATTTCTGTTCCTACCTTTATTATTGGTGCAGTTCTAGTATATGTGGTAGGTTTTGAGCTGGGTTGGTTGCCAGTAGCGATGTGGCGTGGTCCGTCGTATATGATTTTACCGGTACTTACATTGGCCGCACAGCCTATGGCATTTATTGCGCGATTAACTCGTAGTGGATTACTTGATGTGTATCAACAGGAATATATTCGTACAGCTCGAGCCAAAGGCCTTGGTGCATGGAACATCTTAATTCGTCATGCTTTAGGCAATGCTATTTTACCTGTTATTACCTACATTGGCCCATTAGCTGCTAGTTTGTTAACAGGTAGCTTTATTGTGGAAACAATTTTTGCCATTCCTGGTTTAGGTCAATATTTTGTAACATCTATTTATAATCGTGACTATACGGTTATTCTTGGTGTTACTGTGTTTTATAGTACTTTGATTGTAGTCTTGAATATTATTGTTGATATGATTTATCCGATTATCGACCCTCGGGTAACAACAGAGAAGGAGCGTGCGTAATGGATAGAAACGATTTTTTACCTATTGAACGCGATACGAATATTCGAGAATCCTCCTTTATAGTGCGTCCTAACTGGTGGCAACGATTTAAGTTAAATCGGTTGGCCGTAGTTGGTGCAGGCATTATAGCCGTTATGATTGTGTTGGCAATCATTGGCCCTATGATTTCGCCATATACTTATGCAGATCAATCCTTAGTAGATGCTAATCAAAGCCCTAGCTTAGCACATTGGTTTGGTACGGATACATTAGGCCGTGATATTTATACTCGCGTTATGTATGGTGCGCGTATTTCTTTAACCATTGGTATTGTAGCTGCCTTATTAAATCTTGTAATCGGCGTTATTTATGGCGGAATTGCAGGTTACTTTGGTGGTAAAACAGATAGAATTATGATGGCTATCGTCGATGTATTATACGGTATTCCATTATTGCTATACGTTATTTTGTTAATGGTTGTTATTGGTCCAGGTCTTACCTCCATCTTTATTGCATTGGGAATCGCGTATTGGCTCAATATGGCACGTATTGTACGCAGTCAAATTGTGAAAGTTCGTGAAGAGGAATATATTATTGCCGCAGAAACAATGGGAATTCCTAAATGGCGTATTCTATGGCGTCACATTTTGCCAAACTGTGTAGGTCCTATCATTATCACATTGACATTAGCGATTCCAGATGCCATCTTTACAGAAGCCTTTTTGAGCTTTATTGGTCTTGGTGTTAATGCACCGATGGCAAGTTGGGGTGTTTTGGCATCTGATGGGATTAGTAGTATGAGATCGTATCCATTCCAATTGATATTCCCTGCATTAGCAATTAGTGTTACTATGCTTGGGTTCGTATTCTTAGGGGATGGATTGCGCAATGTATTTGATCCAAAGGAAGGGGATAGATGATGAATGATATATTAGTAGATGTACGAAATCTATCCATTACCATCGATACATTTAGAGGCCCTTTGCGCATTATTCGCAATCAGGACATCATGCTTAGAAAAGGTGAAATTTTAGGCGTTGTTGGTGAATCCGGCTGCGGTAAATCGGTCATGGTTAATTCTTTGATGGGCCTACTACCGGAAGGTCGTACTAAAATAAAATCAGAAAAATTTGAAATTGATGGTGAAGATTGTCAAGACTATGTAGAAGAAGATTGGAATGAATTGCGTGGTACAACGGTGGCCATGGTATTTCAGGACCCTATGACCGCATTGAATCCGATATTGACAATTGGTGAGCAAATTTATGAGGTGATTCATCGGAGTAATGCCTACGGTGATGATTATGATGAAAAGGCGATAGCTCTCGATTTGTTGAAAAAAATGGGCCTATCTACACCAGAAAAGCGGTTAAACCAATATCCTCATGAATTGAGTGGCGGTATGCGTCAACGGGTATGTATTGCCATGGCTATAGCGGGCCGTCCTAAAATCTTAATCTGTGATGAACCGACAACTGCACTGGATACAACAACAGAGGCACAAATTTTACGCCTTATGCAGACCTTAGCTGTAGAAGCGGGAATAGGCATTATATTTATTTCCCATAATTTACGTGTTATTGCACAATTATGTGACCGCGTTATGGTTATGTATGCTGGTAAATGTGTTGAGTCTGCTACGGTAGAGGATTTGTTTAATGATCCACGTCATCCTTATACAATTGGTCTGTTAATGTCCTTGCCGCAGGGAAAATGGCATGGTGAATTAAAGGCCATTGAAGGACAACCGCCAGATTTGTATGAATTACCTCGTGGATGTGCCTTTAATCCGCGTTGTAAATGGGCGATGCGCATATGTGGAAAACGTATACCTATGATATCCAATGTTGGGAATAATCATGAGTATACATGTTGGTTAGCAAAGTTGGAGGGACTTTAATGGGATATATTTGGGAAACAGACAATCTCGTTAAAAATTTTACCCTTTCTGGCGGATTGTTTAGACCAAAACAAACGGTACATGCATTACAAGGTGTTAGTCTTTACCAAGAGGAAGGTGAAACACTAGGTATTGTTGGTGAGTCAGGATGTGGTAAATCTACGTTTGGGTATACCTTGATGGGCGTACATCAAGCCACATCAGGTTCTATTTATATGAATGGAATTGAAGTAAATCCATATATTCATAAAGATATAACGAGGGATATGATGCAAATGGTATTCCAAAATCCATATGCATCTCTTAATCCGAGATTAAAGATTAATACAATATTAGAAGAGCCATTAGAGTTAAACCCTAATTATACGCCTCGAGATCGTGTCATTCGTGTTAAAGAGGTGTTAGAACAGGTAGGTTTAGATATGTCTTTTGGTGAGCGATATGCTCATGAATTATCTGGTGGGCAACGACAACGAATTGGCATTGCTCGGGCACTTATTATGGAGCCTAAATGCATTATTCTTGATGAACCTATTTCGGCACTAGATGTGTCTATACAGGTTCAGATTATGACGTTGTTAGAGCGCTTACAAGCTTTACATGGCATTTCCTATCTCTTTATTTCACATGATTTGCCTATGGTTCGTTACATTAGCCATCGCATGGTGGTCATGTATTTAGGGGCTGTTATGGAAGAGGGGCCTGCTCTTGATATTTATGAGTTTCCTCAACATCCATATTCAAAGGCCCTTACGAAGATGGTTGGCGAAGTGGTTCCGCGGGCTCCAATTGGCGCTCCATTGAGAGGAGAACCGGCGAGTCCGTTGCATCCGCCTAAGGGGTGTTTGTTTAGTGATCGTTGTCCAGATGTTGAACGTAGATGTCTAGAAGAACGACCACCTCTCCGTGAATGGGCGGATAGAAGAATTGCATGTTGGCATATTTAATGGGGTAAATAATGGAACAGTTAATCGTAGGGAAATCCTTAGAAATGCAATTGGCAGCTTTGCTTGATACGTTGCCTTCAGATGCCACTGTATCCTATATGGTAACGCGTTTGAATGAAGGGGAGGAGGCTACCATAGTAGCTTCTTCTAAGGAAACGATTGTCCATACTGGTGCTAGTATGGTAAAAACGCTGATTTTGGAATATGTATTTCATCTAGCAGCACAAGAACAACTCGATCTTAACGATACGATTGCATTGAGTCGGAGTCCTCGTGTTGAAGGGGCTGGCGCCTTGATGGAATTGGTGGGTAATCATAGTTTTAGTTATTTAGAGCTATGTCGATTGATGATGGTACTCAGTGATAATTGGGCGACTAATCTATTGATACAAGCCTTGGGCATGGAAAATATTAATGCCAGAGCTGAACAACTAGGGCTTGAACATTTTGAAATCAATCGTATGATGATGGATTTTACAGCGGTAAAAGAAAACCGAGAAAATTATATTACTGCCATGGATATGGCTGTATTGTTACATCATATATATGAATTGCGTCATACCATATATGGCCATGAGATGTGGAATATTCTAGGGCGTCAACAGTTCAGAGATATATTGCCATTTCATTGGGGGGAGGATGTAATATTCCATCATAAAACGGGTTCGTTAGATTGTGTTGAACATGATGCGGGCATTATAGAAACGATGAATGGAGATTTTTGTTTTGTTTTATTAATGAGTCATTTATGTAATGATAAGGCAAAACAACTAGGAGCTCAGATGGGGCTCATTATGAAAGAATTTGTAGAGGATGCATTACCATGATGGATAAACGTAAATTGCTTAAGCTCGTGGTACTAGCCTTTGGCGTAAGTATATTGCTACTCGTCTTTGGGTATACTAACGGGCCTAAGATTGTTGATGAGCATACGATACGATATGTATTGGAACAAGAACCATCAACACTAGATCCGGCTAAGTCTAGTACATCACCTGAGGCGACCGTTCAATTACAGCTGTTTGATGGTTTGGTTCGTTTAGATGATAAAGGCGAGCCAGAGGCTGCCATAGCAAAGAGTTGGACTATGTCAGATGATGGTACAACATATACATTCCATTTGAGACCTAATCTGAAGTGGTCTAATGGAGAACCATTAACAGCTCATGATTTTGAGTATGCTTGGAAAAGAACCTTGGATCCGGATACAGGCGCTGATAACGCCTATATGTTATATGTGATTAAGAATGGCGAAGCTTTCAATAATGGCAAAGCCGATCGCAATGATGTTGGTGTAGAAGCAATTGATGACGATACATTAGTTGTTACCTTAGAACATCCAACAGCATATTTCTTAAAATTATTGGCCTCTCATGGCTATTATCCGGTGAATAAAAAAACTGTAGAAAATAATGAAAATTGGGGCAATAATGCGGAAACAATTGTTTCTAATGGGCCTTATAAATTGTTGAGTTGGCAACATAATGGAGAGCTCAATTTTGTCAAAAATGAAAACTATTGGGATGCTGATGAAGTTGTAACAAAAACGATGAATTGGCCGATTAGTGAATCTCAAAGTACACGCCTTACTCTCGTTGAAGGTGGCGAAGCGGACATGATGGTAGAACCTCCTGTAGCAGATCAACAACGGTTAGAAGAAGCTGGTTTATTGCACATAGGCCCTATGCTTGGTAACTATTATTACCTATTTAATGTGAAAGCAGAACCTTTTACCAATCCTGATGTACGTAAAGCCTTTTCCATGGTTATTAATCGTAAGGAAATTGTAAAGAACATCGTAAAAGGTGGTAAGGAAGAAGCGTATGCATTTGTTCCATATGGTATGCTTGAAAGCAATGGAACTGATGATTTCCGTGAAGCCGGTAGTTATCTTGTATATGAAGATGTAGAGCAAGCTAAGGAATTGATAAAAGAGGCTGGCTATGATAAAAATCATCCATTGCCACCAATTACGATTTTGTATAATACGAGTGAAATGCATAAAGCGATAGCAGAAGCTATTCAAGCAACATGGCATAAAGCATTTGGCGCTGATGTACGATTGCAGAATCAAGAAACTAAGGTGTTCCTTGCCAATCGCGAGGCTGGCAAATATCAAGTGGCTCGTGCATCCTGGGTTGCTGACTATGGGGACCCACAAAACTTCTTAGAAGTTTTCTCTGCTGAAGATAATGACAGCCAGTATCATAGTGAAGAATATAATGAGCTTATCGCTCGTATTCGTAGCACCCCAGATAGTGCAGAACGTGATGCATTGATGCATAAAGCAGAACGCATGATTTTTGATGAGTCCTTAGTGATGCCGTTGTACTTTACGACACAACCATATGTATCTAATGGAACTATTCAAAACTATTTCTGGACGGTACTTGGTCAAGTAGACTTTAAAAAAGCATATAAATAAGATACACTAAAGACGTACAAATTGTACGTCTTTTTTGTATCTTACGGTTTATGTATGGTCATTTATAGTTACTATTAGTACATGACCTTGTAAACAATGCTATATATGTGAGGAATTATGGAGTGGAAGTATCCAAGGTGTTTAAAAAAAGGTATGACTATTGGGTGTATAGCACCTGCAAGCAGTAGTGATGAGTCTTTAGACGCGATACAACAAATATGCGAGGAACATGGTTATCAGATTATATTTGGTGAATCTTGTTATCGCACCGGCTTGTATGGGGGCAGCCCAGAGGAGCAGGCAAAAGAGTTTGAGTGGATGATGACTACTGCCCCATGTGATGCGGTATTAGCGTTGCGCGGCGGGTATGGTACGATGCGCTATGTTGATCGCCTTGACTACACCGCTATACGTGAATACGGAAAGCCATTTATTGGCTATAGTGATTGTACAGCATTACACATGTCTATCAATCGATATAGTCGTCTTGTTACGTATCATGGGCCAATGGGCGTGGATTTTACTAAATCACGACATGAGGATATACACCATTTATTTGAGGCATTAGAAGGTAAACTTCGTGTTATTGAGCCTTTACCTGAGCCACCTCGAGGGGCTATTGGTACAGAACTAGGGGACGGCATATTGCGCGGTGGCAATATGACTATGCTTTCCATGCTGTGTGGCACACCTTATTTCTTAGAGGATGATAGTATAGAGGATACGATTTTATTTATAGAGGATGTAGGTGAAGCACCATATAAACTAGATCGTATGTTACAACAATGGAGATTATCCGGCTTGTTAAGTCGGATAAAGGGTATGATGATTGGAACCTTTACCGATTGCGAAGGGGATGAGGATGAATCTGATTACGACATAGGTTATGAAGCTCTTCGATATATGGAAGAAAATAGAGCGGTATATCTAACCGATCCCTTTGTATGCTATGTGCCAACGGGACATGGTACACCGCATCAGACATTGCCATTAGGTGGGCATGTTCATTTTCGATATATTTCTAATACAATCGTATTATCGCCGTATACAAAGTAACATATATTATTAGTTATAAGGCATATGAGGATACATCCATGAATTTAAAAGAACGGGAAGCGCAAGCTTGTGCCATAATCGATGGCATACAAGATGAGCTGAAATCGATTTCGTTATTTTTACATAACAATCCTGAATTAGGTCAACAGGAGGTACGTGCTGTACACACCATTAGTCGGTATATGGAGCAACATGGCTTTGATACGACTGTAGGGCTAACGACATGCCCCGAATTGCGTACCGCTATGCGAAGTGATATAGGGATAGATTGTTTACATAAAATGGCATTTTTAGGCGAATATGATGCGCTGCCTGAATTAGGTCATGGGTGTGGGCATAACTTAATCGCCATCATGAGCATGGGTGCCGCTATAGCGTTTAGTCAAACCGCTCGCGATACATGGGGAACGACATTTTTTGGCTGCCCAGCCGAGGAGACCATTGGTGGCAAGGTGTTTATGGCTAATGAAGGGCTTTTTAAAGGCTATGATGGGGCTCTCATCATTCATCCAGGCGGAGGGAATGAGGTGGGCGGTACCTCGCTAGCTACCCATCCTTTAGAGGTAACCTTTCATGGACGGTCATGTCATATTGCATCTTTGACTGACTCTGGAATTAATGCGTTAGATTGTGCTGTCGATTTATATCAATCTATTAAAATGATGAAACAAGATATCTTTCCAAAAGGGGCTATCGTAGGTGCCATATTTACTCAGGCTGGTACTGCACCTAATGTGGTAACCGATAAGGCTACATTACGAATGACAGTACGTGGCGCTACTGTATCTGATTTAGAAGATATTATTTTACCAGCTATTAAAGCAGAGGCTAATCGCATTGCTACAAGCTATGGTGCTACCGTAGATATGCATCACTATGAACCTTTATTTAAGGATATGAGGCAAGATGAACGTTTAGTATCCTTGTTTGATGAGGTGATGACTGAGTTTGGTGAAAGCCCACGGAAATTACCACCCGATGAGGCTGATGGCAGTACCGATGTAGGAAATGTATCCTATGAAGTGCCTACGGCGCAGCCTACTTTGAATATAGGGAATCAGTTAGAAGCACATACTCCTGAGTTTGCTTGTGCTGCAGGGTCTCCTTATGGATTGGACCAAGCTATTAAAGGTGCTAAGATTATGGCCGTTGTTGCCTTGCGTTATGCGGAATCATTAGAAGTGTAAATTTTGACATATCTAGTGTAATCAAGGTACAATAAATATATTAATTAGTGTGAACTAAGCCGTCTTATTTAGACGGCTTTTATTCCGATGGAGATAGATAATGAGTGTATTAACAGTATCCCATGTGACTCATGGCTTTGGAGCACGACAAATATTAGATGATGCATCGTTCCGACTGTTAAAGGGAGAACATGTAGGTTTAATAGGTGCTAATGGGGAAGGTAAATCTACCTTCTTAAACATCATTACCGGCAAACTACCACCAGATGAAGGCAAAATAGAGTGGTCTAATCAAGTAACGGTAGGTTACTTGGACCAGCATGCAGTACTTGAAAAGGGCATGACAATTCGCGATGTATTACAACGTGCCTTTGATGATTTGTATGTTATGGAGTCAAAGATCAATGATGCATACAATAAAATGGGTGATGTATCAGAAGATGAAATGAACCGTCTCTTAGAACAAGTCGGTGAATGGCAAGAAATCTTAGAACAACGTGGGTTCTACGAGATTGATGCGGTCATTGAACGAACTGCACAAGGTTTAGGGCTTATGGATATTGGTTTAGAGCGTGATGTATCTGAACTAAGTGGCGGTCAACGTACGAAAGTTTTGTTGACGAAACTATTATTAGAAAAGCCGACCATATTGCTGTTAGACGAACCAACAAACTATTTAGATGTAGAACATATTCATTGGTTGCAAAACTATTTGCAAAATTACGAGAATGCATTCATTCTAATCTCTCATGATATGGAATTCTTAAACTCCGTAGTCAATGTCATCTATCATATTGAGCAAGCTGTCCTTACTCGATATACGGGGGATTATCATCAGTTCCAAGCTGCTTATGAAGTTCAAAAGGCACAAGCGCGTAAGGCTTATGAACGACAACAACAAGAAATTGAGCGTATGGAGGATTTCATTCAACGCAATAAGGCACGTGTGGCTACGCGCGGTATGGCAAATTCCCGTGCTAAACGGTTAGAAAAAATGGAAATCCTTGAAAAACCGAAGGAATATATCAAACCATCCTTTGGCTTTAAAGAAGGTCGTACACCTAGTCGTTTTATTGTTGAAGCCTTTGGCCTTGAGATTGGTTATGACGAACCGCTCACAAGACCTGTAGACTTTCAAATTGAACGAAACAAAAAAATCGCTATCCGCGGTGTCAATGGTTTAGGTAAGACCACATTATTAAAGACCATTTTAGGACTGTTAAAACCTGTCAGCGGTGAATTGGTGAAGGGTGATTTCCTCGAAGTAGGTTATTTTGCTCAAGAGGATGCACCATCTAATTCAGAAACTGCGTTAGACTATATTTGGAATGAATATCCGGCTATGACGAATGCCGAAGTTCGTGCAGCACTAGCGCGATGCGGATTGACGAACGAACACATTACATCTCAAATGCGTGTCCTATCCGGTGGAGAAAATGCAAAGGTGCGACTCTGCAAATTGATGCAGAAGAAATATAATGTTCTTGTTCTTGATGAACCGACAAATCATTTGGATATCTATGCTAAGGACGAATTGGCACGGGCATTGCGTGAATTTAAGGGAACCATTGTTCTCGTTAGTCATGAACCGGAATTCTATGAAGGTTGGGTTACCGATATTTGGAATATAGAGGATTGGACAACGAAGATCGTTTAGGAGGGCCTATGAATCAACTTGCGAAAGAAGGTATAGAACAGTTTTTACGTGCTCTATCCGTTGATACAAAGGCGCCAGAGTTAGAAAAAACACCGACCCGTGTAACAGAATTATATGAAGAGCTGTTTTCTGGTGTCGGAAAGGAGACAAAGGAACTCTGGGGGGAACTGTTTTCTACGGACTACAATGGCTTGGTAGCCGTTACAGACATTCCATTTTATTCAATGTGTGAACACCATCTATTGCCATTTTTTGGTACAGTAGATGTGATATATCAACCACATAGTGGTTGTGTAGCTGGCTTAAGTAAGTTTAATGATGTAATTACGGTGTTAAGTAGAAAGCCACAATTACAGGAACGCTTGACTCGAGAAATCGCTGATGCTATAGAACGTGATTTATCAGCAGAAGGTGTTTTTGTACGTCTTAAAGCAACACAATTATGTATGTTGATGAAGGGGACTTTGCAACAAGGCTCGCAAGTTGTTACTATAGAAAGTAGAGGCCTATTAAGGGAGGCTGGCTCTTTGCGAGATGAAGCATTGGCTATGTTAGGAGGCACAAATGTATAAACGTAGACAATATACTTGGAGTGATGGAAAATCATTACGCTTATTTGACCATACATTAATTATGGGAATCTTAAATGGCACACCAGATTCTTTTTCTGATGGCGGATTGCATAATACACCAGAAGCAGCAGTTACATGGACTAAACAAATGATTCAAGATGGGGCTGATGTCATCGATTTAGGTGTTGAATCTACACGCCCTGGATGCACTCCATTGAGTGCGGATGAAGAAATTGAACGCCTTAGCGTATTACTGGATCCTGTATTAGAAGCATCTTCTGTTCCTGTTTCCATTGATACATACCATGCAAAAACTGCAGATTATGCATTCTCTAAAGGGGCGCATATTCTAAATGATATATGGGGATTGCATTATGATCCTGATATGGCAGCTGTAGCAGCAAAATATCGAGTGCCAGTTATCATTATGCATAATAGCAATGATACAAATTATGATGACATCATTGAAGATATGAAAGCCTACTTTTTCTCGGCTGTTGATAAAGCGTTAAAAGAAGGTGTACAACCACAAAATATTTGGCTCGACCCAGGTATTGGATTTGGCAAAACCGAGGAACAAAACATTGAGGTATTACAACGTTTAGGCGAAATTACAGCTTATGAATATCCGGTGTTATTGGCACCTAGTCGAAAACGCTTTATAGGTTCAATGCTCGGTGGTTTACCTCCAGAAGAACGCGATGAAGGGACTGTTGCTGCTTGTATTACAGGGGTATTCCAAGGGATTGATATGGTTCGCGTGCATAATGTATTGATGCATAAACGAGCACTAGCTGTAGCAGACGGATTGTTGCGGGGCGAATAAGGAGTTTACTATGGATAAAATCATATTAAAGAATATGGCTTTTTATGGGTATCATGGTAATTTAGATTCTGAAAAATCACAAGGTCAACGATTCTACGTAGATGTTGAAATCAAGACTGATTTAACAAAACCAGGTCAAACAGATGTGTTAGAGGATTCTATCAACTATGTTGAGGTTTACGACATGGTAGCTTCCATTATGACTGGTGAAAGTTGTAATCTCTTAGAACATATAGGAGCATTGATTGCCGATACATTGTATCAACACTTTCAGGGTATTATCGGCCTTAGTGTAGCCGTACGAAAACCATCTGTGCCGATAGCTGGTGTATTAGATTATGTAGAAGTTGTAACGACTCGAGGTCAAATTTAATGTATACATACTATATTAGTGTAGGTTCTAATATAGGAAATCGCCGTCAGTTTATTATGGGCGCATATGATTCGCTTTCAATACATCCTCAAGTTCATAGGATTACTAGTTCCTCCGTTATGGAGACAGAACCTTGGGGCTATACAGAACAAGATGTGTTTTTAAACGCTGTTTGGCGTGTATCTAGCTCATTAGAACCTCACGATTTACTCGATGTCTTACAGTCATTAGAGTGTGAGGCTCAACGTAAGAGGGATATTCATTGGGGACCAAGAACACTTGATTTGGATATTGTATATGCCCTATCGGATGATGGTGTGTGTATGTATATCAATGATGCTCGATTAGTGATTCCTCATCCCTATTTTTGGGATAGACTATTTGTTTTGGATCCCTTGCTGGAGCTAGATAAAGAGTTTACATATAATGGGGAATCCATAGGTGATAGGATTCAAACACTAAAGAAATAATATGAGATGTGTATTCATAAGGGGTTAAAATGAATGCAAAACGACTGGGCTTTATCATTGTTGCCATTCTTTTAATGGGATTGTCTTATTGGGCTATGTCCATGGTTAATGATGATGTAAAGTCTGTGAAAGTTGATCCAGAACAGCATACATTAATGGTTACATCAAATGATGCTATTATATCGAAGCGACTGTTGGCGATGAAGCAAATCGGTGATAATGTATATTTTTTAGGCTATGAAGGTTATGGTATTTATAATGTAAGGGATAATACCATTCGCCTTAATGCAGTTCAATTTAAGGGAACACATATTGATCCGGGACAACTAAAAAACTATCAAAAGGGCGTGCGCCATGTTGAGAATATAAGTAGTTTTCGGGATTTTACGTCTGAAGAACAGCAACACTTTATGGATATGCTAAATGCTACGGATAAGGGGGCTCATTATATAGAGCCTTATTATCAATCCGGTTATGAATCATCTCTCATCGATTTGGATACATCGTTTTTTATCACGAATAATGTAAAGTCACTTAAACAAAGAGATGCTAAAATATATATATTGGATGGTTCAGGATTTATCATTATTGATCAATCGAAACAAGAAATTCAGGGATATTTTAATACTCGTATTCTGGGAGAAGGAACGAAAGGGATTCCAGATAGCTTGAAAGGCTATTATGGTTCTCAATTTATACGAATCTATGCATTAAATAAAATAGATCCAGATGATTTGACTATTTTATGGAATATGCGTAAACAATATGTAGAGAAAAATAAAATTGATGTACAAGGCGAGAATTTATTTCCTTTAGAATTATCTGACGTACATTAGCTCAAAGTCTTGCGGGTATGGCCTTAATTCCATCCATTGTAGGTGCAGTTATCGTTATTGCTGTAGTGAGTTTCTTTTTTGGAAGGGACTAACAATATATTTAAAAAAGGACTATTATAGTAAGTGGCTATAATAGTCCTTTCAATTATTTATAAACCAAATGGTATTGAGGAGGCCCTTATGAAATTACGTAAAGTAGGTATTATCGGAACTGGACATGTAGGCTCGCATGTAGCCTTTTCTTTAGCTTTGCAGGGCGAAGTTGATGAGTTATATATGATGGATATTGATGAAAAGAAAGCTAAAGCACAGGCTATGGATGTTAATGATGCGGTTAGTTATATCCCTCATCGTGTAACGGCTACATCTGGTCCTATTGAAGAATGTGGTGATTGTGATATTCTCGTTTTTAGTGCAGGTCCACTACCTAATTTATATCAAGATCGCCTAGAAAGCCTTGGCGATACAATCGCAGTACTAAAGGATGTTATTCCTCGCATTAAAGCATCTGGATTTAAGGGCTTTATTATTTCTATATCTAATCCAGCAGATGTAGTGGCTACGTATTTATGTAAACATTTAGATTGGAATCCAAAGCGCATTATTTCGTCAGGTACAGCGCTAGATTCTGCAAGATTGCAAAAAGAGTTAGCTCATATATTCGATATTAGCAATCGAACTATTACTGCTTATTGCATGGGTGAGCATGGCGCAAGTGCTATGGTGCCATGGTCCCATGTGTATGTACAAGGCAAGCCGTTAGTAGAATTGCAAAAAGAATTGCCTCATAGATTTCCAGAACTAGATCATAAACAAGTGTTAGATGATGTTAAAATTGGTGGATATCATGTGTTGGCAGGCAAAGGCTCTACGGAATTTGGTATAGCAAGTGCCACCACAGAGTTAATTCGCTCTGTATTCCATGATGAGAAAAAAGTATTGCCATGTTCTTGTTATTTAGATGGTCAATATGGGGAAACAGGCGTTTTTGCATCTACACCGGCTGTCATTGGTAAGGATGGCATAGAAGATGTGCTTGAATTACAATTGACAGAGGATGAATTGGCCTTGTTTAAGAAATCTTGTGCGGTTATTAGAGAATATGCCAAAAAGGCAGAAACTATGTGATACGCGTTAAATTTGTATTAAAATAAATCTACTTTTATACATTTTTCTACCTATAATTTTCTAGGGGTTCTGTGGTATAATTTGTTATTATGTATATAGTTAATACTGTTTTTGGGGGCTCTGCATGAAACAATCTGAACATCGTGAAAAACCGATAAAGCGTAGACGGGTGCAACGAAATCGACGCGCTGAAGACCGTAAGATTGTCCTTATGTGGGTGAAACGTATTGCAGTTGCAGTAATGGTTATGCTTTTACTTGGACAAGCATATCGATTAGTAGCTATATATCAAGAAAAACAACATATTGAACAACAATTGCAAGAATTGCAACAAAGAAATGATGAATTAGAACAAGAAAAAGCAAAGCTACAAGACCCTAAGAATATTGAAAATGTAGCACGTGAGCAATTAGGCCTCGTTAAACCAGGTGAAGTGCCATATGTAAAATAATCTTGTCATCATTGGTATAGTTTTAGTTTATATTTTGAGGTTTTATTAGGAGGTTGCATGGCAATCGAAGTTGGTAGCGTTTTAAACGGTACAGTTTCCGGTATTACAAAGTTTGGTGCTTTTATCGATTTAGGTGATAAACAAACAGGTTTAGTTCATATTTCAGAAGTAGCTCATGGCTATGTAGAGAATATTAACGATGTACTAAAAGTACAAGATGCAGTGAAGGTAAAGGTCTTATCTGTAGATGGTAGTAAAATTGGTCTTTCCATTCGTCAAACTCAAGAAAAACCACAAGTAGAGGAACGCCGTCCAGAGCGCCGTGCACAAAGTCGGCAAAGTGCAGAGTCTTTTGAGGCAAAGATGAAATCATTCTTGCGTGATAGCAACGAGCGATTACATGATTTAAAACGCAATACAGAAGGTAAACGTGGTGGCCGTGGCGGTCGTCGCGATTAAAATAAAGAGATGGTTTCGGCCATCTCTTTGTGCATATACTTTAAAATTGCAATTATAGTGGGTAATTAATAGAGGGATAATAAGGAGGGGCGACTATGAAAGCTGCTATTATCGATGTAGGTTCTAATTCTATTCGATTATTACTAGGAACTTATACAGATGGTCAATGGCATAACGAACCAAAGCGGTTATGGACAACGCGATTAGGCAAACGAAATGAAGATGGATCGTTAACGACAGAATCGATGGATGCATCTTATAAAGCGTTTTCTGAAATAGCCACTCTAGCGAAAGATTATGGCGTAGACCATTGTCTTGCATTTGCAACGAGTGCCGTTCGAGAAGCATCAAATGGCATTGCGTTTATGGAGCAAGCCATGACATATTGCTTCATGACGTATCGTATCTTAAGTGGTGATGAAGAAGCAGTTTATGGATTTAGAGGTGCTTTACAAGATCGTTTAGCCGACGGATTACATTATGCAACCATTGATATTGGCGGTGGTAGTACTGAGTTGGCGCTCGGTTCTAAAGATAGCATCTATTGGAGTCGCTCCTATCCGGTTGGTGCGGTACGCCTTAGACCTCTTTCGGATGAAGGCCCTCAACGAGTATGGGAAGAAACACGGTTTTTATGGGACCCCATGATGATAGAAGGTACGTTCGGTGATTTCATTGGTATCGGAGGCACTATTACAACCTTAGCGGCTATTGATTTAAAAATGACAGAATATGATGGCCATAAAATTCAAGGTCATAAGCTTTCTAGAGAATGTATAGAAGGCATTATCTTACAATTGCGCTATATGAGCCGTGATGAGCGTTTACATGTACCAGGACTACAGCCTGGGCGTGCAGATATTATTGTAAGTGGTGC
This sequence comes from Veillonella sp. ACP1, assembly GCF_000286635.1. Lineage (NCBI taxonomy): Bacteria > Bacillati > Bacillota > Negativicutes > Veillonellales > Veillonellaceae > Veillonella > Veillonella sp. ACP1. The sequence continues at coordinate 108,900 of NZ_ALKL01000014.1, read as the reverse complement.
AGAAATACTAACATCATTTATGGATGCTTATGAGGTGCCTCATATTTTTGTAAGTGAACAAGATGGTATGGAAGCATTACAACAAGAATTGATTACAAGTTATGATGAGACAGCACAGTAAATCGACTCCTAAACAAATCAAACAACTCCATAGAATGGTTAATAAGACCTTAAAAGATTTTAGTTTATTTCCTCATGAGGCACGAATCTTAGTTGCTTGTTCAGGGGGCCCAGATTCTATGGTCTTATTAAATGTTTTGCAATATGTAAAGGTACATAGAAAAGCACGGTGGACTATTGGCGTTACTACTATGGATCATTCTATTCGCAGAGAAAGCCTAAGTGAATTGCAAATGGTTGCATCCTATTGCAATAAGAACAATTTGCCATTTTGGGGTGTTAAAAAGGATATTCCCACTATAGCCGGGGAGCGAAAGGAGTCGTTAGAGACTGTTGGTCGATACGAGCGCTATAAGTGGTTCAATGAATTAGCTGAGCGTGAACATTATGATTATATTGTCACTGCTCATCATAAGGATGATCAAGGGGAAACCATTTTAGCACACATATTGCGCGGGTCTGGTATCAAAGGTATTACCGGCATGTCTGTGATAAGTCATGATTACACTGTTCCTATAGTTAGACCTCTATTGGCGGTTACAAAAGATGAAATACTAGAATATGCTCGTTTACAGGATATTGAATATTGCGTGGATGCATCTAATGAAGATGTGAAATATAATAGAAACCGCATTCGTCATGAGGTAATTCCTACGTTACAAACAATTAATCCCAATGTAGTAGATGCCTTATGTAGATTGGGTGATATTGCTCAAGTTGATGAGGCGTATCTTAATGGTGAAAGCCAGCGCTTGTTTATACAATTAGTACAATCTGTAGATAATGGATTTCAGGTATCCAGGCGTCGTATGCGGGCACTACCGCTCGCTATGCAGCGACGATTGTGGCAATTGATGATACCCAGTGTTTCATTATCCCTAGCGCATCAAGAACAATTGGCCCATATCATACGTACGGGGGAAGCTAAAACTTTCACCATACAAAAAGTTACAATTAACGCGCAATGTGATACAATACTTGTATATTGCAAACATTAGATATAGATCCGGGAGGTCTTATATATGCATCAAGATGTAAAAGAAATTTTATATTCTCAAGAACAATTAGCAACTCGCATTCGTGAGTTAGGTGCTGAGATTAGCAAAGATTATGCTAATGAATCTGTTGTATTAGTCGGCGTTTTGAAAGGCGCTATAGTTTTCTATACCGATTTAGCTCGCACCATCGATGATTCAGTAGATGTATCATTCGATTTTATTTCTTGCTCTAGTTACGGCGATGGTACAACAAGTACTGGTGTGGTCCGTATTTTAAAAGATTTAGATCGTTCCGTAGAAGGTAAAAATGTACTCGTTGTAGAAGATATTGTAGATACGGGCACAACCCTTCACTATTTATTGGATAATTTGAAGGCTCGTGGCGCTAAGAGTGTTCGACTTGTTGCCCTTCTTAATAAACCAGAACGCCGTAAAATGGATGTAGATGTCGATTATGTAGGCTTTACAGTTCCAGATTATTTTGTTGTTGGTTATGGCCTTGATTATGCTGAACAATATCGTCAATTACCATATATTGGTATTTTGAAAGAATCTGTTTACCAATAAGGGTGTAATATATTTATAACTAAAATAATGGCGAGTATTTGTTCGCCTTATATGGTATAATATAATAATGCATATCATTATGCATTATTAGGTTATACATTACATGTGAAAGGAGTAATTTTTTGAGTCAATTTAGTAAAAAACTCGTCCTTTACTTACTTATCATTGCAATTGCCGTTTTCGCTATAGATTCCCTTGCAGGGCAGAATACTAATAAGGCCGAAATGAGTTATACCGGTTTTGTTCAACAGGTACAACAAAAAAAGGTTGAATCTGTAACGATTACAAATGACCATGGAATCAAAGGAAAACTAAAAAATGGTACAGATTTTGTGTCCTATGCTCCATCTGATGATACGTTGATCAAAACGTTGACAGATAATGGTGTTGAGATTACTGCTGCACCACCTGAACAACCTTCTTGGTGGGTTAGTTTATTAGGCTCCGCGATTCCTATTATCATCCTTGTGGTTGTGTTCTTCTTTATTATGCAACAAACCCAAGGTGGTGGCGGTCGCGTAATGAACTTTGGCAAAAGTCGTGCTAAGATGATGGGCGATGGTAATGTAAAGGTTAAATTTAGCGATGTAGCTGGTGCCGAAGAGGCAAAACAAGAATTGACAGAGGTTGTTGAATTCTTGAAGGACCCAGGTAAATTTACAAGTATTGGTGCAACCATTCCGAAAGGTGTCTTGTTAGCAGGACCTCCAGGCACAGGTAAAACCTTATTAGCTAAGGCTGTAGCCGGTGAAGCCGGTGTTCCATTCTTTACCATTTCCGGTTCCGATTTCGTAGAAATGTTTGTCGGTGTCGGTGCATCTCGTGTGCGTGATTTATTTGGCCAAGCGAAGAAAAATGCGCCTTGTATCATTTTTATCGATGAAATTGATGCGGTAGGTCGTCAACGTGGTGCTGGTCTTGGTGGCGGTCACGATGAACGTGAACAAACGCTAAACCAATTACTCGTTGAAATGGATGGCTTTGGTGCCAATGAAGGCATCATTACCCTTGCAGCGACTAACCGACCAGATATCTTGGACCCTGCATTATTGCGTCCAGGTCGCTTTGATAGACAAGTTGTTGTTGGACGTCCAGATCTTCATGGTCGTGAAGCAATCCTTAAGGTTCATGCACGTAATAAACCATTAGCAGATGATGTAGACTTAAAAACGATTGCTAAAAAGACACCTGGCTTTACTGGTGCTGATTTGAGCAATTTGTTAAACGAAGCTGCATTGTTAGCTGCGCGCTTAAACAAAAAGGTTATTACCATGGCTGAATTGGAAGAAGCCAGTGAAAAGGTTAGCATGGGTCCTGAACGCCGCAGTCACATTGTGAGCGAAAAGGATCGCAAATTGACCGCTTATCATGAATCTGGTCATGCCATCGTGGCTCATTTATTGCCACATGCAAACCCTGTTCATAAAGTAACGATTATTCCACGCGGTTATGCTGGTGGTTATACAATGATGTTACCTAAAGAGGAACATGATTATAAGACTAAAGCACAACTATTGGCGGACATACGCGTAGCACTTGGTGGTCGTATTGCAGAGGCTCTTGTACTTGGCGATATCAGTACGGGCGCATCTGGCGATTTACAAAGTGTAACGAATACGGCACGTTCTATGGTTACTCGTTGGGGGATGAGCGATACGTTGGGACCAATTGTATTTGGTGAACAACAAGAGCAAGTATTCCTCGGCAAAAATATTGGTCATGAACGCAACTATAGTGAAGAAGTTGCAAGTAAGATCGATGTTGAAATTCATCATATTGTAGATGAAGCATATCGCGATGTAGAACAACTCTTAACAGATAACATGGATTTCTTACACAATATGGCAAAGGCTTTATTAGAAGAAGAAACTATTGATGCTAAGGCTGTTGAAAATCTTCATAAATATGGTACTACTAAGGCTCCTGATGAAACAGAAACACCTATAGTAAGTCCTGTGGACGAAGTGATTTCTATGCCTAATGCTACTAAAGAATCTAAGACGAGCTCTACAGAATCTGATGTACAATCTTAATACATAACTAAGGGGCTGTAACAAAACAGCCCCTTAAATTTAAAAAGCTATTAGTTGGTTATATGAAATCAACTAGTAGCTTTTGGTATTTCTAAGCAAAAAGGGCCCCGAAGGCCCCTTTTAGTATGTAATAAATGGGCTCTAAAAAAATAGAACAGACGTGTACTAATTTAGGAAAGGTATGTATGGTGCTTCTAAAAAATAGAACAGGCCTGTTCTATTTTAAAATAGGTATGTATATGTAAGGCAATATAAAAGGGGCTGTAAGAAAACAGCCCCTTGTTGTATATATAGTTGTTTTCTTGCTATTGTCCATCACAGGCATGTCTCGTAGCCATCAATTCTTGAGTGCGTTGATTCTTACGTTTTTGAAGGTATCGTTGGGCTAGTACATTTGGCACAGCCACACCGACTGCGATACCTACAATAGATAGAATGCCAGTAGTCCCGTTTTGTGCCATGTACAATAGACCTGATTCGTTTAGTGAGTTTATGTGTAATATATCAAATAGAAAACGATAGAGCAAAATGCCGGGCATCAGTGCGATAGCTGATGGTACGACTAGTACCGGACCAGATGTTCGTAGCCATGTGGAGAGTTTGACAAAGATGACGCTCATTACGGCTGCACCAATGAATGTAGCACCGGGTAAGGCAAATCCGTATTCTAAAAGCATTAAGTTACGAATTGCTACGCAAACGACACCGCCTAGCCCGATATAGGGTAATAGACGAGCTGGTGAATTAAATAGTACAGCAAATGAGGCGGCGGAAACAAAGGAACCAATAATCTGTGCTATAGAAAAAATATGAGGCTTAATATCCACAAAGTTAAATGCCGGCAATGGACTGAAGTAAAGAGCCATCGCCATGCCGAGTGTCATGCTGCCCACGATAAGTAAGGTTCTAATAGCTCGTGTTATGCCGGATAAAATGTGGTTGTTTATAGTATCGATAACCGAATTGATAAGTGGCACACCTGGAATCATGAAGAGTGTACAACAGACGAGGACATATACCAGTGATCCTAACTCGATGAAGGTATAGAAACCATAGGCAATAAACATGGCCGTAAAGGCGCAGATAGCGTTGCCTAAATACTCATTAAATCCAAGGCGCTGAGATACGACCCTCATAAAATAGCCACATAATGAACAGATGAATGTTACTACTAATGCAATAATATCCGCACTGTATAAGTAAGCTAGACCGGCAGATCCTAATGCGCAAGCAATACCTTTTACCCAGACTGGATAGACGGGAATCGTTTGTTGTAGTTTCCCAACTAAACGTTCATAGGTAGTTAAAGAATAATGGCGTTCAAAAGCTCGCCAGGTGAGTTTTGATATGGCATTAATCATAGCCATATTCGGTATGTGGGTTGGCGTTTTCCGGAAAACTGTTATAGAGCGCTCTTCATGAAAAATATTAATCATAATGGTTGTATAACTAATGTGGATATTTAAATAATTGTGTGGAATCCCCATAAATGTAGCAGCCTGTTGGATTTCCGATACTATTCGTACTGTGTCAGCACCGCATTCCATTAGTAGTTTAGCAATATTTAATAATACATCCAATTTTCGATGAATATGGATAAAGGGGGTCTCCAGGACCTCATTTTTTTCTTCTAATGTAAATCGTTTCATTACTACTCCTTAATTTCATCATCCTTTACTCATTATACTATTAATGGCCTGTAATATCATTCATTAATCTATTTGTCTACCTAATGGGGTATAAAAATCTAGATTTTTTGCATTTTTTTGAATGATTATTTATTAAATTGATAAATAACACTTGCTTTTTCAAGGGCCCACTTGTACAATCGAATTGTAAACCGACAGGAGAAAGGGGCCTTATCATGCGTGATGAAGTACTAGAATTCTTAAGACAGAATCAAGGTGACTTTGTTTCAGGTCAAGATATGTCTGAAGCATGTCATGTATCACGAACTGCCATTTGGAAGCATATAAAAGCACTAAGACAAAAGGGCTATAAAATTGAGTCCTATACAAAGCGTGGTTATCGTTTGTTGGAGGAACCGGATTTGTTAAGCCCATTAGCAATGAAACAAATATTGAATACCGATATTTTTGGTAAACGATATGTATATATGGATACAACTGAATCAACGAATTTAGAAGCTCGTAGATTGGCGCAACAAGGCGCTGAGGAAGGTACCGTAGTCGTTACAGAGGAACAGGCTGCTGGTCGTGGCCGCTTGTCTCGTGGTTGGTATTCTCCCTTTGGAAAAGGCTTGTGGTTTAGTCTTATTCTCCGACCTGATTTCCCCCCTGCGGAGGCTCCTAAATGTACGTTGATGGCTGCTGTGGCGCTTACCAAGGCGTTTCACAAAATGGGGCTTGCTGATGCAGGTATTAAATGGCCGAATGATATTTTGGTAAATGGTCGTAAGCTTGTTGGTATATTGACGGAAATGTCTGGATCGATGGAGGAAATTTCCTATATCGTTATGGGCATAGGGGTCAATGTTAAGACGAAACAAGAAGAGCTACCGGAAGAAATAAAACAAATCGCCACATCTCTCTTAATGGAAGGCGTTGATATTGAACGGACAGAAGCTTTCAAAATTATCTTAGAAGAATTAGAACACCAATATTACGATGTGCTAGATAGTGGATTTGAGGATACCTTAAATGAATGGCGTAAGTTGAGCGTTACTTTGAATCAAGAAATTGAGGTTAGAGCACCGGGGAATACCTATGAAGGTGTGGCAACTGATATCGATGACGATGGAAATTTATTGGTGAAAACGACTAATGGAGAAGTTAAACGAATTGTTGCAGGTGATGTTTCTATACGTCCGCGAAAATAGGAGGAATGCATGTTATTAGTAATTGATGTGGGAAACACGAATATTGTTCTTGGTGTTTACGATAAGAAAAATTTAGTAGGACACTGGAGAATTTCTACAGATCGTGTGCGTACCACGGACGAATATGGCATGTTGATGATGAATTTGTTTTTTCATGATCGCAAGGTTAACGCAAAGGATATCAAGGCTATCATTATTTCCTCTGTAGTACCGCCATTGATGCCAACATTAGAACGTGTATGCTTGCGTTACTTTAATGTAAATCCTATCATTGTAGGTCCTGGCACAAAAACAGGTATCGCTATTAAATATGATAATCCTCGTGAGGTAGGTGCTGACCGCATCGTCAATGCCGTAGCGGCCAATGCTGTATATAAGGGGCCGTTGATTATCATTGATTTTGGCACCGCTACAACTTATTGTGCAGTCCTTGGAAATGGTGATTATATTGGTGGCGTTATTACGCCAGGCGTAACGATTTCAGCAGAGGCTCTGTTCCAACGCGCTGCAAAATTGCCTCGTATTGAGGTAAAGGACCCAGGTCAGGTTATTAATCGTAATACCGTATCATCTATGCAATCTGGTATGTTCTATGGCTATGTAGGACAGGTAGAGGGCCTAGTGACACGTATGAAAGCTGAAATGGGTGGCGATGTAACTGTGGTGGCAACAGGTGGCTTGGCACAACTCATCAGCAGTGCTACCGATTGTATTGACCATGTAGAACCAATGCTTACATTGGAAGGTCTCCGCCTTATTTACGAACGAAATAAATAATGGTACTATAATAGAGTTGGTTGTAATTATAGTATGAATGTATAACAACAGGTACGGCTTAGGCTGTACCTGTTTTATTAGGTGAATTATAATGATAGAAACATGGACCATTGGCAATGTACCTATCCAAGGTAAGGCTATTTTAGCTCCTATGGCAGGGGTTAGCGATATAGCATATCGACTGTTGGCCAAAGAACATGGTGCCTCCATGGTTTGTACCGAAATGGTCAGTGCTATGGGTATCAAATATAAAAATGAGCGCACGCATGAGTTATTGCGTATGGAAGCGGTCGAGCATCCTGTATCGATGCAAATTTTTGGTTCCAATCCAGAAGCAATAGCATTGGGCGCGAAGGTGGTAGCAGATGCTGGTGCAGATATTGTAGATATCAACATGGGGTGCCCTGTTAAAAAGGTCGTCTCTAGCGGTGACGGTTCGGCGTTGATGAAAACACCTGACTTGGCGGCTCGCGTAGCAGAAGCCGCAGTAAAAGCTGTTGATGTGCCGGTGACGGTCAAAATGCGTATCGGTTGGGACGATGATCATATCAATGTGGTCGACTTTGCCAAACGTATCGAAAGTACTGGTGTTGCAGCTGTTGCTGTTCATGGGCGCACACGGGAACAGATGTATATGGGGCGAGCGGATTGGTCCTATATAAAAGCGGTTAAAGATTCCTTATCAATCCCCGTAATAGGGAATGGTGATGTATGGACCCCTGAAGATGCGCTTCGTATGATGCAAGAAACAGGGTGTGATGCGGTCATGATTGGACGTGGTGCACAAGGTAACCCATGGATTTTTGAGCGCACTAATCACTATTTAACTACAGGTGAATTAAGTCCAGAACCCACTTATTTAGAGCGATTAGATATGCTGCTCAAACATTTTGAACTACTCTGTCGGTATAAAGGGGCGGCTCTAGGGGTAAGAGAAATCCGAACACATGCGGGATGGTATATGAGGGGCATGCCTGAAGCAGCTTATTGGCGTAATCGTGTGAATACAATTCACACTGTTGAAAGCTTTAAAACAGAGCTTTCAACCTATAGAGATGTATTGGAAAACTGGGGCTCACATTGACAAATACAGGGGTTCTTAGTATAATTGATTAAAAATTAAAGATGAAAGATAAGGTGTCATCGACTATGACACTTTTTCTATTATTTATATGTAGAAAGATTAGGAGAATCCATGGCAGACGTAAAAGAAACATTACTTACAGCCGAAGGTTTGAAAAAACTTGAGGATGAATTAGCATATTATAAATCTGTGCGCCGTATTGAGGTGTCACAACGTATTAAAACAGCTATTGAATACGGCGATATCAGCGAAAACTCTGAATATGATGATGCTAAAAATGAACAGGCTTTCATTGAAGGTTATATTTCTGAGTTAGAAAATAAAATTAATACAGCAAAAATCATTGATGAATCCATTAAGGGTGATGTAGTATCCGTAGGTAGCAAGGTTACCGTATTAGATACAATGTACAATGATGAATTGGAATATGTTATTGTTGGTTCTTCCGAAGCAGATCCTTTCAACAATCGTATTTCCAACGAATCACCTGTAGGTAAAGCTATTTTGGGTAAACGTAAGGGCGATGAAGTAGAGGTATCCACACCAGATGGTCCTGTTACTTTCAAAGTGTTAGCAATTCAATAATTTTTCATTTTAACAAAAGAGGCGATAACATGAGTGAAGAAATTAAAAATTTACAAGAAGAATTAAATGATCAAATGCAAATTCGCCGCGACAAATTGGCTGAATACGAAGCTGATGGTATTTATCCATTCGGCCAACGGTTTGTTGTTAAAGATCATGCAAAAGATATTAAAAATGACTTCTTGAACTACGAAGACCAACCTGTAGTCATCGCAGGTCGTTTGATGACGATGCGTTCCCATGGTAAAACAGCATTTGCCAATATTCGCGATTTGTCTGGTGATATCCAAGTATATTTCCGTAAAGATGTATTGGGCGAAGATAATTACAAATATGTAAAAATGCTTGATATTGGCGATATTGTAGGTATTGAAGGCCATGTATTTAAAACTCACAGTGGTGAAGTTACGATTAAAGTCGACAAATTGACATTGTTATCCAAAGCATTGCGTCCATTACCTGAAAAATGGCATGGTTTAAAGGATACTGAACTTCGTTATCGTCAACGTTATGTAGATTTAATCGTAAATCCAGAAGTACGGGATACATTTGTTAAACGTTCTAAAATCGTTGCGAAGATTCGCGAATACATGATGAACGATGGCTTCATGGAAGTGGAAACACCTATGATGCATCCAATTCCAGGTGGTGCTGCTGCTCGTCCATTCATTACGCATCACAATGCGCTTGATATTGATATCTATATGCGTATTGCACCTGAATTATACTTAAAACGTTTAATTGTTGGCGGTATGGAACGCGTATTCGAAATGAACCGTTGTTTCCGTAATGAAGGTATCGATAATCGTCATAACCCAGAATTCACAACCATCGAATCCTACCAAGCATATGGTGATGTAGAAGATGCAATTCGTTTAACAGAAAATCTTGTATCCTACTGTGCTCAAGAAGTACTAGGTACACAAGAAATTACATACCAAGGTACTGAAATCAATTTAACTCCACCTTGGAACCGCATCACAATGGCAGAAGGTGTAAAAAAATACACTGGCGAAGATTTTGATGCAGTAACTACTGTAGAAGAAGCGCGTGCTATTGCAGATCGTTTGAATGTAGAATACACAAATAATGATGGTATTGGTAAAATCTTGAATGCTTGCTTCGAAGATTATGTAGAAGAAAACTTGATTCAACCAACTATCGTATATGGACATCCAAAAGAAATTTCTCCACTTGCCAAAGCAAGTCGTGAAAACCCATTGGCTACAGAACGTTTTGAAGCGTTCATCTATGGCCGCGAATTGGCAAATGGCTTCTCCGAGTTAAATGACCCAATTGATCAAAAACAACGTTTCTTGGATCAATTGAAAGAACGTGAAGCTGGTGATGATGAAGCTCACCGTATGGATGAAGACTTCGTCAATGCTCTTGAATACGGTTTACCACCAACAGCAGGTTTGGGCGTCGGTATCGATCGTCTTGTTATGTTCTTGACAGACTCTGCATCCATTCGCGATGTATTGTTGTTCCCATTAATGAAACCTGAAACATCTCAAGTTCAAGAAGAAATAACTGAATAATTTTTAAATTAAAGGCTGTAATAGAATGCGGTGAAACTGTGTGCTATTACAGCCTTTTTGTGTGCCAGTAAGTAGATATGCATGAAGTGCTTGATATATATTACCTTACATATTAATAATGGTTATCGATATATGAAAAAGTTTATACAACTATATTCTATAATTTAACGTAATATTCATTTTGCATAAAACTCATAATTGCTATGTGTGCATGTGTAATTCGTATTATTAAACGCTATAAATTAAATTGCATAAATGTTAGAATATACATAAAGATAAAGAATACACCTAACTAAATGAGATAGCTATCAATTACTAAAGGGGTATACATCTTATATTTATGTACATAAGTTCCATTAATTTTAATTACAACTCTTACTTTAGGAGGAACGTATTATGAAACACATGAAGGTTGCATTTTCTCATAAGGCACAATATTACTTTGGACCTTTAGACGGCCATGAAAGTGTAGATTTAAGTCAAACCGATTTTACTGATATAGGAGCCATCGTTATTAGTGAAAGTGATACAGCTATCTTAGATAATGAAACTGTAAAATCTTTTGGCATCCCTGTATTCTTAGTTGTTTTTGATAATTCTGTTGATATCGATCAATTCATGGGGAAAGTGGAACGTGTAATTGATGGTTCTAGTACAAACTTCGACTTATATAAACGTCAAATCGAAGCTGCTGCTGACAAATATGAAGAATCTATGTTGCCTCCATTCTTTAGAGCGTTGGCTGATTATGTAGAAGAAGGTAACTCTCAATTTGACTGTCCAGGTCACCAAGGTGGTCAATTCTATTGTAAACATCCAGCTGGTCGCGCATTCTATGACTTCTACGGTGAAAACGTATTCCGCTCTGACCTTTGTAATGCGGACGTTGCGTTAGGCGACCTTTTAATCCATGAAGGTCCAGCATGTGCGGCTCAACAACATGCGGCGCAAGTATATAATGCAGATAAAACATATTTCGTATTAAATGGTACATCTTCATCTAATAAGGTTGTATTGAATGCCCTATTAACACCTGGCGATATCATTCTATATGATCGTAACAACCATAAATCCATTTGCCATGGTGCTCTTGTAATGGCTGGTGCAACTCCTGTATACCTTGAAACAGCGCGTAATCCATTCGGTTCTATCGGTGGTATTTTGGAACACTGCTTCGACGAAAAATACATTCGTGAATTGATTGCTGAAAAAGATCCTGAAAAAGCAAAAGCAGAGCGTCCTATCCGCTTAGCAGTTATCCAATTAGGTACATACGATGGTACTATCTATAATGCGCGTCAAGTTGTTGATAAGATTGGTCACCTTTGTGATTACATCTTCTTCGACTCCGCATGGGTTGGTTACGAACAATTTATCCCTATGATGAAAGACTGCAGTCCATTGCTCTTGGAATTAGGCCCTAATGACCCAGGTGTATTGGTAACACAATCTGTTCATAAACAACAAGCTGGTTTCTCTCAAACATCTCAAATCCACAAAAAAGATAAACACGTTAAAGGTCAAGACCGTTATGTAAACCATAAACGTCTTAACAATGCATTTATGATGCATGCGTCTACATCTCCATTCTATCCATTATTCGCCGCACTTGACGTAAATGCTAAGATGCATGAAGGCGAAGCTGGTAAAAAACTTTGGATTGACTGTGTAGAAACAGTTATCGATGCTCGTAAATCTGTATTGAAACATTGTAAATACCTTCGTCCATTAGTACCTCCTGTTGTACATGGTAAAAAATGGGAAGATGGGGATACTAAAGAAATGGCTCAAGATGTGGACTACTTCGCATTTGAACCAAATGCTAAATGGCACTCCTTCAAAGGTTATGGTAAAGGCCAATACTTTATCGATCCTTGCAAGTTCCAATTGATTACACCTGGTATCAACGTAGAAACTGGTGAATACGAAGACTTCGGTATTCATGCCAATATTCTTGCAAACTACTTACGTGAAAATGGTATCATTCCTGAAAAATGTGACTTGAATACTATTTTATTCTTGATGACACCAGCAGAATCCAAAACTAAGATGGACGATTTAGTGGCACAATTGATTCGCTTTGAAGAATTAATTGAAGCTGATGCTCCTATGCAAGATGTTTTACCATCGATTTACTATGCTAATATCGACAAATATAAAGGCTATCATATCCGTCAATTATGCCAAGAAATGCATGATTTCTACAAGGATAGACAAGTTAGTACATTGCAAGAACGCTTATTCTTACATGACTACCTTCCAGAATATGTAATGAATCCTCAAGAAGCGAACTTTGAATTCCAACGTGGTAAAGGCGAACTTGTACCATTAGATGAAGCTGAAGGCCGCATTGCTCTTGAAGGCGCTCTCCCATATCCTCCTGGAGTATTGTGTGTACAACCTGGTGAACGCTGGTCCAAAACAGCTTGTGATTACTTCTTAGCATTGCAAGAAGGCATCAACAAGTTACCTGGCTTTGCTCCTGAAATCCAAGGCGTATACATTACACCACAACCAGATGGAACTAAAAAAGCTTATGGCTATGTATTGAAAAAAGAATTTGAAAAATAACACTATTGTGTGCCGTCAGAGTTTCTCTGACGGCGCCACAATCAATAAAAAGGTGGTAAAACTATGAGTACAGGCAAAAATAAAATGTCCGTATTGCAGCTGACAATTTTAACAGCTGTAAATATGATGGGCTCCGGTATTATCATGTTGCCAACAAAGTTGGCGCAGGTAGGTGCTCTTTCAATCGTTTCTTGGTTGATCACAGCTGTTGGCTCCATGTGTTTGGCATACGCATTTGCTAAATGTGGTATGTATGGACGCAAAGGTGGCGGCATGGGTGGTTATGCTGAATATTCCTTCGGTAAAGCAGGGAACTTTATGGCGAACTATACCTATGGTGTATCTCTTTTGATTGCTAATATTGCAATTGCTATTTCCGCTGTAGGGTATGCAGCAACCTTTGCTGATGCAACATTAACACCATTAATGACTGGTATTTATACAATTTTCACGTTATGGCTTGCAACAGTATTGAACTTTGGTGGTGCTAGTATTACAGGTCGTGTATCTAGCTTTACTGTATGGGGCGTTATTGCACCAGTACTTGTAATTAGTACTGTAGGTTGGGCATATTTCTCCGCAGATATGTATGTGGCAAACTGGAATGTCAACAACATGCCATTTGGCGAAGCGGCTACAAACTCCATCGCCATGACATTGTGGGCTTTCCTTGGCCTAGAATCCGCATGTGCTAATGCTGATGCTGTAGATAATCCAGAAAAGAATGTACCAAAAGCCGTTCTTGGTGGCACATTAGGCGCTGCTGCGATTTATATCGTTTCTACTAATATGATGTTTGGTATCGTACCAGCTAGTGAACTCGTTAATAGTAACGCACCATTCGGTCTAGCGTTCGCGTCCATGTTCAATGGTACAGTTGGTAAAATCGTTATGGGCCTTATGGTTATGTCTTGCTTCGGTTCCTTACTTGGTTGGCAGTTCACGATTGCGAACGTATTTAAAGGTGCCGCTGACGAAGGTTACTTCCCTAAATTGTTCAGTAAAATTACATCTAAAGATGCTCCAGTAGTTGGTATGGTAACAATTACTATCTTGCAATCTCTTATGAGTTTGATGACAATTAGTCCTTCCTTAAGTGAACAATTCGAAACATTGGTTAACTTGGCTGTTGTAACGAATATTATTCCTTATCTATTATCCATGGGTGCCGTTATCGTATTGATGAAAGCTGCAAAACGTGCTGGTAGTGAACTTAAAGGTACGACATTCATCGCCTTTATCGGTTCCTTATATAGCTTATATGCATTGTATGCATCTGGTTTTGACGCTATGACATACGGTTCTATTGTAACCTTTGCAGGTTGGACATTATACGGTTTCGTATCCGATCGTTTTGATTTAGAACATAATATTGGTAAATAGTACCATTAAGCTATTGTTATAAGAACTTTGGCGATACTATCTCCTTTGAATAGTCCTCTGTTATTAGAAGTATAGAATTCTAATAGTGGGGGGCTATTTTGTGTGATTTTAAAAATACTCAATATTAGGGTATAATAAAATAATATAGGTATAAAAGGGGGTAATTATGGATATATTAGCTGCAAGACGTTCCATAGAACAACGATTACTAAAGCAATCCGTTGCATTAATGTCGTTGGTGGCCGTTAGTGGTACTATTATGGGTGTAATTACTGGTTCTAGTGCCGTATTATTAGATGGTATATTTTCATTCATCGATGTAATCATTAAGATTATGATGCTTATGACGGCCAAATTGGTAGCGCGCGAAACAAGTAAACGGTTCCAGTTTGGATATTGGCAATTTGAGCCTCTTGTGCTCGTTGTGGAAGGATTTTTTATCCTATTGATTGTATTATACGCATTGATTAGTGGTATAGGGGATTTACTAAATGGTGGTCGCCATGTTGATTTCGGTATAGCTATTTACTATGCTATTTTCTTTACTATAGCCGATACAGCATATTATTTTTATGTACATCGCATTAATAAAAGTTTACAATCGAATCTAATCAAGTTTGATAATGTGAGCTGGTCTGTTGACGCGTGGCTTGAGGCAGCTATCCTCATCAGCTTTATAGCTGCTATCTTGTTAGAGGATACATCATACAGTTATTGGGCGGTATATATTGACCCTATCGTTTTGATTGTACTAGCATTGCAAATGACACCATCTGTTATTAAGATTATTGTACCTTCTACAAAACAAATCTTGGGGTGGGCGCCTTCATCCTTGCATGATGAGGTACAAGAAATCATGGATCGTTTTATGGAAAAATATTCATTTAAGGATTATGTGACGAGTGTACAGGCTTATGGTAACTCGCGCATCATAGAGATTGATATTCTAGTGCCAAAGAAGTTTCCTTATCAAACAATAGCAGAACTTGATCGTATTCGAAATGAAATAGATGAAGAAATCGGAGGTAATCCTACAGAGAAATGGGTCACTATTTCCTTCACTGCGACCCGTAAATGGATGGCTAAGGATTATCTTCTCGATGAAGAAGATGATGAATAATGCTATATTTTATGGTATACTTAAATGTATTAAAATACTAAATTGTACGACATAATAGAAGAGGCTGATACTATGTTAGATTTGAAATTTGTCCGAGAAAATCTCGAATTAGTAAAACAAAATTTGGATAATCGTCATACAAAGGGTGATCTTGATACCTTTGTTGCTGCGTATGATGAACGAAAACAATTGATTCAAAAGGTTGAAGAATTAAAGGCATTACGTAATTCTGTAACAGAAGAAATCAGCCAATTAAAACGCAATAAAGAAAATGCAGATGATAAAATTGCAGAAATGAAACGCGTTGGCGATGAAATTTCTGAATTAGATGGTCGCATTCGCGAAGTAGAAGAATCTTTGCGCAATGCTGCATTGATGTTGCCAAATATGTGTGATGCATCTGTTCCTGTTGGTGCTGATGAAGACGAAAATGTAGAACAACGCAAATGGGGTGAACCACGTCAATTTGATTTTGAACCAAAAGCGCATTGGGATATCGGCGAAGAATTAGATATTCTTGATTTTAACCGTGCTGTAAAAATGTCCGGTGCTCGCTTTACCGTATATAAAGGCTTAGGTGCTCGTTTAGAACGTGCTCTTATTAACTTCATGGTTGATCTTCATGTTGATAAGCAAGGCTATACAGAAATGATGACACCATATATGGTAACTCGTGAAACGTTGACAGGTACAGGTCAATTGCCTAAATTTGCTGAAGATATGTACCACGTTGAGAATACAGAATACTTTTTGATTCCTACTGCTGAGGTTACATTAACAAATTATCATAGCGGTGAAATCTTGAGTGAAGATGAATTGCCTAAATATTACACTGCATTTACTGCCTGTTTCCGTGCTGAAGCAGGTTCAGCTGGCCGTGATACACGTGGCTTGATTCGTCAACATCAATTTAATAAGGTAGAAATGGTAAAACTTTCAAAACCAGAAGATTCTTGGAATGAATTAGAAAAATTGACAGATAATGCAGAAGAAGTATTACGTCTATTAGAATTGCCATTCCGTGTTATTACATTGTGTACTGGTGATATCGGCTTTGGTTCTGCTAAAACGTATGACGTAGAAGTATGGATGCCTGCACAAAATAAATATAGAGAAATTTCTTCTTGCTCCAATATGACGGACTTCCAAGCTCGTCGTGCAAATATTAAATTCCGTCGTGGCCCTAAAGGCAAACCTGAATTCGTTCATACATTGAATGGTTCTGGCCTTGCAGTAGGTCGTACCGTAGCGGCAATTTTGGAAAATAATCAACAACCAGATGGTTCCGTTGTGATTCCTAAGGTGTTGGTTCCATACATGGGCGGCGTAGAAAAAATTACGCCTGCCAAATAAGGAGGTCCCATGAAATTCTTTATAGATACAGCCGAATTTAGTGAAATTAAAGATGCTTACTCTTATGGCTTTATCGACGGGGTAACGACAAACCCATCCCTAATTGTGAAAGCTAAACGTGATTTAAAACAAGTAATCAAGGAAATTGCGGATCTTGTAGAGGGCCCTGTGAGTGCAGAGGTCATTGCTAGTGATGCACCGGGTATGATTGAAGAAGCACATGAGCTTGTAAAACTGGGATCTAATGTGGTTGTTAAAATTCCAATGACTCCAGAAGGCTTAAAAGCCGTAGCAGTGCTTTCAAAAGAAGGTATTAAGACAAATGTAACATTGATTTTTTCTGCTAATCAAGCATTATTGGCGGCTCGCGCTGGTGCTACATTTGTGAGCCCTTTTGTAGGGCGTATTGATGATATTAGCATGGATGGATTGACATTAATTCAAGATATTGCGGATATCTTTGCTATTCACGGTATTAATACTGAAATTATCGCTGCTAGCGTACGTACACCATTGCATATTTTACAATGTGCGAAAGCTGGTGCCCATATTGCAACAGTGCCATATAAAGTGTTGTTACAAGCTATGAAACATCCATTGACCGATGCAGGTTTAGAAAAATTCATGGCTGATTGGAAACAAGCTAATCAATAAGTAATATAAACATCTTTTTAAGGAGGCCCTAAAATGGATCGTACTTTATCTTTAGAATTTGCTCGTGTAGTCGAAGCAGCTGCACTTCGTAGTGGTCGTTTGTTAGGTCGTGGTCAAAAAGACGAAGCCGATGGCTTAGCCGTTGATGCAATGCGTCAAGCATTTGATTCTGTCCGTATTTCCGGTACCGTTGTTATCGGTGAAGGTGAAATCGACGAAGCTCCAATGTTATATATTGGTGAACATGTTGGTGCTGGCGGTCCAGAAGTAGATATTGCAGTAGATCCAATTGAAGGAACGAATTTGATTGCCAAAGGCCAAAACGGTGCTATTGCTGTTATGGCGATTGCTGAAAAGGGTGGCTTGTTACATGCACCAGACATGTACATGGAAAAGATTTGTGTAGGTCCTCGTGGTGCTGGCGCTATTGATATTACAAAATCTTTGACAGAAAATATTCAAAACGTAGCTGCAAAGATGGGCCGTAAGGTTGATGAAATCAACTTGGTAATGCTAGATCGTGAACGTCATTATGGTTTAATGAAGGAAGCTCGTGATTTAGGAGCTCGTATTATGCTTATTTCTGATGGTGATGTTAACCCTGCAATGGAATGCTGTATCGAAGGTTCTGGCGTACATATGGTTGTCGGTACTGGTGGTGCACCAGAAGGCGTATTAGCCGCAGCAGCACTTAAATGTGCAGGTGGCGATATGCAAGCTCGTTTGAAACCAGGAAATGAAGAAGAAATTCGTCGTTGTCATGAAATGGGTGTCAAAGATGTTAACCAAGTATTGACACTTGATGATTTAGTTCGTACTGACGATGTAATCTTTGCTGCTACAGCGATTACACGTGGTAACTTATTGAATCCTATTCAATACTTCCCAGGCGGTGCTCGTACGCATACTATTGTAATGCGCTCTAAAACAGGCACTGTACGATTCCTAGATACGATTCATAGAGATGAAAAATTAACAACATTGAAAGCTCGTTAATTTCTTTGCTTTCAGTAAATAGTCTGTGTAGACCCCTAAGATTAGATTGATAATCTTAGGGGTTTTTACTTGATGAGAAAGCCTAAAAAATAGTATAATAATCGTTAGTATATAACAGTGTGACGAATATGGTTATACATGAACATAACCATTTTGATATAAGAAATGTAGGAGGAATTCTTTTGGAAAAGCTCGTTATTAAAGGCGGTAATCAGCTGAATGGTCGCGTGCGCGTTAGTAGTGCGAAAAATGCGGTGTTGCCTATTATTGCAGCTACTTTATTAGCATCAACACCGAGTAAATTATTGGAAATTCCAAATTTAGAGGATGTTGGTACCATCTCCCAAGTTATTGAGTCTTTGGGCGTTAAGATTACACGAAACGAAGCTGATGATGAAATTATCTTCGATGCATCCATGTTGACGGCTACCGAAGCTCCTTATGAATTGGTACGCAAAATGAGAGCATCCTTCCTTGTGATGGGACCATTATTGGCTCGCAAAGGGGAAGCTAAGATTTCTATGCCTGGTGGTTGTGCTATTGGTGCGCGCCCTATCGATTTACATTTAAAAGCGTTTGAAGCGTTGGGTGCAAAAATTGAAATCACAGAAGATTATGTATATGCACATGCTCCAGAGGGCTTACAAGGCACTCAAATTTACTTGGATTTCCCAAGTGTAGGGGCCACTGAAAATGTAATCATGGCTGCTTCTATGGCTAAGGGTAAAACAGTTATTGAAAATGCTGCAGAAGAACCAGAAATCGTTGATTTAGCTACATTCTTGAATGCGATGGGGGCCAATATTCGCGGTGCAGGTACGAATGTGATTCGTATTGAAGGCGTAGAATCCCTGCATGGTGCTATCCATACCGTTATTCCAGATCGTATTGAAGCTGGTACATATTTAATTGCTGCGGCTATGGCTGGTGGTGATGTATTCGTAGAAAATGCATTACCTGAACATTTGAAACCAGTAGTGGCTAAATTGAAAGAAGCAGGCGTTACCGTAGAAGAAGATATTGACGGTATTCGTGTTATTAGCACTGGCAAAGGCTTAAAAGCTGTAGATATTAAAACATTACCATATCCTGGATTCCCTACAGATATGCAAGCTCAATTCATGGCGTTCACTACTATTGCGGAAGGTACAAGCACAGTAACGGAAACCGTATTTGAAAATCGTTTTATGCATGTTGCTGAATTGCGTAAGATGGGGGCTCATATAGATATTGATAATCGACAAGCTATCGTAGAAGGGATGCAATCCTTACATGGCGCTGTTGTGAATGCAACTGATTTACGTGCTGGGGCGGCTTTAGTTTGTGCAGGCTTAGCTGCGGAAGGTACAACAGAAATAGGTCGTTTACATCATATCGATCGCGGTTATGATGATTTAGTGGGTAAATTGAAAAGGTTAGGTGCCGATATTGTTCGGGTTGACGAATAAGAACAAAAGGCCAAAACAGAATACAAAGAAACGAAGCCGGCGTAAACAAGTGCCGGCTTTGCGTCGCAGTCAAGATAATGATGCAAAAGCTAAAAAAGAGTCGGTTGTAGAGCGCACTTCGCGAGCTGCTATGGTTAAGGTGACGGAATTACGCCGTAAAGAGCGCCGTCAAAAACGGACGAAACCGATTGCAAAGACCACTCCAGCTATGACATTGAAGCGTATTGTGTCCCCTCAGAATGTAGGTGAGACAGTATTTAAATTTGGTCGTTCCCTTACATTTGATTTGGGTATCGATTTAGGTACAGCCAATGTTTTAATCTATGTCAAGGGCAAAGGACTTGTTCTAGATGAACCTGCTTGTGTGGCGAAAGATACTCGGACTGGCGATGTATTAGCAGTAGGTGAAAGCGCACGTCGCATGATAGGTCGAACACCGACGGGGATTGAAGTTATACGACCTGTGCAGGCAGGCGTTATTGCTGATTACGATATGACGGAATTTATGCTCAAGTATTTTATTCGTTCTGTTGTTCCTGCATCTCGTCTCATGAAAACACGTATCGTTGTTTGTGTTCCATCGGGGATTACTCCTGTTGAAAAACGTGCTATTCTTGAAGCATTACTACGAACTGGGGCTAAGAAGACAGTTCTGATTGAAGAGCCTTTAGCAGCGGCTATGGGCACAAATTTAAATGAAGCGGATAAGGTTGGTGCTATGGTCGTAGATATAGGCGGTGGCACTACGGATATTGCAGTCCTTTGTGATACAGGTGTCGTAGTGAGTGAATCGTTGCGTATTGGCGGAGATTCTTTTAATGAGGCTATTATTCAATATGTACGGCGCAAGAAAAAGCTTGTCATTGGTCCTCTAACGGCAGAAGAAATAAAGATATCTGCAGGCACTGTAGACCGGCGTTCTGAAGAGCGAGAGGTAGAAATTCGGGGGCGTGATGTTATTAGCGGTTTGCCTAAGATAGTTACATTACATTCGCTAGAAATACAGCGTGCATTAGAGTCTCAAGTTATGAGTATTCTTGAGGCAATCAAGTCTATATTGGAAAAAACGCCACCTGAATTGGTGGCTGCTATAGGCGATCATGGTATCATTCTCACCGGTGGTGGGGCGTTGATTAGTGGGCTTGACCGTGTTATTTCTCGATCTGTTGGCATAGCTGCTTATTTAGTCGAATTACCAAGGTATGCGGTAATTAAAGGGGTAGCAAAAACATTAGATGAAATGTCATCATTGCGAGATACATTAGAAGACTTACAATAGAATTAGAAAAGCTGAGGTGGGAAACCGTCTCAGCTTTTTGTATTATTGCGAGAAATAGTGTATACTACAAGTGAATAGATTGTATAAAATTAATAATAAAGTATAATCTAATTTGAGTTGTTATATCTAGTTCTGATTTATAACAGAATACGTTAACATACAGAATTTATAAACTCTATATATTGTAAAGGAGTTCGATGATGATATGCCTTAAAACAGCCGCTATAATAGCATCTATTATGGTAACAACTACTGTTACTGCTTGTGCCGGTGATTTGACAGCCGTGCGAGTATCCGATTATGATGGTGCAAGCCGTATTGTTTTTGATATGACTGAATTACCTTTATCCTGGACTAAGTCATATAACGCAAACCAAAATACGGTTACCTTGAACTTAGCCAATACAACTAATAAAATTTCTAATGCCGCAGATCGTACAACACATAAGATCGGTGTGTTGAAAGGTATGTCCTTTCAACCTACTAATGATGGTTTACAAGTGAGACTATCTGCCAATCAATCGATTAATTACCATGCTTTCACCCTATCAAATCCCAATCGTGTGGTTGTTGATTTATTTTCAGATTACAGTCAGAAGACAACGAAAAGTGTAGGTGCATCGATTCAGACTGCTAACATAAAAACAGCAGTTAACGAGGGATTAATTCGCGCTTATGCGATGACAGTTAACAATGATGCACCAATGGTGGTAGCAAGTGTGCCCGGTGGAAAGACTTTGTCCTCGATTTCACAGCAACACATTGCTGCTGTCGGTTTATCCGTTCCGGGAAAGAGCTTTGATAAACCGTATTCGGTTAGTGCATCTGGTGAGGTAGATTTAAATCGCATTCAATCCATTGGCGTTCTTCGCTATACGCCAAGTAGAGGGTATTTTATAGAAGAGAAGAAACCATTGTTGCAGGCTAAGACACCTAAATCTACGTTGGTGATTACCACTGTAAATGGTCCACGTAGAAATAATGCTCTTACGCTATATACATCTAGTTTTGGTGAAAGTACAAATACAAATGAATTCGGTTATGAAGTGACAGTAAGTAATGGGAAGGTTCTTAAGGTGGGAAATGGCAATTCCGCATTAGGGAACAATCAATTTGTATTGTCTGCTCATGGTGAGGCCATAGCTTCATTAAAATCTTTAAAAGTGGGCACGCCTGTTGTATTACAACCACGTCAGGAACTTGCGAAGGTAGAAACTGCTGGTGGCGCTATGGTTGAAGGGGGCACACTGGTTTTACATAATGGTAGTTATGTGGGCCCTAAAGATTCTACGAATCGTAGTCGAAGTTTTATCGGCACAACAAAGGATGAAAAGCTCGTTGTAGCCACTGTAGATAAACATAATGCTTCTTCTGTAGGTGTTACACTAGAAGAAGGGGCTAATCTATTGACCTCTTTAGGGGCTATCAATGGATTTGAATTATCTAATCAAGGCAGTGTTGATGTAGAGGTTGATGGCCATTATACTCACAAAGGTAATGAAACGCCTAGTACTTATGAAAAAATACTTATAATCAAGTAATGAGTTGCATACAATTTTGTTTGAAAAAAAGCTAGAGATTTAGTATAATATCTTTATGTATTCTATTGTAAAAGGAGGGATCGTTATGAAAAAGACACTTTTAGCCTTAGCTGCTTTAACAGCATTAGGTATTACTTCTGTAATGGCGGCCCCTGTATCATACCAAAGTGTATTAACAGGTAAAGTTGCTTCTACTGTTGCTGTTGGCACTTCTGTTACAGAAGGTCAAACATTGGTGACTGTAGAAACATTGGCAGGCCCTATGGCGGCAGCTAAATCCACGGTGAATGGCACTGTGACTGCAGTTGATGTTACAGTAGGTTCAGATATTTCTCGTGATCAAGTCGTTGTCACTGTAGAAAGCAAATAAAGGAGATAGGAATGAAGTTTTCTCATTCTTGGCGTCGGTATAGAAAAACGATACTGGCGCTTTTCTTCTGTAGTGCTCTATCATCGGCACAGGCAGTTGATTTTATGCCTGTTCAAGATGTACAGACTGGTATGGAAGGTATAGCAAAAACAGTAATAGTAGGGGATACGATATCGAATTTTAATGTTAAGGTATTGGGCGTTATGAAGGATAAAGGCCCATCTGGACATTTAATTCTTGCAAAGTTTTCTGGCCCTGTTATGGAACAGACCGGTGGCATTGCGCATGGTATGAGTGGTAGTCCTGTATATATTAATGGGAAACTTGTAGGTGCCGTAGCATATGGTTGGGGCTTTGCTGATGGCACGATTGGCATGATAACGCCTATCGAAGATATGGTGAAATTATGGAATATACCGTATGAAAAGAATTTGACAAATACTTGGTCAGACAAACAATTAATTCCAATGAAAACTCCTTTGATGGCCTATGGATTTGATAGTACATCTATGGAGTATTTTAAATCAAAATTACCACAATACAATTACGAAACCTATGATACAGCTAGTTCTAGTAGTGATGATATTGCAAAGCCGTTAGAGGCTGGTGGTTCTGTAGCAGCGTTATTGGTTGATGGCGATTTAAAACTCGGTGCTATTGGTACCGTTACCTATGTTGATGGCAAACAAATGGTGGCCTTCGGGCATCCGTTCTTGAAACATGGTTCCGCTAATTATTTTATGCATAATGCCAATATTTTTACGGTTGTTAAAAGTTATGAATCCGCCTTTAAACTAGGTTCTATGGGACGTGAAATCGGTACCGTTACTGAGGATCGTGGCGCAGCTATTGCCGGTGTCTCTGGCACTATTTCTAGCGGGATTCCTGTTCGCTTTCATTTAAAAGATATCGATATGGGCCGTGATAAGCAGTCTAATGTAAAGGTTATTGAAGATAAGGATATGACACCTACATTGGCGGCTACAGCACTGTATAATA
The DNA here is from genome assembly GCF_000286635.1 of Veillonella sp. ACP1. Taxonomy (NCBI): domain Bacteria; kingdom Bacillati; phylum Bacillota; class Negativicutes; order Veillonellales; family Veillonellaceae; genus Veillonella; species Veillonella sp. ACP1. The sequence continues at coordinate 84,642 of NZ_ALKL01000014.1, read as the reverse complement.
TGCTAAATAAGACACTAGACCGCAGTGGTGCTGGTACTGCTAAAATTACCTATACGATTACACCACGTAATGGTGAACAAAAATCATTAATGCGAACCAATATGTTCTACAGTTCTGAATCTATTAGTGAAAAAACGGTTGATGAATTTTACAATGTTATCGATGTATTGATGAACAATCGCTTTATTAACTATGAAATTACGGATATCAATGTGGAAACAGAGGTAACACAAGATAAGAAAACGGCAAAACTTGTAGATGCAGCTGCATCATCGACAGTTGTATCTCCTGGTGATACGATTGTAGTTGACGTTACATTGGAACCATATCGTGGGGAAAAAGTCAATAAAGAGGTATTCTTCACAGTACCTAAAGACCAACCTTTAGGTAAATATACCTTAGAGGTTCGTGGTGGTGGCGAAATCCCATTGCCTTATGTATTGGAAAAACAAAAATATAATTTGACTGATGAAGTTCTACGCCGTTTAAAAGTTTACAAAGACTTTAACGATTTGTTTGATGAATTACAAAAGACTGATACGAATAATCAAATTGTTGTAGAAATCTTAGAAGATGGCGTTAGTCTTGTAAATGAAGAAGCTTCTACAAGCTCTGTGAAAAAGGCAAAACTTCAAGGTGTAGAAGATAAACCTAGCCCTGGAGATCTTAAAAAGAAAAAAGGTAGTGAAGACCTTAGCGATGGCAAAGATGATGAAAAGAAAAATGAAAAAACTGCTATCGACACAGAGTATATTGTTCAAGGGGACGGTCAATTTACAATCCAAGTTATGAGTGTTAAAGACCGTGACAAAGCATTAGCTAAACGTGCTAAAGAAGCTAAAGAACAGGTTAAGATGGAACATAAATTGGAATTAGAAGATCAAGGTAATAAAAAAGATTCCAAAGCATCTCAAAATAAAAAAGACAAGTCTGTTAATAAACCATCTAAGGAAAAACCATCCAAGGATAAACCAGCAGGTGATGCACCTTCGAATGAGAAACCATCTAATGATAAACCTTCAAATGATCAAGTAGAGTAAAATTTGAAATATAAGCAAATAGTAAGGGGGACTGTTGTGAATTGGCTTGAGGCGATAGGTCGCAATGTAATGGCCGGCTTATCGAATGTGGGTACTGCCATGCTACTTCTATGGCAGACCATAAAACAATTAAAAATGCTCAATGCATGGCATGTGCTACAACAGATGGCTCATCTTGGCGTAGACTCACTACCGATTATTAGTCTGACACTATTATTTGCAGGTGGTGTAATGACATTACAAATAACAGATGTGTTAATTACCTATGGTGCACAAGGTACGGTAGGCGGACTCATGGCCGTTGCGATGGGACGTGAATTAGGACCTATTCTTGTAGGCGTTGTATTAGCAGGCCGTGTAGGGGCAGCCATTACAGCTGAAATTGGTACGATGAAGGTTACAGAGCAAATCGATGCATTACGCGTTATGGCTGTAAATCCAATCGGTTATCTCGTTGTACCTCGCGTTGTAGCCTGCATGATTATGGTACCAATCCTCGCATTTTATGGCGTTGTCATTGGTATTGCAGGTGGTTATTTTGTAGCTACTGCTATTAAGGGGTTAGCACCAGCCACCTATTTAGATTCGATACAAATGTTTTCAACCATTTCTGATTTTACATTAGGGTTAATTAAATCTAGTGTTTTTGGTGCTGTCATCGCTCTTGTAGGGTGCTATAAGGGAATGCATACCAAGATGGGGGCCGAAGCTGTTGGTTTCTCAACTACTAGTTCTGTAGTAACAAGTATTATCTTAGTATTTGTATTAAATTATTTTTTATCGACTCTACTCTTTTAATCGATTATCTCGAACGAGGACTTTATGATTGAATTACGTGATGTGGTTGTAGCCTATGACACGCGTGTAATATTAGATTCTGTTAATCTGACCATTGAAGATGGGGAGACGCTTGTTATTTTGGGTGGTAGTGGTAGTGGTAAAAGTACGCTATTACGCTTGATTATAGGTTTACAACGCCCCACATCAGGCCAAATTATTGTTGATGGTGTAGATATTACTACATTATCTGAAGAAGAATTTAATAAGGTACGTCAAAAGATGGGCATGGTATTTCAATACTCCGCATTATTTGACTCTATGTCAGTGGGGGAGAATGTCGCCTTTGGACTAAGGGAACATACCAATCTGAGTGATGATAAAATTCAACATATAGTTGATGAGCGACTCGGTTGGGTTGGGTTAAGCGGATATGAGTCTTACATGCCTAATGAGTTATCTGGGGGGATGAAGAAAAGGGTTAGTCTTGCTCGGGCTATCGCTCTTGATCCGACGCTCATCTTGTATGATGAACCTTCGTCTGGTCTAGACCCTATTACATCGGGAACGATTAGCATGCTCATCCGGGGTATGCAAGAACGGTTGGGCTGTACATCTATCGTAGTAACTCATGATATGCAATCTGCTTTTTATGTGGCTGACAGAATTGCATTACTTGATAAGGGAAAATTTATAGAAGTATCTAAAACAGAGGATTTTAAAAACTCACCTAATCCTAAAGTACAACAATTTATTCATGGTGAGGCGGAGGCTATCGATATCGGAACAAGGAGAGACAGATAATGAAGTGGACGACGGAAGCTAAAGTAGGGGCTTTCACAATTGTAGGTGTTGTGTTGTTCGTGCTGGGCATCATATTTGTGGGGCGTATAGACGTATTTGCAAAACCTCAGATGACGATTACCGGTGATTTTGCTCAAGTTAATGGGTTGAAAAATGGTAATCAGGTTAAATTTTCTGGTGTTGCAATTGGTACGGTTTCTGATATTGAAATTACACCATCTGGTGTTTTGGTGAAGATGAAAGTCGATGATAAAACTCAAATACCAAGCGATTCAACATTTTCCTTAGGATCTGATGGATTCTTAGGGGATAAATTTATTCAAATTTCACCTGGTAAATCAACCGTATATTTACATGATGGTGATTCCGTTAAAGGTGAAGGGGTCGATGCGATGGATAAAGCCATGCAAAGTGCTCAAAAATTAATGGCTGGTACAGAACAAATGTTGCAATCCATTAATAATATTATTGGCGACCCTAAAACACAAGACGCATTAAAACATTCGTTGCAATCTACGGCTGTCATGGCTGACAATGCGGTAGCGGTTACACAAAATATGGCAGATGTGACGGCTCAGCTAAATCAAGCGGCTCAACAATTTAATGCCGATGGTAATGCTGGTAATGACATGCGTGCTATCTTGACGAATATTAAACAAACCACGGATCGTGTTGATCACATGGCGCGTTCCATGGAAGGAACCGTAACGGATCCAAAAGCACAAGAAAATATTAAAGCAACATTGCATAATACGGAGCAAATTTCTGCTCGTGTCAATAAATTGTTAGGTGGCAAACCATATGCATCTGAAACCGTTAATGGTTCTTCGGAGGCTAATGGTCCTGAAAAAAAGTCATCTATTAAAGTAGAACCTTCTGTGGATTTACTTTATAATACAAATCAAGAAGAGGTCCGTATCAATGGTCGTGCTCGCGTTTACACAGATAAAGGCATGGGTGAATTTGGACTTTCTAATATTGGTGATGATACCGATTTTGATTTGAATGGCGGTAAATTTATCACAAATAAATGGTTAGTACGCGGTGGTATTTTTGAAAGCAAGCTCGGATTTGGCATTGACTATAATCCACGTGGGTCTTTTGGTGTTTCTGCAGCTATGTATGATTTGAATCATCCTAAATATCGACTACGTTCTGATATACGCTTACATAATAATACGTACGGTGTTGTGCAAATGACACGCCCATTTGGCTCTTCAAATGGAGGCACCTACTTTGGTATTAAACAAGTCTTTTAAAACACATATCGTGTGGAGGTATACGTATGAATAAGAAGGCCTTTTCATTAGCCATAATATTATCGATGGCTACAACAGGTGCATTCGCAAGTGACGTTGTTTCTACATCTGTCAATAATGGTGACAAACTCACAAAACTTCAAAAAGAAGCTATTCAATTAACGCAACAACAATTAGCTCAAAAAGCTTCTCAAGATGCACAACAATATGAAGTCGCATTGAACCTAAATGAAGATAGCACAGTTTCTCTTGCACTGGCTAATAACCGTACTGCAAAACAATCCTTGTGGGATTATCAAGCTGCAAAAGCCACAGTAAGTGCTACAGCAGCAGGAAAAAATCCTAATGTATCCTATACATGGCAAGGCGCTCGTAATCACGGTGCCAATACTATGACGGGGAGAACTGTTACTAGTAAGACTGGTCAACATAGCTTCACTATTAAGGCCCCTGTATTTAGCCCTGAGTTAGATGCTAATATTGATAAGTCTCGCTTTGCTCGTGAAGGTAGTGGTGCTGCTTATGAAGAAGCTTTACAACAAGCTAAATATGATGCTATCAATGGATACTACACATTGATTATGTATCGTAACAAGGTAGACGTAGCAAACCAAGCTGTTAAGGATTACCAAGGTCATGTGGATAATGTAAAGGCTCAATATAATGTAGGTCTTGTAGCTAATTCTGATGTATTGGCTGCGGATACTAATTTGGCTGACTCTCAAACAAACCTTGTAAAAGCACAAAATGCAGCGAATTTAGCGGAAGCAAACTTGAATTTGGTGATTGCATACCCAACACAAACGTCTATTACAACAGCAGAACATGATTTGCAATACAAACCATATGCTGTTACATTAGAACAAGCAAAAGCGTATGCTATGCTTCATCGTTCTGCTCTTGTACAATCTGCGATGGCTGTAAAACAAGCTGAAGAGGGTTTAAAAGCTGAGAAAGCTGGCTATTTACCAACAGTAGGTGTCGAAGCTGGTCGTGGCTATGCTGATCCAGATGGCTACTTTGGTACAAGCAGTAAATCTTGGCATATTGGCGCATCCGCTACATGGAGTTTGTGGGATGGGGGCCAAACACAAAATAAAATTAAGGTTGCTCAAGATACATTAGAAAAGGCTAAGGAAGCTAATTTAGCAGCTGTTGATAAGGTAAATCTTGCAGTGCAACAAGCATACCTTAACTTGCGTTCTGCAGAACAAACAATTCAAAGTACGCAAACGGCAGTAAATCAAGGTCAAGAAAATTTCCGTATTGCAACACTTCGTTACCGCGCTGGTGTAGGTACAAACCTTGATGTACTCGATGCAGAAACTAAATTGACTGAATCTCGCAATAATTATGTAGATGCTTTATATAATTACAATGTAAGTATTTCTGCTCTTGAACAAGCAACAGGCATTCCTTTGGATACTCCTGTAGGTCAAGGGGCAAGTATTATTGCTAATAGTGGTGCTATAGAACAATTAGCAGCTTTAGCGACAGCTACATCTGCAAAAAAATAATCATAGAGATAATATACACTCTATTTAAAATGACGATTGCTTCGGCGGTCGTCATTTTTTTATCGTTGAATGAACTGTATTACATTTTGATTTCATAAAATTTATACATCATATACTATTGAAATATCATAGAGTATGGTAATATTGATGTATAAATAAGCGTAATTTTTTTAGGTGTGGGGTTTCCTATGACAAGGAAAAAATGGTGCCTAATTGGTGCAGCAGTTTTAGGATTGGGTGTAGCTGGAATAGCTACTACCATCAATCCAATTGCAGAGCGATATGTGGCGCCCATGGTACAGGAACAACTACATAATACAGTTAGAGGTACAATTCAGTATGATTCTATGCACATCGCTTGGAATGGGGATGTAGTACTGCAAAATGTATCATTAAGGGATGAAAATGACCATTTGGTAGCGGCCGTTCCGACTATGAAGGTATCAATGAAATGGACATCTGCTCCATCTATTTTGATGGGGAATTCAAGTGGTGCAGCCATCGTTTCTACCATTACTTTAGAAAAACCGGACGTCCATGTGTGGCAACTAGCTGATGGATCTTGGAATGTAAATTCTTTATTGGAGTCATCCTCAAAAAATGATAAGAAATCATTTGATGGCAATATCGTCATTAATGATGCTACAGGTGCTGTTCGATTTAAAGATGGCAATGTACATAGGCTATCCAATCTAGATGGAAATATAGCCTTACATGTTGATGGTATGACAAAAGGGGCATTAAATGGACTTTTAGATGACCATTCGATCGCTGTTAATGGCTCTATCAACATGAATAAAATGGATGATTTTGATTTGTTTGTTCGAGCCGAGTCTGTTGATATATCAGGCATTATGAATATGGTTCCATCCAATAAAAATCTCTCTATAACATCTGGTATATTACATGATGTAAAAGCGCAGATTACGGGGCGTGATGGCAAGTATTCTATGTCTGGTAATTTAGCCTTTGATGGCTTAGGTGGTACCTATAAAAACGGGTCTACTACATACCAAATTGGACAGGGCAATGGTAAGATTTTCTTCCAAAATAATACTGTTTTAATCAGTCATAGTGGCTGGTATGTAAACGATCAAGCCGTTAAGGTGAATGGTTTGGTAACATTAGGGGATGAGGTTGGTTTAAACTTAAATGCGGTTGCTGATTCCGTAGCTTTAGAGGCTTTCACCAAAAATCAAATTACTGGTAACGTAGGTGCCCGTGTTCATATCGGCGGTACTAGTGTTAATCCCTATGTATCTGGTTCTATAAAGAGTGATGCCATCTCGTATGATAGCTATCATATCGATAGTGGAGAGGCTAATTTTAGTTATTTCGATGGTACAGTGGATATTCACGATGCTTCGTTATACATTGGTAATGGTAGCGTAAAAGCCAAAGGACAATACGGCATTGATAGTGGTGAATTTTCCATTGATGGTACGATTCATAATGCAGAAATAGCTCCATTTACACAAAATTTATCTACACAGGCATCTGGTATTGTGAATGGAGAATTTTCTGTAAAAGGAAAAAATAGTGATATTACCTCCATAGAAGGTAATATAGTGGGAACGAGTCTATCCGTGCGTGGTATATCTATTGATTCTGCTCGCGTTAGCTTTAATAATGTAGGCGCCTTGACAAATATAGCCGTTACGGGGGCGATAGGAAATGGCCAACTTAGTGGATATGGAACGATTGATAATAATCTATTGAATCTATCCTTGTCGGCGGATTCATTAGATGCATCTAATTTTTCAAGTCTTGTTGGTAATAGTATATCTGGCAATATTACAGGCCATGCTTCTATTACAGGAAGTTTAGATAATCCATCTGTAACAGGTAGTGTTACAAGTCCTGAGATTATCTATAGTGGGGCTCACTTTAATTCCATTAATGCAGGCTTTACTATTAAAAATCATATATTAGAATTAACAGATACATCTATAGGTGATGGAGATGGTGCCATTACTGTAGGGGGTACATTTGATTTAAATTCTAATGCACTTAATATGCGGACGCGTGCTAAAGCTGTCCGGATAGAGAACTTGATTCGGCCGTTTTCTGATGTTCCGCTTACTGGGTGGTTTGAATCTGAAAATGAGATTCGTGGTACTTTAGATAATCCATATGTTCAGGGCCATGTTCATTTATATGATGGTTCTTATAATGGCAAATTGATTAGTGATGCAAAGGCAGATTATACATTAGAAAATAAGACTCTTACATTACCTAAGTTTACTATTCAAGGATATGGTGCTGTCATTCAAGGTTCTGGTACTATGTCAGAAGATGCCCTAAATATCGATTTAGAAGGTAAAGATATAGATATTGGTAGGTTATTAGTCAATACTGATTATGATGTAAAAGGCTATGTACAAGCTAAGGGGCATATTGGAGGCTCTTTATACAATCCTAATTTTAATGGATCTGTTACATCTAACTTCTTAACTATTAATGGCGAAGGTATCACCAACATTTCTGGTACATTATATGCAGATAAAACCGTTGTTAATTTAGAAAAATTTGAATTTGATGAAGAACAAGGTGGCCATTATATGGCCCGTGCAGGTATGTCTACTGTGGGCGATAAGCGATTATTTGGTACATTACAGGTGACAAATGGTCGTGTAAGCAATCTATTATCCCTACTGGGAAAACCGGTGGATAAATTGGATGGTTCTTTGAGTGGTACAGTTGATTTAGGAGGCACCTATGGCAATCCAAGCCTTAATGTGGTGGGTTCAATTAAGGATGTAACTATTGATACTAAGGTAGTAGGCGATGCAAAGATAGATGCCAGTCTAGAAAATCGTAAGTTTAAAATTCGAACATTAAAATTACCTGTTGATGATGGACTTATTGCTGCTGGTGGTACTGTTGATTTAGATGGTGATGCAGATTTACAAATTGCAGTTCGCGATGTTGATATAGAACCATTCTTACCGCTTATTGGTGATAATATTAATGCAACTGGTTCCATTACCGGTGTTATCAATATGACAGGGGTTACAAAAAATCCTAAGGTTGAATTATCCGCGAGCCTTGCCAATGGTTCTTATAACGGTATCGATATTGATCAAGGTTTTGTATTGGCAACCATGGAAAATCAGGTTATTAACGTTCAACGTATTCAAGGGGTTAAAGAAAACTATAAGCTAAGTGCATATGGCAAGATTCCTCTAGCCGCGTTGTATACGACTGGATATCTCGATGCAAATGATTCTAAAGCGATGGATATGACTATTGACTTTAATGAGGCTGATATGGCTGTTATCCCTTTGATTACTCCTACGGTGAAAGACGCAACTGGGGCATTAAAAGGTGTTGTTCATGTAACAGGAACTATTGATCAACCAGAAGCGTACGGTACAGTATCTGTTCGAAATGGTACCATGAAGATAAAGACTGTAGGAAATGAGCTTAAGAATATTGATGGGGATTTAATTTTCTCAGGTCAACAAGCAGATTTTCAATCTCGCATATCTGCGGGCAAAGGGACCGCTGGTTTAGCAGCGAAGGTTAATTGGACAGGTCATACCATGACTAGTTACCGTGCAGCCATTCAATTGGATGGGTTAGATTTATCTAACGAGTATATTTCAGGTCCATTAAAGGGAGAACTCTATATAGCTGAAAAAGAGGGAATCCCTACACTTATGGGTAATCTAAATCTAGAGAATATGAAGTTCAAAATTCCACTTTCCTTAGAAACTAGTGAAAGCACGCGTGATTTGGGGATTGATGTTAACGTACATGCTGGTAAAAATGTACGACTCTACGATAGAACTTTGTATAATATGCGTATTAGTGGAGATGTTCATTTTGGGGGCTCTGTATTTAATCCTACCTCTAGTGGACAGTTTAACGTGGTGAGTGGTACGTTTAAATATCTAAGCCATACCTTTGATATTACAAAGGGGACTGCAACTTTTACATCTGGAACGTATTTGCCTATGCTTCAACTAGATGCGGAAACAAATGTAGGTACTTATAATATCCATCTCGGCGTGAAAGGTACTGTGGATCATATGGATTTAACGCTTAAATCCGAACCAAGTTTATCGCGTAAGCAAATCATTTCTATGTTGACCTTCGGTCGTGGTGAACCATCGAATAGTAGTACAATTACCAATGAAGATGCGAATGCATTAGCGGTAGCCAGTGCACAAATGTTTGCTTTTGGCTATGTACAAGATGCAGTGCAAAATGCATTAGGTTTAGATCGTGTTAATATTACGACAGGCTCCATAGATCCGAATGAACCTACTAGTAGGGAAACATCGGGAAATTATAATATCGAAATCGGCAAATATGTCTTGCCGAGAACGATGATCACCTATACGCAAGGTATCAATAATAAACAAAATAAATATGGTATTGAATACTCGTTACGGCGAAGTGTTAAGTTTAATGCTTGGCATACATCACAAGGTAGTACCTATATTGGTGGACGTTGGACACGAGAGTTCTAGCAATGATGACTATAATGAAGAATCTGAATAAGGAGCTTCATTATAGTCATTTTAATTTCATAAAATTGAATTATAGTAGTACTAATTCCCAGTATTATATGATATAATAATAAAGATTTAATACTCTTTAAAGAGGGATAATTTTAGGAGGATTTTATGTTAACAAGCAAAGCCTATAAACGTATGCTAGCAGCATCTGTGTTGACTGCTGTTATGGGTACTGGCAGTGTGTTTGCTGCAGAAGTACAAACAGGCTATACACCAGATATGAATGCAACTGCTACAGCAGATACTGCAACTACTGATGATACAACGACTAAAGCAGCTGTATACAATGCGGGTACAGAAAAGGGTGCTAATACACAAGATAATACTGATGCGGCAATTTTAGCTGCTCGTGGTGACACTACATTATCCACTGATGGTACTGTTGTACAAGGTTCTGATGGTACAGTTACCGTTAATAACGGGGCTTTAAAAACAGACGATAAACAAGTTAAAATGGTTTCCAAAACTACAGCAGGTACAGACTTGGATAAGGTTGCAGAAAACGGTCAGGCACAAGCTGTAACATCTGTTGAGGCTCAATACGTTACTGCTGTTAGTGCTGATTCTGTTAACCCATTTGTAGGTAAAACAATTACAGGCTTATCTATCTCTGGTATTCCTGCAGATCAAGCGGCGCAATTAATGACATTGTTATCTGAAAAGGTAGGCGATGCTGTTTCCGTTGATGGTGTATTTAAAGATGTACAAAATTTGGGTAACAGTGGCTATTTCTCAGAAGTGAACCCGGTCTTTACATCTGTTCCGGAAGGCGTGAAAATTGACTTTGCTGTTGTGACTAACCCTGTAGTACATGGTGTTGTATTTGAAGGTAACTCTGTATACACATCCGATGTATTAACTAAATATATGGCAATTCCTGAAGGCCAAATTATGAACTCCGTATATGTAGGCCAAAAGGTACAAGGTATCAATGCAGCGTATGCTCGTGATGGTTATATGTTAGCTCATGTAGACGGTATTGCTGTAGATGACAATGGTATGATTCATATCCATATCGTGGAAGGCATTGTAGAAGATATTGTACCAGCTGGTAATAAGAAAACTCGAAACAAAGTTATCACTCGTGAGTTCGTACAAAAAACTGGTAAACCATTCAACAAGTTCTTAGTTCGTCGTTCCGTAGAACGCGTGTACAACTTGGGCTTCTTTGATGATGTAAATGTACGTATGTTACCAGGTGAAAAAAATCCTAACAATGTAATTATCGAAATTGACGTATTGGAACATAAAACAGGTACAATCACATTAGGTGCAGGTTATTCTAAATCCGATGGCTTGATGGGTATCGTTGAATTTGGTGAAGATAACCTTCGCGGTACAGGTGATAAATTTAAAGTTCACTGGGAAATCGGTGGTAAGAAGAAATATAAAAACTACCAAATTTCTTACTTGAAACCTTGGATTGACCACAGAGGTACTTCTCTTGGATTCTCCTTCTTCAACCGTGAAGATGAATACACTGACTATGATAGCGATGGTAGCGAAGTAGCAGAATACAACAAAAAATCCAAAGGCTTTAATATCTCCTTTGGTCGTCAAACAGGCGAATATACACGCGACTACTTAACACTTGAATCCCGCTCTGATAAATACAAATGGGATAATGACGATAGCTCTGGATTCCGTTATGATGCGGGTACTGGTGCAGGTCCTAATAATAGATGGAATAACGGCTCATATGATTTTGCCGGCATGGATTATGTAGGTAAAAACTTTGGTCGCATCAATTCCATTTCATGGCAAAAGGTATATGACTCCCGCGATAATATTTATGAACCAACTCGTGGTCGTCGTATTTCCTACACTGCACAATGGGCTGGTCATGGCTTAGGCGGTGATTTTGATTTCTATAAATTCACAGCTGAAATGCGTGCATACAAAAAAGTGGGTTCCAAAAATGTATTGGCATTCCGTGCACGTGGTGGTTTCATCCAAGGTGATGCACCATATAGCCAATTGTTCACATTAGGTGGCGCAGATACATTACGTGGTTACGAAGATGATCAATTCCGCGGTAAAAATATGTATAATGCGACATTGGAATTCCGTTTCCCTATCGTGAAAAAGGTAAGTGGCGTATTATTTACAGATATCGGTGATGCTTGGGATGCTCCTAATGTTCCTTGGTATAAAAATACTAAGAGCTTTAACTATGGCGTTGGTGCCGGTGTTCGAATCACTACACCAATCGGTCCTGTTAAACTCGACTATGGTATTGGCAAGGATAAGAAGAAATTCCACTTCAGCTTCGGTACACAATTCTAATATTGAGACATATTATGGTGAAAGCACCTTCTATAGAGGGGGCTTTCACCAATATCTCTATTATGGCACTCATAGTGCGTAGATTAACAGAAATGAGGAATGTTCATTATGATGAGAATGATGAATAACAAGAAGAATGTGAAAATATTCTCCATTGTTATTGCCGCAATTTTTATTATCGGTATTGGTGCGTTAGCCTATACTCAAATGGCTACACCTGGTACTAGTGCTGCTAGTAATGTAGGTGTAATCGATATGAGCCGTTTGGATAATCCTGAAAACCCTGTATATGTAAAAGCTGCTAAGGAATTTACTGATTATCGTAGTCAAGTAGCTGCAGATATGCAAACGAAGGTAGATGCTGCTCAAGATGATGCTACTAAAGCTAAAATTAAGCAAGAAGCACAAGCTAATGTAGAAAAGAAAATGGAAGAAATGAATAAACAAATGGCAGATCAAACCATGGAAGCAGCTAAAGCTGTTGGCAATGCTAAGGGTTTATCTGTAGTTCTTCCTAAAGACGCAGTTCTTTATGGCGGTGTAGATATTACTGACCAAGTACTAAAAAAACTTGCATCTGATGCAAAATAATAACGATACAAAGGTAATCGGATAAGGGTGAGCAGTATGAAGCTAAATAAACGGTATATAGGATTATTTCTGTTTTTAGCAGCTGCACTGATTGCGATGTATGGAGGCTATGGATTTATTACTAATCGTCAATCTTCAGAAGGGCCGTCTATTGGGGTAGTACAAATTGATGATGTACTAGAGTTTAATCCGTCTTATGAAGATTATAAGAATGCAAAGACCGAATTAGAACAGTTAAAAGCGCAATATGCTTTAGAACAAGAGGCGTTAAATACTAAGTCTGATTTGCAGAACGAACAGCTTAAATCCTTGTCTTTAGACACAACATTGTCAGATGCGTTGAATGTTGAATTACAAACGCGTATCGCTACAAAGCAAAATCAACTTAATGCACAGCTAGATGCTAAACGGGCTGAACTGGTACAAAAATACATGAAAGAGCTCAAGGTTGTTAACAAGGGATATGACTTGGAGATTGTAAATCTACAATTACAACTATATGCTTTTGATAGCCGTGTTTATATCGATGATGCGCAGAAAGAAGCTGCTCAGGCACAAAAAGCTGAATTGGAAAGCCGACTTCAAAGCTTGCTGGCTAAACGTAAACCATCCAATTTTGATATGGATACTATACGGGCTAAAGTAGATGCAGAATTAAAACCTATTCGTGATGCAGGGGAACAAGAACTTAAACAATATGCCGAATCTGTACAAGCTGAACTAGCAAAGAAACGCGATACAATGATGCAAAATCAAGCTAAAGCGATTGTATCGACGAATAATTTGCCAGTTCCTCAAGAGTGGAACGATAGTTGGGCAAAGAAATTATCGGATAAAGAGGCAGAGGTAAATGCACTTCATGAAGCCATTTTAGAAGACGTGCGGATGCGCGTTGCTATTATTGCTCAAGAACGTCATTTAGACCTTGTTTTGATTGATCATGGTGGAAATATCAAAGGGCTAGATATAACAGATGCTGTGAAAGCGTCATATCGAGTTCAGTAAGGAGTATACGATGAATAAGAAAATGAAATCTTTAATTTTAGGTGCAACAATGATTATGGCATTGCCAATTATTGGTGGCTGTGGTAGCAATACTATTGGCTATGTAGATTCCCAAAAAGTTGTGACACAAACTGCGAAATCTATTGAGATTAACAAAGAAATTAATGCAAAAGGTAAAGAACTTCAAGCCAAAATCGATGCTGCTGATGAAGCATCTAAAGCGCAAGTTACGACTGATGCAAAACAAGATTTTAATGCTTTCACAACTGCAAAAAATCAAGAGTTGAAACAATATATTGATCAACAAGTTAATGAATTAGCTAAAGAGAAAAAGCTAGATGTAGTATTGCTTAAAGGTGCTGTTGTTGGTGGCGGCGTAGATGTAACTGATGACTTAATCAATAAAATGGGCAAAGCATCTGATGAAGATATTAAAGCTGCAGAAAATGAAGCGAACCAACAAGAAGCTCAACAAGCGCAACAAGGTGATGCTCAACAAGGTGAAGCCCAACAAGCGCAACCTGCTGGAGCTGCGCAATAGTTTAGTTAACACTTGGGGGGGACTTAATAGTGGAAAAGACCGTACTGGAGCTTGCTCAACTTATTGGTGGTAAGGTGGTTGGTAATGAATCGCTAGTAATCACAGAAACACGTGGCTTTGAACAAGCGGCACCTCAATCGATTACATTTGCTATTGGTGAATATGTGGAACACATTGGCTTATGTAAAGCTGGTGCTGTAATTTTAGAGCAAGAAGCGCCCAATGCACCGATGACACAAATCATTGTAGATAATGCAAAGGTTGCCTTCGCACAAGTATTACAATTATTTCATCCACCTGTTGTAATACCACGTGAAATCCATCCTACTGCAATCATTGGTGAGAATGTTAAGCTAGGCGATAATGTTGCTATTGGTGCCTATTGTGTTATCAATGATAATGCAGTGATTGGTGATAATGTTACAATTCGTCCATATGTTTATATTGGTCATAATACTCGTGTTGGTAATGATTGTGATATATATACTGGCGCCGTTGTTCATGAAAATTGTATATTAGGAAATCGTGTCGTATTACGTGCCAAAGCGGTAATCGGTGGTGAAGGATTTGGTTTTGCTACTGAAAATGGCGTACATACGCATATTCCTCAAGTAGGTAATGTCATTTTAGAGGATGATGTAGAAATTGGATCTTGTACAACCATCGATAATGCAACTATGGGATCTACATTAGTTCGAAAAGGGACAAAAATTGACAACCTAGTTCACTTGGGACATAATGTTGAAATTGGTGAAAACTGTTTCCTCATTGCACAAGTGGGAATTGCAGGTAGTACGAAATGTGGAAATAATGTAATTTTTGCAGGACAGACCGGTTGTACAGGGCATATTACAATAGGTGACAATGCAAAATTTGCTGGTAAAACTGGTATTACTGGTAATGTACCAGCAGATGCTGTTATGGCTGGTTACCCAATGCGTCCTCATAAGGAATGGTTAAAACTGTCCGCTTATGAACATCGCTTACCAGAAATGGTAAAAACTGTAAAACAATTGCAGAAGGAAATCGATGCTTTAAAAGCGCAGCTTAAGGAGAGCTAATACGTTTATGTATAGGTTTATGAAGTTGTTTAGTGCCTTTATTTGCATGTTGCCTCATAGTTGGCAGTATGCAATAGGTACATTGCTTGGTGAAATTGCTTGGCTTGCTGTGCCTCCTAAACGGAAGCGGTTGGCAATCGGGCAGATTTTGTTTTGTAAAATCACTGATGATCCTGTTGAAGCAAAACGAATTGCTAAGGCGAGTACGACTCGATTTGGTCGTATGATTATCGATGTATTGAGATACCCTGAAATTAAAGATGGCGGCTATAAAGATATGGTCAACTTTACCAATAAGGATATTTTGGATGAAGTCTTAGCTGATGGCAAGGGGGCTATTCTGGCTGCCCTTCATAGCGGTAACTGGGAATTGCTTGGAGGTGTACTGGCTTCTGAAGGGTACCCTCTAATTTCTGTAGCGCTAAAACAAAACGGCGATGCAGATAAATTTATCAATGAATATCGTGAGCTTATGCATCAACATGTGATGTATAAGACGAGTGTGCGCGATATGGTGAAAGCTTTAAAAAGCGGTGCTTTTTTAGGGTTGATTATGGATCAGGATCCTGGAGAAAATGGTGTATTGGTACCATTCTTTGGTTATGAAACACTAACAGCAGATGGTCCTGCTGTATTAGGGCGTATGCAAGATGTACCTATCATCTTTGTGACCATGCACTATAGCCCTTATACGGGAAAACATGAACTTGAAGTACATCCACCATTATATGTAGAAAAAACAGATGATAAGAAACGGGATGTAGCAATTACTACGATTAAGCTCAATGAATTTATTGAGGATTATATTCGTCGTTATCCAGAAGATTGGTTCTGGCTACATAATCGTTGGAAATGGACTCGTCGTTACTACGGTGACAAGATTGATACTCCACCAGATGTGTTTCATTAAAAAAATATAAAAAGTATAATCGGCGTTGCAGATGTCTTAAAATAAAGCTTTGCAATGCCGATTTTTTACATCTAGTCAGTTGATAAATAGTCCTATATTCTTGTAACAGCTATGCAAATAGGGTATAATACAGTATGGTGTATAGTAGACATGGAATTAGATTATGAAAGGACATTCTTATGAGTAAGCCCCAACAAACAATTAAACAGGCTATTTCATATAAGGGAATTGGCCTTCATAGCGGGGAACCTGTAACCATGGTTTTTAAGCCAGCACCTGAAAATACAGGAATTGTGTTTGTGCGCTCAGATATAGAGGGAGCCCCCTCCGTTCGAGCACACATTGATAATGTGACGAACACTATGCGCGCTACTACTTTGGAACATGGTGAAGCAAAGGTTTTCACTGTTGAACACGTAATGGCTGCATTCAGTGCTATGAATATTGATAACTGCTTTGTTGAAATGGACTCTCCTGAGCCACCTGTTGGCGATGGAAGTAGTGCCGTATTTGTTGACTTAATCCTTCAGGCGGGAATTGAAGAACAACAAGCTGAACGACATGTGTATAAGGTGAAACGTAGTCATTCCATTTATGATGGCGATAGATTTATTCTTATTGTACCTTATGATGGATATCGCGTTACATTCACATCGATTAATCCACATCCGTTGCTTGGTACGCAACAATGTGATTTTGATGTAACACCTGAGTATTTTGAAGAACATATTGCCCGAGCTAGAACCATTGGATTTGTAAAAGAATTGGAACAATTGCAAGCCATGGGCTTGGCAAAGGGTGGCAGTACAGATAATGCTCTTGTATACGATGATACAACCTGTTTATCTGTTCCACGATTTGAAGACGAATTAGTTCGTCACAAAGCCCTTGATGTGATGGGTGATTTATATTTATTGGGACCTATTGAGGGACATGTAATTGCGTTAAAATCGAGCCATGAACTCAATTCTCGTTTGGCTCATAGTATAATAGAAGAAATAAGGGAGACACAGCAATGATTCTTAACCATGAAGACATTTTAGAAATTTTACCACATCGTTACCCAATGCTATTGGTAGATCGTATTATTGAATTGGAACCAATGAAGCGTGCTGTGGGCATTAAAAATGCTACATTCAATGAATTGTTCTTCCAAGGCCATTTCCCTGGAAATCCAGTTATGCCTGGTGTACTATTAACAGAAGCAATTGCCCAAGTTGGTGGCATTGCTTTATTATATCCTGAAGAAAATCGTGGATTAACACCTATGTTTACAGGCATTGATAAAGTACGTTTCCGTCATCCGGTAAAACCTGGTGATGTTGTACGCATGGAAGTAGACATTGTAAAAATTAAGGGCCGTATGGGCAAGGTTGAAGGTCGCGCTTATGTGGGCGATAAACTTTGTGCTAGCGGTGAATACATGTTTGCCCTTGTATAATAGACTTAAGGAGTGATTGTAGTGATAGTTGTAGGCATGGAAAATGCGGAATCCAACATTCATAACACGGCCATAGTGCATCCGAATGCTAAACTGGGCAAAGATGTTGTCATTGGACCTGGTGCTGTCATCGGGGAAAATGTAGAAATAGGGGATGGCACTCAGATTGGTGCCAATGTAGTTATTGGTGGTTGGACAACCATTGGTAAACGTTGTGAAATCTATCCAGGTGCATCCATTGGTTTGGAACCGCAAGATTTAAAATTTAAAGGCGAGAAAAGTTATTGTTACGTAGGTGATGAAACGGTTATCCGTGAATTCGTTACCATTAGCCGCGCTACTGGAGAAGGCGAAGAAACACGTGTTGGCAATAACTGTTTATTACAAGCGTGTACGCATGTAGCTCATAATTGCATTGTGGGGAATAATGTTATTATGAGTAACTGTGCAGGCTTGGCTGGTCATGCTATCGTTGAAGATCGCGTGGTTATAGGTGGCCTCGCTGGTGTTCATCAATTTGTGAAAATTGGCCGTAATGCTATGGTTGGCGGTATGGCTAAGGTGGTACAAGATATTCCGCCTTATGTTATTGCTGATGGTCAACCGGCTCGTGTTATCGGATTGAACTCTGTTGGCCTATCTCGTGCAGGTATTTCGGAAGAGGTACGCCGTAGCTTGAAGCAAGCGTTCCGCATCATTTATCGTTCAGGCTTTAGCTTGTCTAGAGCGATTGAAGAGATGGAAATGCAACTTGATTCTTCCGTTGAAATTGAAAACTTATTACGCTTTTTACGCAATGCTGATCGTGGCATTATGCGTACCCGTCGTGATTAATATGAAACTCTACATTATGTTTATATAATGTAGAGTTTTTTTGTGGTTATTTTATACTCTTTTTAGACGCATCCTTTTTGTGCAAGAATGTAGGAAAATACAATGCGTTTATAGCTAGAAAAGCGTTGAAATTATAGTAAAATGGCGTGATTTATAGTACAATATAGTGTATATGAGTATGTCTTAAAATTATACTCAAAACAAATGATTTGACGAAAAATTGTGGACCATATAAGGCTTCACATAGGAGGTATAGTCGTGGCCAAGGTAGGTTTAATTGCAGGTATTGGCGTTTTACCTGTTGAGTTCATGCGGGCTGCTCATATGTTGGGGCATCAAGTTGTAGTTATCAGTGTTGTGCCTGATACAGATCCTATATTAGAGAAAGAAGCGGATGCTTTTTACAACATTAGTGTGGCTAAGTTAGGTAAAATATTTAAAACCTTGAAAAAAGAGGGCGTTACTGAGCTTACTATGCTCGGGAAGGTAACAAAGGAAATTTTATATAAAGGCTTATCCTTCCCTGATTTAAAAACTTTGGGTGTCCTTAAACGATTGAAAAATCGTAAAGATGATACTATTATGCTCGCTATTGTTGATGAAATTGAACGAGAAGGTTTTTCTGTCCTAGATCAAACTGTGTATTTGAAACCATTCATGCCTAAGGTTGGGGTATTGACCAAACGACAACCGACAGAAGAACAATGGCAGGATATTTGTTTCGGCTTTGAATTGGCTAAACAGATGGGCAAGCTTGATATTGGTCAAACTGTAGTAGTAAAGCATAAAGCAGCAATGGCTATTGAGGCTATTGAAGGAACTGATAAATGCATATTGCGCGGCGGTGAACTCGGTAGAGGTGAGGCCGTAGTCGTTAAGACTGAAAAACCAAATCAAGATGTTCGCTTTGATGTGCCTGCTGTAGGTATTAAGACATTAATGTCCATGATTGATAGTGGTTGTAATGTTTTGGCTGTAGAGGCTGAAAAAACGATATTTGTACAACAAGAAGATGTACTAGAAATGGCTAATCGCCATAATATTATTATTTGTGCTGTAGATCAAGCATTTGTAGATGCTAGAAAGGAACTATGATGAAAATTATGTTTTCTGCTGGCGAAGCGTCTGGAGATACACATGGCGCTAGCGTGGCCAAAGCGCTTTCACAAATAGATTCCAATATAGAAATGTTCGGTATGGGTGGCACCTTGATGGAACAAGCTGGCGTTCGTATCGTATATGATATCAAAAATCTCGGCGTTATTGGCATCGTAGAAATCATAAAATCATTGCCAAAGTTCTTTAAATTACGCACCTATTTAAAACGGGTCATGATGAAAGAAAAACCGGACGTACTCGTATGTATCGATTATCCGGGATTCAACATGAAATTGGCTGAAGTAGCTCACCAGTTAGGAATCCCTGTATTGTACTATATAGCGCCTACTATTTGGGCTTGGCATAGCAGCCGTGGCAAGACGATTAAGAAATTTGTTACAAAGGTGGCCTCTATTTTTCCGTTTGAAGCAGAAGCATATCGCAAGTTCAATTGTGACGTAGAATTTGTGGGGCACCCATTAGTAGATATCGTGCATCCATCCATGACTAAGGAGGAGGCGATGGACTACTTTGGGGCTAGGCCAGAAGCAAAACGCATTCTATTGATGCCGGGCAGTCGAAAACAAGAGGTGTTATCCCTCTTGGATGTAATGCTTGAAAGTGGGGAACGTTTGTTACAGTCTCACGAAGATGTGCAGTTCTTTTTACCGCGTGCTCATACGATTGAGCGCAGTGAATTAGAAGCTTTCATCAGTGAACGAAATGTCCCTGTAATGATTACGGAAGACCACACCTATGATTTGATGCAAATCTGTGATGTATGTTTAGCTGCATCGGGCACTGCTACACTAGAAACAGCGATGATGGAGTTGCCAACTGTATTATTATATAAGGTATCGCCTATTACATATGGCATCGGTAAGATGGTCGTAAATCTTACGCATGTAGGGTTGCCTAATATTGTAGCCGGCAAGGAAGTCATTCCTGAATTATTGCAAGATGATGTCTCCGTAGATGCTATAGTGAATGCCGTCTTGCCTCTATTAGATGATTTGCAAGTTAATCAACATATGCGCTCCGAATTGCGCAGCGTCAAAGAAAAACTAGGTGAGTCAGGTGCTGTTAATCGCGTGGCTCAATTGATTTATGACCTAGGTAAGGAGAAAACTAATGAATAGTTACTCACGTTTATTGTATTTTGTGAGACCCTATTATAAACGAATGATATTTGCTGTATTTTGCATGATTGTAGCAGCTGCAGCATATCTCGTAGTACCATGGCTAATCAAAAACGTCGTAGACCAAGTATTACAAGATAAAAATATGTTTATGCTCAATCTCATCGTTGGGGCCATCATTTTGATATTTTTAATTCGTGGCTTTGCCACATATGGACAGACTTACAATATGTCCTATATCGGTCAACGGGTTATCATCGATGTACGGGAAGCAATTTTTAAGCATTTACAACGCTTGTCCTTATCCTATTTTGATCGACGTAAAACTGGCGTCATCATGAGTAATCTCACAAATGACGTATCTGCTCTTCAATCAGCAGTAGTGGATAATCTTATATCTCTTATTACGGAGTCCGTTACCTTAATTGGTTCCTTAGTTTCCATGTTGCTCATCGATTGGAAATTAACGCTTGTTACATTTATAACGGTGCCAATGGTGCTGATTATCATAAATGTGTTTGGTAAAAAGTTGCGTTTAGCTGGCCATGATGTACAAGGCCGTATCGCTGATATTACAGCTCTTTTACAAGAGGTAATTTCCGCTATTCGCGTCGTAAAATCTTTTGCTCGCGAAGGTTTTGAAGTTAAACGCTTTGAAGTAGAAAATCAAAATAACTTTAATGCCGTTATTAAAGCCACTAAATTGACTAGCTTATTAAGTCCTATGGTTGAGTTCTCTGCAGCGATTGCAGTGGCTGTTATCCTGTGGTATGGTGGTTATTCCGTAGTTACAGGAACAATTACAGCTGGTTCTTTAATTGCGTTCTTGATTTATGCTATTAACCTATCAAATCCTGTTAAGCGTTTGAGCCAAGTCTATGGTAATATCCAAAAAGCGTTGGCTGCAGCTGACCGTGTGTTTGATATTTTAGATACAAAAGCCGATGTAGTGGAAAAAGAAAACGCTATAGAATTGCCTGATATTAAAGGCGATGTAGATTTTAATCACGTTAGTTTCTCCTACGATGGTGAAAAAATGGCATTATGTGATTTTAACTTGTCTGTTAAGGCTGGTGAAAGCGTAGCCTTAGTAGGACCGTCTGGAGCAGGCAAGACAACATTAGCCAATCTATTACCTCGTTTTTATGATGTTACGAGTGGATCTATAACAATTGATGGTACAGATATTAAAGACGTAACCTTTAAATCGTTACGTAATCAAATTGGGTTAGTACCACAAGAAACAGTTTTATTTAATGCATCCATTAAAGAGAATATTTTATATGGTCGCTTAGATGCGAGTGATGAAGAAATTTACGAAGCAGCTAAGGCGGCGAATGTATTAGAGTTTGTAGATAAGATGCCTGATGGTCTCGATACTATCGTAGGTGAACGAGGTAGTTCATTATCAGGTGGTCAACGTCAACGTGTTGCAATTGCACGTGCTATCTTGAAGAATCCTAAGATTTTAATTCTCGATGAAGCTACGTCTGCTCTTGATACAGAAAGTGAAAAACTTGTACAAGAAGCGTTAGACCGCTTGATGGAAGGTCGTACAGCCTTTGTTATTGCCCATCGTTTGAGCACTGTACAAAATGCACATCAAATTGTTGTATTAAATCAAGGTAAGTTGGTAGAGAAGGGAACTCACCAAGAACTATTAGCCTTGGAAAATGGTTTATATAACCATCTTTATTCCGTTCAGTTCTCTAATAAAGGATAAACATGTACTGGATATATAATGTATTGCTCATATTTTACTGGATTGGCCTAATTCCGGTTATCCTATATCGTCTTGCTTTTGAAGATGGTTTTTATGAGCGTATAAAACAAAGTGCAGGATATATGCCTGCTACACTATTAAAAAAAATAGAAGGACGTCGTGCGATATGGATTCATGCTGCATCAGTTGGGGAGATTGTTGCAACGAGTCCTCTTGTAAAAGAAATTAAACGAGAGTTTCCAGAAGCGGTAGTCGTTGTATCTGTCGTTACGGCCACAGGTCATGCGATGGCACATCGAATTATACCGGAAGCTGAAGGCATAATTTTCTTCCCCTTAGATTTACCGTACTTAACACGTAAAATTTTGCATATCATTAAACCGATTGCTATTTTATTAGTAGAAACAGAAATTTGGCCAAATTTCTTGCGTATCGCAGAGTCTGAAAAGATTCCAGTTATGATGGTGAATGGTCGTATTTCCGATCGCAGTATGAAACGCTATCGCTATATTAGTGCTTTCACGCGGGAAATGTTGAGCTCTATCGAACGATTCTGTATGCAATCAAATTTTGATGCAGAATATATTGCACAGCTTGGTGCGAACCCTGATGAAATCACTGTTACTGGCAATATGAAGTATGATCAAACCTATGCAACAGTATCCGAAGAAGAAAAGCAAGCCTTGTTAGACGAATTTGGATTTGGTCATAATCATCCTATTATCGTGGCAGGCAGTACACACAAGGGTGAAGATGAAGCCGTATTTGAATCTTTTAAACAGGTTTTAGTAGAGTATCCTAATGCAAGATTACTTATTGCGCCTCGTGAGATTTATAGAGGCCATGATGTACAGACCTTAGCAAAACGTTATGGTTTGGAAGCCATTTGTCGTAGTGATATGACCGAACCGGTGCATAAGGAAATTCCTGTAGTAGTACTTGATACGATAGGGGAACTTGGTCGTTTGTACAGCTTAGGCGATATCATTTTCGTAGGTGGTTCTCTTGTTAAAACAGGGGGGCACAATATTCTAGAACCAGCTGCTCATGGAAAACCTATTATTGTGGGCCCGCATATGTTTAATTTTAAGGAAATTTTTAATCTCTTACATTCTAGACATGCATGTGAGCAAGTTAAAAATCAAAAAGATTTAACTACTATGATTTTACATCTCTGTAAACACCCTGAATTAGCGAAAGAAATGGGGCAGAATTGCTTAGATATTATCCGTGAAAATCGTGGTGCAACGCGTCGCAATACGCAAGAATTACGTCAACTATTTGAATCACATCATATTATTCCTTAAGAAATATTGGTGTAATCGATACGGAAGGAGGTGCCTACTATGAATGGTGAAGATATTTTTAAGAGCATTGTAAGCGGCGAAGATCAATCTATCTTAGGCGATGTAGCCAGGGCTGGGTTATCACTTCTTAGTAAGGGGTATAAAAAAGCTGTTACTATGCGTAACGCAAAGTTTGATGCAAATAAAGGTGTTGTAAAAGTATCGGTACCTGTAATTAGTGTTGGTAATATAACAGCTGGTGGAACTGGTAAAACTCCAATGGTTAGACTTATCTGTGATATTTTAGGACAGAAAGGCTTTCATCCAACTGTATTGAGCCGTGGTTATAGAGCTAAAGATAATAGTCAAAATACAATTATTTCCAAGCATGGATCTATTTTAGTAGAGCCTGAGGAAAGTGGAGATGAGGCTTGGCTATTAGCGAAAGTGCTACCAAAATCTAGTGTAATTATTGGTCGTAATCGTATAGAATCGGCACGTATAGCAATTGAAGAGTTAGGTGCTGATTATCTTGTAATGGATGATGGTTTTCAACATCGAGCGTTGCATCGAGATAAGGATATTGTATTAATTGATGCATCGAATCCTTTTGGCTATGAACATGTATTGCCAAGAGGATTATTACGTGAGCCTATGGAGGGACTTGCACGAGCTGATATTATTGTGCTTACAAAAGTAGATCAAGTTGATCCAGGATTGGTTGCAGCACTTAGAAAGCGATTAGCTCGGATGGCGCCACAAAAGCCTGTTTATGAGACCATTCATAAACCACGTGCAGTCTATACACTTGAGGCATGGGCTAATGGTGATGAAGGACATCCTATTGGTACTGATAGCGATTTACCTATTATGGCCGTAAGTGGTATCGGTAATCCTAAATCCTTTACGAAGACGCTGGAAGGCTGTGGCTACGATGTAGTACATACAATGGGGTTTGGTGATCATCATGATTTTTCGGATGATGATGTAGTAGAAATCTGGAAGCAAGCTTTTGCTCATCAAGCCAAGGCGATTATGATTACTGAAAAAGATGCTGTTAAATTAAGTCAGTTGCATACAATTGAAGACTTGAAAATACCGATTCTAGTGCTATCCATAGGTATTGAGTTCATCTCTGGAAAACAAGAATTCATAGAAAATTTAGAGATTTAGTGTATAATAATAAGATACGCAAATAAAAGAAATGGGGTTTTATTGTGAATATTGGTTGTGTGATTCCAGCTCGATTTGGTTCCACGAGATTGCCAGGAAAACCTTTGGCAGATATCGCGGGTAAACCTATGATTCAACGCGTTTATGAACGTGTTACACAGGCGAAGAAACCACAAGTAGTTATTGTGGCTACTGATGATCAACGCGTATATGATGCGGTTAAATCTTTTGGTGGTACGGTTGTTATGACTGATGCCAATCATCCGACTGGTACTGACCGATTAGCTGAAGTAGCACAACAATATACCGACCTAGATGTTATCATCAATGTACAAGGTGATGAACCTATGATTGATGCGCATTTAATCGATCAGTTAGGAGAACTTTTTGAAGATGATGCACATCTACAAATGGCTACAGTAGCAACCCCTTTATTAAAAGAAGAGTATGATGAACCTTCTGCGGTGAAGGTTATACTTAATAAACGAAATGATGCGATGTATTTTTCCCGCTCCTTAATTCCCTATCCACGTCATGATTTTGTTAATGCTCCTTTAAAGCATATTGGCATTTATGCATATCGTCGTCAATTTTTATTAGACTATGCAAAGATGGAGCCTACTGCAGCAGAGCAAACAGAGTCGTTAGAGCAGTTGAGAGCGTTGGAAAATGGATTTTCCATCCGCGTCATTACTACAGATAAACGATTTGTTGGTGTTGATACACCAGAAGACTTAGCTCGTGTAAATGAAATATTCGAGCAAGAGGAGAAATAAATGAAAACAGTAAACGTTGGTAATATGACAATTGGTGGCGGTAAAGGGCTGTTTGTATTAGCAGGCCCATGCGTAATCGAAGATTACGACCGCACATTGGCAATTGGCAAAGAGGCTAAAGCAATTTGTGAACGCCTAGGCATTCCTTATGTATTTAAGGCTTCTTTTGATAAAGCTAATCGCTCTAGCTTCAATTCTTTCCGCGGTCCAGGCCTAGAAGAAGGTCTAAAAATTTTAGCATCCATCAAAAAAGAATTGAATGTACCAGTTGTTAGCGACATCCATTCTATTGAACAAATTGAACCAGCAGCAGAAGTGTTGGATATTCTCCAAATTCCTGCATTCTTATGTCGTCAAACTGACCTAGTTTACGGTGCTGCTAAAACGGGCAAATGCGTAAATGTAAAAAAAGGTCAATTCATGGCTCCAAAAGATATGGAGAATGTTCTTAATAAAATGAAAGAATCGGGCAATGAAAATCTTATGCTTACAGAACGTGGTTTTAGCTTTGGCTATAATAATCTCGTTGTAGATATGAGATCATTCCCTATTATGCGTTCCTTTGATTATCCAGTGATTTTTGATGCTACTCATAGTGTGCAATTACCAGGTGGGGCTGGTACAAAATCCAGTGGCAATCGAGAATTTGTGCCAAATTTGGCACGTGCCGCTGTTGCTAGTGGTGTAGATGGTTTATTCTTTGAAGTACATGATAATCCTGAAGAAGCGCTTTCCGATGGTCCAAACATGGTATATTTAAATCAATTCGAAGACTTATTAAAAGACTTAGTAGCTATTGATAAAATCGTTAAACGATAAGGGGCGATAGTATTGGATATTTTAGAACAGGCCGCTCAAGTGCTTCATGAGGAAGCACAAGCGATAGAACAGTTAATAACAACATTAGATCAAAGTTTTGTAAATGCTGTTAACATGATTCTTGCATGTAAAGGTCGTGTTGTATGTACTGGCATGGGTAAATCTGGACATATTGGTCGTAAGATTGCTGCTACATTAGCGAGTACAGGTACACCAGCATTATTTATGCACCCAGGGGAAGGTGTTCATGGCGATCTAGGTATGATTACTGAAGATGATGTAGTACTTGCCTTTTCTAATAGTGGGGAAACAGGTGAAATCATTGGTATTTTGCCTTCATTGCGCCGCATAGGTGCTAAATTGATTTGCGTTGTAGGAAAACCTGAATCTACATTGGCTAAAAATTCCGATGTTGTATTATTGGCGCAAGTTGAACGCGAAGCATGTCCGTTAGGATTGGCACCAACTACAAGTACAACAGTAGCATTGGCCTTGGGCGATGCTTTGGCGGTATGTTTACTAGAGCGTCATCATTTTACGCCGGAAAACTTCGCTGTTTTCCATCCAGGTGGCTCACTTGGAAGACGTTTATTGTTGACTGTTGAAAATATTATGCATGGTGGTGAAGATAATCCAGTTGTACACAAAGGGGCAACCGTTCGTGATGCTCTGTTTGTAATGACGGAAAAAGGACTTGGTGCCACTAGCGTTATCGATGAAGATGGTCACTTAATCGGCCTTGTAACTGATGGTGATGTGCGTCGCGGTCTTGATTCTGGTAGCAACTTCTTAGAGTGGCCAGTTGAAGATATGATGACGAATATGCCACGTACTATTACAAAGGATAAATTGGCTGCTGAAGCACTTCATGTAATGGAAAAAAATCAACCTCGTCCTATTACAGTACTACCTGTAGTAGATGAAGAAGGCCATGCAATGGGGATTGTTCACATTACAGACTTACTTCGTCGAGGCATCGTGTAATGAATATTAAGTGGATTATCCTCGATGTTGATGGTGTATTAACAGATGGAAAATTAATCTATACATCGAGTGGTGAAGAAATAAAGGCCTTCTCTGCAAGAGACGGATTAGGTCTAGCCGCTGCTCATAAAGCAGGGATTTCCCTAGGCATTATAACGGCTCGCACATCGCCTATGGTGGAACGGCGTGCTAAGGAATTAAAATTTGATGCTTTATTAATGGGGCATGCTAATAAAACGGAGGCTCTACGTTCTCTATGTGAAAGCCATCATATTGAGTTGGCGCATATAGCTTATATGGGTGATGATTTAAATGACCTAGGGGCTTTATCTCTCGTAGGCTTGCCGATGGCTCCTCAAGATGCGGCGGCTGAGGTTAAGGAATTGGCTCAATTTGTATCAAATCACAATGGTGGCTCTGGTGCCGTGCGAGATGCTGTTGAATATATTTTAAAAGCTCAAAACATGTGGGATTCAGTCGTAAAAGACTATGCTATGGAGGCTCATAACCATGGTCAATAAAGGAGGTGAGCAGAATGAATAATGAATGGCAATACCATGTCGTTAAGGGAATTAGTTGGCTTGTATGTCGACTGCCGTATAAGCTCATTTTGCTCATAGGTGCTAGCTTAGGACCCCTGTATGGAGTTATTGCAAAAAAGCAAAAGCTAAGAGGCATTAAAAATATAAAAATTGGCATGAATATGAATGACGAACAGGCAGAGGCTTTAATTGAAAAGCTATTCAAAAACCTAGGTCGAAGCGTTATGGAAATTCTGTATATGCCGAATTTGACTAAGAAATTTATTAATGAGCATATCGAAATGCGCGGTGTAGAGCATTTGGATAATGCTATTAAAGAAGATAAAGGCGTCATTGTTCTTACTGGGCATGTAGGCAACTGGGAATGGATGGGGGCTGCGTTAGCTGCACATGGTTATCCATCTACAACTATTGTAAAAAAACAACCTAATGCACAATTTACACGCTTTATGAATGAATATCGTGAAATGGTTGGCCTCGATGTGTTTGCCAGCGGTGGTAATGAAATAGTTTCTGCTGCAAAAGCATTGAAAAAGAAGAAATTGTTGGGCTTTTTGGCCGATCAAGATGGATATATTCACGGGTTACCGGTGCCATTTTTAGGGCAACCTTCTTCCGCTGTTGTAGGACCGGCTACATTTGCTAAAAAATTCGGTTCTCCTGTAGTACCAATTTTTACATCTAGAAAGCCTGAAGGTGGACATATTGTTCATATCTTGCCACCATTACATTACAATAATAGTGGCGATGATGATGTAGATATGTATACGTTGACAGAAGAGTGTGTACGCGTAACAGAAGACTTTATTCGTGAACATCCTGATGAGTGGATTTGGTTTCAACATCGATGGATGACTAAGATGAGCGAAATCGTTGATTATTATAAGAAACTAGAGATTCGGGAGAGAGCACATGAAAAACAATAAAAAATTAATCGCTATTGTCGTGGCTATCGTCATTGCTCTAGTTGGTCTAATCGCGTTCATTTTGCACGACTCTGGAGACTCTTCTTCTAAAGGAGCTAATAATGGGCAACTGGTGAATTTCCAAGGTGCCGAGCTTCAAGAAGAGAAGGACGGTAAGTTGGTATGGGCCCTATCTGCAGAGAAAATCGAGTATGACCCTCGTTCAAAATCGATTGTACTCACTAATTTAAAGGGTCTTTTCTATCAAGATGATGTGACAACAACGATTACGGCACCTCATGCTGTATTGTCTGGCGATCATAGTTCCCTTGATATTGATGGTGGTGTAACAGCTACCAATACGGAAGGGGCTAATTTTAAGACCGATGCATTACATTTTGATAACAAAACTAAAATGCTTACATCAAAAACGGCTTTCACTTATGATTCAAAAGATATTACTTTAACTGGTGATAAGTTAGAAGGTAATATGTCGTTGAAACAAATCAAAGCGATTGGTCATGCTAAATTGACGAAAAAGTAAAGTTGAGGAATTGCGATGAATAAGAAAAAATATATGGGATTAGCTGTAATCTCAGCAATGATGATGCTATCTGTTACCGCTTGGGCTGCCAATGAAGGTCCGTTGACCATTAGTGCGGATACATTATCCTATGATGGTAATACAGGTCGTGCAGAGGCATCTGGTAATGTAGTGATTACACAACAAGATAAAACGATGACTGGTGCGAATGGATGGTACAATACTAAAACTCGTGAAGCATCTCTAGAAGGTGGCGTTTCCATGATTGGTGATAATATGTCCATGTCAGCACAATCTGTACATAGTGTAAATGATAACCAGTTTAGTGCAGAGGGGGATGTTCATTTGCAACGGGATGATCGCCAAATCTTTGGTGACTCTGTTGAGTACAACTCTGATACTGAATATGGTAAGGTAGTGGGGAATGCTAAATTAATTGCAGAAGGCACTACATTAACAGGTAACCAAGTAGAAGGTTGGTTGAAAGAAATTCGCGCCGTTGCACAAGGTGGTGTAACATTTAATAATCCAGATAAAAATGTATCTGGTTCGGCAGATCGTGCTACATATACGCAAACGCCTAATCAAAATGATGGGGTTGTATTGCTTACTGGCTCAGCACATGCAGTACAAAATGGCAATGTGTTGAATGCGCCTGAGTTAAAATTGTACTTGAAGGATAACTCTGCGGAAACATTAGGCGGACGTAGTACATTAGTTATCACACCGAACTAGTAAGGATTAATGTATGTATATAGAAACTAAGAACCTAGTCAAAACATTTAATGGTCGGAATGTAGTAGATGGTGTAAGTCTTCATGTTGAAAAAGGACAAGTCGTGGGGCTATTGGGGCCTAATGGGGCTGGTAAGACTACATCGTTCTACATGATTGTAGGCATTGAAAAACCGACGACAGGTATTATTACAGTTGATGGTAAGGATATCACGATGTTACCGATGTATAAGCGGGCAGCGGAAGGCATTGGTTATTTACCCCAAGAGGCATCGATTTTTAGATCTATGACTGTTGAGGAAAATATTCGTGCCATGTTGGAAACAACAAATAAAAATCGTGATGAAATCGATCAAATTGTAAACTCTCTTATTGATGAATTTAATATTGGTCATGTGCGAGATCGCAAGGGGATGCAACTATCCGGTGGTGAACGGCGGCGTGTAGAGATTGCTCGCTGTTTGGCCTTAGAACCGAACTTTATCTTATTGGATGAACCATTTGCCGGCGTAGACCCAATTGCAGTTGCCGATATTCAACAAATTATTTTACAAGTAAAAAATAGAGGAATCGGCATTCTTATTACAGACCATAATGTGCGAGAAACATTAGGCATTGTTGATAAGGCATATATTCTAAGCACAGGTAAGATTTTATTGGAAGGTACACCTGATGAAATTGCCAATAACCCAATTGCTCGTGAACATTATTTAGGTAACAATTTTAAATTATAGGAGGGACCATGCGCTTATTAGATAAATATATTTTAAAAGCCTTTGTAGGTCCATTCCTATTTGGGGTATTTGCTTTTACCAGTATTTTCATTGGTACAGGTACATTATTCCGCATTGCTCAATATATAACAGAATATGGTGCTCCGCTACTACTCGTTATGAAAGCCTTCTTTTTAGCTATGCCAAGCATTATTTTATTGACATTCCCTATGTCTGTATTGCTTGGTTCGCTGATGGCTTTCAGCAGACTAAGTAGTACTAGTGAAATTGTAGTTATGAGGGCTGGTGGCCTTAGTTTTTTACGACTTGCAATGCCTGTATATATTTTAGCCTTGCTTATTTCTATTGGTGCTGTAGCATTTAATGAATTTGTCGTACCACGTACAAACAATATGTATCAAACCATTGTGCGCGAAGAAATTATGAAGAATGCATCGCCACAAACGCAAAATCATATTGTGCTAAAATCTATGAATGGTGACAATCTTAGTACATTGATGTATGCTAAACACTATGATAGTGAAAGTAAAAAACTAAGCATGATTACGGTGCAACAATTCAATGACAAAGGTGAACTACAACAGGTAGAAAATGCGGAAAATGCTGAATGGAATGGCCAAGTATGGGTCATGCATAGCGGTATAATCTATGACGTATCGGCCGGTGAAGGTGTAGAGCGGACAATGAAGTTTAAAGAACAAGTATTGCCAATTAAATCTACACCAAATGAAGTACAACAAGATCAACGTAAACCAGAAGAATTGACGATTAAAGAATTGCGTCATCAAATTAAAGCATATAAAGCTGCATATACAAATTCTAATAAGTTAGAAATGGAAATGTATCAACGTTTTACCATTCCGTTGGCAAGCTTTGTATTTGCCTTAGTAGGCGCACCGTTGGGCTTGCAAAAACAAAGGTCTAGTTCGTCTATCGGATTTGGTATCAGTATTTTAATCATCTTTATTTACTATGGTGTCATGACCTTTGCCGGAGCTCTTGGTAAGGGTGGTGCATTACCAACATGGATGGCAGCAATGATTCCTGATACATTAGGTATCATTGCCGGATTATATTTAAATTGGCGTGTTTCACGCTAATAGATAGTATGTTGGATTACAATTTATTTTGAAAGGAGGGACACCATGCTTGTAGGATTAAAGATTCTCGTTATTATCGCTATCATGGGCGGGCTTATTGCCTATATGGGTGATAAACTAGGAACAAAGGTCGGTAAGCGTAGAATGTCCCTCTTTGGATTGCGTCCTAAGCATACATCGATTATTGTAACGATTGTAACAGGTCTACTCGTTGCAGCTGCAACGGTTGGTGTTCTTACAATTACATCGCAAAGCGTACGTACTGCGCTTTTTGGGATGGATCAATTGCGGGCAGATATGAATCAGCTAACAGCAGAAGTAGCTGCTAAAAATGCTGAATTAGAACAAGGTCAAGCCCTATTGGAAGCTAATAAAAAAGAATTAGCGGACCGTATGGCTGAGATTGAAACAATTCGCAAAGAGGTTGAACAAAGCCGTCAAGAATTAGCTGATGCAGAGGCTGCAAAGGTTGCTACAGAGGCAGAATTATCTGCATTACAAGCCTCCTATGATGAGGCCTCTAAAAAATTAGCTGCCTTGGAAGCTACACGGGCTAGTATGGAAAAACATATTGCCGACTTGCAGAAAACACAAGAAGAGTTAAAAACGGGGATTATCCATCTTAGAGAAGGTACGATTTTATTCCAAGTTGACCAATTATTAGCACAGGCAGTAGTGCGTAATGGTTTATCTCCTAATGAAGCGCGTGATGCAGTTAATAGTATTGTGGAAGATACAAATAAGCTCGTACTTCGTCGCTTAGGCGTTGAAGACCATGGTGAATCCGTCGTGTACGTGGACCGTCAAAATATAGAGGTTGCCATCTCGAAAATTGAAGAATCCAAAACGCCTATGGTTATCCAAGTGGTGGCAGCTGGTAATATCATTGCTGGTGAACCAGCAGTTGCGACGATTCACGTGTATCCACAACAATTTATTTATAAATCAGGTGACGTGATTGCTACGTCTGTTATCGATGGTGGTAGTAATGCTCAAGTCAATATGCTTCGTTTCTTGAAACAAGTCAATGAAGAGGCTAAGTCTAAAGGGGTTATACCAGATTCGTTGTCCGGTGATATTGGTACAATACCTGGAGATGAACTATTTTCTGCGATACGTCGCATTAGCATGCTACATGGCAAGGTATATGTAGAGGCGTATGCCGATGGTGATACATATTCATCTGGCCCTGTACACATTAAATTGCGTATTACACAGATGACAGATACGGGTAAACTTATAAAATCAAATTAGTTTCTATATAAATGGCCTATGTATTAAGATTTAATACATAGGTCTTTTATTTTGTGATAAAATATAACTATTGTATTGAGGAATGAGGAAAATAGTATGAATAATATATCGTATATAGCCGCTGTTGATCCAGGGAATGAAAAGACCGGTGTAGCTATTCTTTCACAAGCAGGTGAGTTAATATATCGAACCATTGTAGAAACTAAGACATTTAATAGTTCCTTTGAAAGTATATTAAGTACTTATCTTGGTATACATCATATCGTATGTGGTAATGGTACCAATCATAAGCATTTGTATCCATCTATACAACAAATTGGGCGCAATCATAAAATTACGACGAGTTTGATCGATGAATCACATAGTACTGAAGAGGCTCGAAAATTGTATTGGCAATATAATCCACCTACCGGTTGGCGTAGATTCGTACCAAAAGGCATGCAATTTCCACCTGAACCAGTAGATGATTTAACAGCCTATGTCATTGGTAAGCGATATACTAAACAATTGAAGGAAGAGGATTATAATAAACTTCAAGACTGTAAAGCAGAAGATGATTTAGAAGCTAAACGTTTAGCGGCAATTAAAAAATTATATAATGAAGGAGATACACATGAGTAATGTGATAAAAAAGATACATTGGTCCAGTATACTACTGCGATGTATTTGGATGATTATAGGGGCCCTGATTTATACGGTGGGCCTAGATCTATTTTTAGTGCCAAATAATATCATCGATGGTGGCGTTGTTGGTATATCTTTGATGACAGCTGAACTTACGGGGATATCGTTTAGTATATTTGTAGTATTAATTAATATTCCATTCTTGTATATTGGCTATCGCATTAATGGCAAGGTATTCACCATATCTACATTATTTTCTATCGTTTGGATGGCCATATTTTCATCCTTTGCCCATGAATTTACTCCGATTACAACCAATCCTTTTTTAGGCGCCATTTTTGGTGGTATCATACTTGGTATTGGCGTAGGCCTTATTATACGTAATGGAGGCTGCTTAGACGGGTCGGAAATCGTAGCTATTATTTTTGATAAACGAACTACATTTTCTGTAGGCGAGATTGTAATGGCCATGAATTTAGTCATCTTAGGGGCTGCCGGATTTGTATATAGTTGGGATAGTGCTATGTATTCCTTAGTAGCCTATTTTATCGCCTATAAAATGATCGATATTACAATTACAGGCCTTGAGGAATCAAAGGGTGTTATGATTATTACTGATGCAGACAATTCAGAGAAAATTGCGGATACATTAAATGCAAAACTAAATCGAGGCGTTACCATATTATATGGTGAAGGTGGTTATTTGAAAACACCTAAACATGCATTGTATTCAGTTGTAACTCGTTTAGAGATTACGCGTTTGAAGGATGCTGTATATGAAGTGGATCCATCAGCATTTATAACTATTCAAGATGTACACGATGTATTTGGTGGACGTTTTACTAAGAGTGGACATTAAGGGGGCTCTAATGAATAATAAATTTGTAAAAGAAACATTAGATTGGATATATGCCATTGTATTGGCGCTAGTTATTGCAATGGTCATTCATATTTTTATCGTACAACCAACACGGGTATCCGGTGAATCCATGGAGGATACATTACATAATGGTCAATATTTAATCGTTACCAAGTGGCAACATATTATGCGTGATGTACCTGATTATGGTCAAATCGTTATCATTGATAGCCGTGTGAACCGTGAACGTACATGGACGGATGATGTGAAAGAACCATTGATGAACTATGTTAGTGTTATCGATAAATCTGCTCAAACAAATGATGTGTGGGTAAAACGTGTGATTGGTAGACCTGGTGATACATTGGAGTTTAAAGATGGTCACGTATGGCGTAATGGAGAAGAGTTACAAGAACCTTATACAAAAGATCCAACAATGAACTATAGCCGTTTTACACCTGTTGTAGTACCTGAAGGACATGTTTTTGTAATGGGGGATAATCGAAATCACTCGAGTGATAGTCGATTCATCGGACCTGTACCTGTAGATCATGTATTAGGTTTTGTAGAATATGCCCTATAGTAGATAATAGTCTATAAAAATGTATAGTTTTACGTGTTACAGCTCAATACTATAATGCTTTATATGAGAACGTATATTACTAAATTGTAATGTACGTTCTTTTTTATATATTATATGAAGTACTATATTGCTTGCAATCTATCTCTTTTATGCATATAACGATGAATGATTTATATAATCAATATCGTTTACAATGATATTGAAAATTGATATTATTTTTATGTTATGTGAATTTTTTATTGAGAGGTTTAGATGATGAATAAGAAAAATCTATCTTTAGCAGTTGCCGCATTATCTGTTGTGGGCGTAACGACAGTCTTTGCTGCCAATCCTTTTTCTGATGTAACACCTGATAGCTGGGCCTATCAATCCGTATCGCAATTAGCTAGTGCTGGCATCATTAATGGATATCCAGATGGTACGTTTAAGGGCCAAAAGGATATTACCCGTTTTGAAATGGCTCAAATGGTTGCTAAAGCGATGGCAAACCAAGATCGTGCTAATGCAGAGCAACAAGCGATGATTAATCGCTTAGCTGATGAATTCTCTAATGAATTGTCTAATTTGGGTGTACGCGTAGCCGCCTTAGAGGACCGTGTAGGGAATGTTAAGTTTTCTGGGGATGCTCGTATTAACTATGTTGAAAAGGAAGGCATTGATAATCTAGATTCGGAAGGTAAATTTGCAGCTCGTGTACGTTTGAATATGGATGCTAAAGTTAATAAGAATACATCTGTGAAAGCGCGATTAACGACAGGATCTATTGAACTTGGTGATGCAGCAAAAGATCATACTATGTCTTTTGATCTAGCTTATGTAGAGCACAAATTTGGCAAGAATCATATGGTAGATATTGGTCGCTATACACAAAGCTTTGGTGATGGTTTAATTTATTCTAGTAACTTTGATGGTATTGGGTATACAACACAAGTTGGAAAAGTAAAAGTAAATGCCGCTTATGGTTACCCAACACTAGGTCGATTTAGTAAGGCCTCTAAAGATAATAATACTGAAATGGCGCTTATTAACCTTAGTGCACCAGTAAATAAACACTTAAATGTAGGTGGTATGTTTGCTCATGTAGGTACTACTAACGTTAAAATGGGTAATGGCAAAACTATTAATGATTTTAACAATGTATATGGTTTTAATGCACAATACAATAGTGGAAAATTCGCAACTAATGCTGAGTGGGTGACTGCAACAGGTCTTAACAATAGCGATGTATGGAACGTAGGCGTTAAATGGGGCGACTACAAAATCACTAAGAAAAACTCCTGGCGTGTAGCTCTTGATTATTACAATCAAGAAAAGAATGCTCCTGTATTCAAAACACAAAAATATGAAGGTAATGACTTATATGGTAAGACTCGCCATGAAGGCTATAAAGCATGGCAGCTTAGTGCGTCCTATGCACCAGAAAAAAATGTAGGTATTACAACATATTATGGCTTCCATGCCAAAACACAAGAAGGCCATAAGGTAAATGATTACTATCGTGCAGACTTGTTATTTAAATTCTAATTAATGCTTATGAAATAAGATCTATCAGAGATGATAGGTCTTATTTTTTATTATAACTGATTAATTAAAAATATATTTATTAGTTTTGCATATTAATTGGCATAATATGATAGCTTAAAATACATTATTTTATACTTAAATAAAATGAAATTTTGTAAAATTTAATTTTGATAAATATAGATAAATACTGCTTTTGTTGTATAAAATCATTTCATGAAAGAAATTTCATCATATTTAATTGCATAAAATGCTTTACAAATTTGTTGACCGGATGTATATTGACATAACAGAAAGACAACACACCCAGTTGTGGTGATATACAAGAACAGAAGAAGAGGAAACGTGGATACTCATCAGGATGTTCTTATATAGATCATAACTAGATGTACAGTCTTCTGATAATATATATTTTTTTCTAAATTTGTTAGTCAAAAAGACTATATCAGAAAGAAGGAATCTATTATGAAAAAACAATTCGCAGCAGTATTTGCAGCAACAGCTCTTTTAGGTGTAACAAGCGCATTCGCAGCTAACCCATTCTCCGATGTAACTCCTGATTCTTGGGCATACCAAGCTGTATCTCAATTAGCAGCAGCTGGCATCGTTAATGGTTACCCAGATGGTACTTTCAAAGGTCAAAACGATATCACTCGTTACGAAATGGCTCAAATGGTAGCTAAAGCAATGGCTAACCAAGATAAAGCTAATGCAGAACAACAAGCAATGATTAATCGTTTGGCAGATGAATTCTCCAATGAATTGAACAACTTGGGCGTACGCGTTTCCAAATTGGAAGACCGTGTAGGTAATGTAAAAGTTACTGGTGATGCTCGTATCCGTTATCAAGGCTCTGAAGACAAAGGCGTTTACAAAGATGGTAGCAAATCTTTAACTGATGGCCGTGCTCGCGTTCAATTCAATGCAAAAGTAAATGATAAAACTGATGCAGTAGTTCGTGTTAAAGGTGGTTATGAATTCGGTGATGCTTCCAATGGTACAACTGCTAAAATTGA
Source organism: Veillonella sp. ACP1 (assembly GCF_000286635.1). Taxonomy (NCBI): domain Bacteria; kingdom Bacillati; phylum Bacillota; class Negativicutes; order Veillonellales; family Veillonellaceae; genus Veillonella; species Veillonella sp. ACP1. The sequence continues at coordinate 46,636 of NZ_ALKL01000014.1, read as the reverse complement.
CCGTGCGTATGTAGATCACAGATTTGGTCAAAACGTATCCGCTAAGGCTGGTCGTTTCAATCAAACAATTGGTGGCGGTTTAATGTACGATGATACATTCGACGGTGCTCAATTGAACGTTGGTAATGATAAAATTCAAGTACAAGGTGCTTATGGTTACATGATGGAAGGCGCTGCAGAAGGCAATGCTAAATCTGATAACCCATCTGTATCTTATGTAGGTGTTAAAGGCAAAATCGGTCAAGAATCCTCCGTTGGTGGTTTCTACTCCAGATTGTCTAGCGGTAAATTAGAACATAATGGTGCTAGCGTTGCTACCGATCATCAAAACGTATACGGCTTCAATGCAGACTTCCGCAAAGATAAAGTATGGGTTGGCGGTGAATGGTTGAAAGCTTCTGACGTAGCTAATTCTCAAGCTTGGACAGCTGGTGTAGGTTATGGTAACTACGACATCGCTAAGAAAGGTACTTGGGATGTGAAAGGTCAATACTTCAACCAAAAAGCTAATGCACCTATCGTAAGCTCCACTTGGGATCAAGCATATGACTTAACTAATACAAATAACGGTTACAAAGGTTATGTAGCAACCGTTGATTACGCTGTACAAGATAACGTAGGCTTAAGCGCTGGTTACGGTTTCAACTCTAAAGACCAAAGCGGTAAAGACTTATCCGATTTCTATCGTGCAGAACTTAACTACAAATTCTAATTGATAATCAAAAAACACTATTATGAAAACCATCTCTTAATAACATATAATAGTATATATAAAGGAGTCCTCCTTGGAGGGCTCCTTTTTGTATGTGAAAATAGTAATATGCAATATGTAGTATGAGTATAAAATGACTCAAATGTGAATTTATATTAATAAATAAAAATAATTACAATATATTTAATAAGTAAGGCTTAATAATTATGATGAGAATAAATATCATTATAAGAAAAAATGGATAAATTTGTATAAAATTTTGATTTTTTTGAGTTGTAAAAAATTTAGATAAAATCTAACTTTTCCAAGATTTTAAAAAATAAAATTTTTCAAATGAGAATGTAAATGAGAAAAAAGGGTTTACATCAAAAAATCTTCGTGCTAATATCATGGCAACAAGAGGCGGTAAGCAAAACATACTGAAATCTCGATGAAGAATTATGGCGAGGAAACGTGGACACTCCAAAGAGAATTCTAAATCTTGAAATTAGAATGAATTGTGAATCGCAACTTGTGAAAACAATTTTATTCTTATTTTTCAGAAAGAAGGAATTCAACTATGAAAAAACAATTCGCAGCAATCTTTGCAGCAACAGCAGTTTTGGGTGTAACTACTGCATTCGCAGCTAACCCATTCTCCGATGTAACTCCTGATTCTTGGGCATACCAAGCAGTTTCTCAATTAGCAGCTGCTGGTATCGTTAACGGTTATCCAGATGGCACTTTCAAAGGCCAAAACGATATCACTCGTTACGAAATGGCTCAAATGGTAGCTAAAGCTATGGCTAACCAAGACCGCGCTAACGCTGAACAACAAGCTATGATCAACCGTTTGGCTGATGAATTCTCCAACGAATTGAACAACTTGGGCGTTCGTGTAGCTCGTTTGGAAGACCGCGTTGGTAACGTAAAAGTAACTGGCGATATGCGTGTAAAATGGGAAGACCAAGAACATGCTTCCTCCAATACTGATGGCCGTGCTCGTATCCAATTCAATGCAAAAGTAAACGATCGTACTGATGCAGTAGCTCGTATTAAAGGTGCGTATGAATTTGGTGATGCATCCAAATCTTCTACAGTAACAATGGACCGCGCTTATGTAAACCATAAATTTGGTGAACGCGTATCCGCTAAAGCTGGTCGTTTCGGTCAAACATTCGGTGCTGGTTTAGCTTATGACTCCACATTCGATGGTGCTCAATTCAACGCTGGTAACGATAAAATCGGTTTCCAAGCTGCTTATGGTTACTTGACTTCTAGCAATCTTATGACTGCTTCCCATACACCAGCTGGTGCGACTGCAGCAACTACAACTGTAGAAAAAGATGCTAACGCTGAAGTAGTATACTTAGGCTTAAATGGTAAAGTAGGTAAACATGCTGATTTAGGTGGTTTCTATGCTCGTTTCAACGATGGCAAAGAATTAGGTGTTTCCGCAGATAATGGTGGCTCCGCTAAACTTAATAAATTCAAAAACGTTTACGGTTTCAATGCTAACACTAACTTCGACAAAGTTTGGGTTGGTGGCGAATGGGTAAAAGCTTCTAACATTAAAGACTCCACAGCTTGGACTGCAGGCATCGGTTATGGTGACTACAGCATCGCTAAAAAAGGTTCTTGGGATGTTAAAGGTCAATACTTCAACGCTAAAGAAAACGCACCTGTATTCGATTCCACTTGGAACCATAAATACATCCAAAACGCTAAAGGTTGGATGGCTTCCGTTGACTATGCATTACAACCAAACGTTGGCTTGTCCGCATACTACGGCTTCGACTGGAAAACAGCTGACAGCGCTAAAACTGACAAAGCTGACTTCTACCGTGCAGAACTTAACTACAAATTCTAATTTGATAGTTACAAATATAAAAGGGACTCCTTCGGGAGTCTCTTTTTTTGCACCCCTTATAAATGGTATAATAGATAAATACAGTAATTATATAAGGAGGTCTGCTGATGAATCCTTCTTTTTCACATATTCAGATGGTGGCTATCGATTGTGATGAAACATTGTTGCGCAGTGATAATACGGTGTCAGAGTATACTAAGGATGTTCTGCATCAATTGCAAGAGAAAGGCATTCGTATCACTATTGCAACGGGACGCATGTACCAAACGGCGAAGCCTGTTGGCATGTCATTGCAGCTTGGTAATGTGCCGATGATATTATTTTCTGGAGGCCTCATCCAAGAATTAGAATCAGGTCGTAAGCTATTTGAACGGACTGTGCCATTAGATACGGTGCAACGGATTTGGAAAATAGCAAGTCAATATGGTTGGCATATTCAGTCATATGTAGATGATCATCTATTGTGTCATCATCAGGATTGGCAATCGGATTTATATGAATGTCAAACAGGGGCTAAAGCTGAATTTTTAGGCGATTCTTTGTATGAACTTTCACAAGAGCCGAATAAATTAATTGCTATAGATACTGTTAAAAACATAGATTCTATCATTGATACATTGACGCCCATTGTAGGCGATACGGCTACGTTAGTGCGGAGCCAACAGGATTTTTTAGAAATCATTGCACCTCATGTATCCAAGGGCGATGCGTTATATCAGTTAGCACAGCAATATGGAATTGGCCTAGAGCATATCGTATCCTTTGGTAATGCAGAGAACGATATATCTATGTTATCTAAAACGGGGTACTCAGTAGCCGTTGAAAATGCTGTGGATCATGTAAAATCGGTAGCCTGTGAGGTATGTGGGCATCATAATGAAGACGGTGTAGCTCATTGGATTGAAGAACATTTATTATAATGGAGTAAGGTATGGAAGCATTTCGTTTATTAATCGTAACCGGCATGTCTGGTGCTGGAAAAACACAGGTGTTACAGGCATTAGAAGATATGGGCTATCTTTGTGTAGACAATATTCCGCCTGTATTAATTCCGAAACTGAGTGAGATTTGTCGTCAAGGTGGGGTCCGCACTAATCGCGTGGCCCTCGTCGTGGATATTCGGGGCGGTGAATTCTTTGAAGCTTTATCTGCTTCGTTAGAGACCTTGAATGAGATGAAGGTAGATTATGAAATCGTGTTCATGGATGCTAGTGATGAAACCTTGATTCGTCGTTATAAAGAGTCTCGCCGTAGTCACCCGCTCGCACCAAGTGGTCGCATTACAACAGGCCTAAGAAAAGAACGTCAAATTCTAGATTCTGTGCGCCATAAAGCGGATTATATTATCGATACAACGGATATGAAAACCGCATCCTTAAAGGAATACTTGAAAAAACGCTTTACTCAAGTGGCGGATAAACACGGCATGTCCGTAACTGTTGTGAGCTTTGGCTTTAAATACGGCTTGCCATTGGATGCAGATATGATTTGGGATGTTCGTTTCTTGCCAAATCCGTTCTATATTCCAGAATACCGTCATAAAACGGGGCGTGTACAGGTTGTTAACGACTATATTCACTCCTTTGACGTAACGGATGAATTTAAAAAACACTATTTTAATACTATGGATTTCCTTGTGCCTAATTATGAGAAGGAAGGCAAAGCACAATTTATTGTAGCCGTTGGTTGTACAGGTGGTATGCACCGCTCTGTTGCCATGGCAGAGGCTTTGTATGCTCATTTATTAGAAAAAGGTTATCGTGTCACGGTGGAACATCGGGATATGATGAAGAATAATGTGGAAGAAGATTTTAATCCACATCAAGCAGATCTAGGGGATTAAAAGGGGATTATATGTTACGAAAACGTTGGTTCCGGTGGTTAATCCCGGGCCTTAATATAAAACGTTGGCTTGCTCTCTATAGCTTGGGGGTAGGCTTATTAATCATAGGCATTTCACTATTATTTAACTATCAATGGTTATCGTATATAGAGGACATTGTTCTTGCCTATTCCTATTCCTTAACGGGATATTATAATTACAATGTATTGATTTTAGTGGGCGCAGTACTTATTGGTATAGCGGCTGTCTTGATTTTAGTTGGTACTAGCAAAGTTATTAAAACCATTATCCGTGCTGTTTTACCAGATCCCTCTAGCAAGGTATCGGATATTATCTTTCAAAATATCCGTCTTGATAAAGGCCCTAAAATCGTAGTTATTGGTGGTGGTACGGGCTTATCCAATTTATTGCGCGGTTTGAAAGCTCACACATCTAATTTATCGGCTATCGTTACGGTTGCCGATGATGGCGGTTCTTCCGGCCGCTTGCGAGAAGATTTTAAAATGATTGCACCTGGCGATTTACGCAACTGTCTTGTAGCTCTTGCAGAACAAGAAGGTGTTATGGAAAATCTTTTCCGCTATCGTTTTGAAGGGAACAATGAGCTCTCTGGTCATAGCTTTGGGAATCTCTTTATTACGGCGTTGGCACAGGTTTATGATGGCGATATAGAGGAGGCCCTCGAAGCGGCTAGTAAATTATTGCGTGTCCGCGGTCGTGTCATTCCGTCGTCTACAGAATTTATTCAACTCAGTGCTGAACTCATTGATGGCACAATTGTGGATGGTGAAAGTAATATTCCACACGCAGGAAAGAAGATTAAACGCGTATTTAGTAGTCCTGAACATCCAAAACCAGAAGGCGCTGCATTGCGCGCCATTGATGAAGCAGATGTTATCATATTAGGGCCTGGTAGTCTCTATACGAGTATCATTCCTAATTTATTGACTGACAAAATCGCGGACCATGTGCGCGCTAGTAAGGCCAATAAAATTTACATTGCCAATGTAATGACACAACCTGGTGAAACGTCTGGCTATACATTGGCTGATCACGTACAAGCTATCATCGACCATAGTGGGGGAGGCATCATCGATACGGTTCTCGCCAATGATGGACCTTTGCCAATTCAAATGGTAGAACAGTATAGCGCAGTTGGTTCAGAACCTGTGGCCATCGATTCTAAACGTTTACAAGACATGGGGATTCGCACGGTTAGAGCAACGCTTATTAGCCAAGAAAAACCTGCTATTCATGACCCAGAACGTTTAGGTAAGGTCCTTATGGATATCATATATGCTATGAAATCAGATATGGAACCACGGGTATTAGAATATTATTTACGCCGTGCTGATCATTAGAAAGGAAAACCTATGTCTTTTGCAGAAGATGTAAAAAATGAATTATGTGCCTATGAGCCTGAAACGGATACCGATGTGGCCATGAAAATTGAAGCATCCTGCTTATTGCGCATGGGTGGTTCCTTATTGCTCGGTATGAGGGGAGCTATCGGTATACGACTAGCCACTGCTAATAATGCGGTGGCTAGACGTTTGCTAGGCATACTTAAAAAACAATACGAATTGCCGACCCATGTTATGGTGCGCCAAGGCTTAAATTTGCGGAAAAAGAATATGTATACATTAACGGTGGATCCATCTCAAGAGGGGCGCCAAGCCTTAGAAGATTTGGCATTGTGGCCTGTTACCGAACAGTTGCCGCGGAAGTGGTTACACTCAATGGAGGCGCGACGCGCCTTCTTGCGCGGCGCTTTTTTAGGGGGCGGATCCGTTAATAAACCACAAAGTGATTACCATCTTGAGTTTATGACGGGCAATGAAGCTTTTGCACGTGAGATTGTATATGTATTGAAATTATTTCACATTCATGCAGGTCTGACAGAGCGTAAAGAAGAATATGTGGTATATCTTAAAGAAGGCGATGCGGTAACAAATTGTTTACAGGTCATGGGTGCTCAATCGGCATTGATGGAATTTGAAAATGTACGCATCATGAAGACCGTTCGCAATCAGATCAATCGACAGGTAAATTGTGAGACTGCAAATTTACAAAAAACCGTAGATGCAGCGGTACGTCAAGTGAAAGCCATCCGTATATTGGATGAGCATATAGGTATTGATGCATTGCCGGATAAATTGAAAATTGTAGCTAGATTGCGCTGGAATAATCCGGAAGCAAGTTTAAAAGAATTAGAAGAAATGATGAATGGTACCTTATCTAAATCAGGTATTGGACATCGTTTGAAAAAGTTAGAAGCATTAGCCCTTACATATGATCCTATGGGGCTGGAAGAGGTTTAATATTATGTTATTTAAGAAAACATATAAGCTAGCGACGATGTTAGCAGTTATGGGAGCATTAACAGGTCATGCAGCAAGCGATATTGATTTGAACTCCATAGGATATTTTTCGTTTACTCCATTACCAGCGGAATTACAAGCGCAGAAGGATACATTGCTTTTATCTGATAGTCCTGAATATGTAGGTCCCGTAGGCGGCGTTTTAAGTGCTGGTAGCATTAATGGGAAAGGGCGTATCTACTTTTACCATGTAAATGAAATGGCTGAACCTCATAAGATTGCCATTATCTTGGAGAATACAGGTAATGAACCAAATGGCATTGCCGTGTTCCGTGAACTAAAATCCATCGCCACATCAGATTATTTTGCGGCGGGCCGCGATTTATCACGAAAGGAATTAGAGCAACCATTGACGGATAAACCATTGTATTCCTTTGTGATGCCTCCCAAAAGTCGTCAACTCGTATTTACCGATTTAGAACACTCCCCAATACCTAAAGATGCTTTATTTACAGGCATCGTAGATTTGCAAACAAGTGCTCCTGTATTTGCACGGGTTATGATGATTCCTATGAATCTGAACTCTATTGAGTCCTCGTATTGGGTGAATAATTTGCCTATAGACCATGTGCGGTTGCGTGGTACTTTCACCGGTGCTGAGCGCGAAATGGCAGTAACAAAAGAATATAACACCACGTTAGGTGGCGCCTATGTGGAACTGGGCAATGATAGAGAAGACCGTTTTGTAGAGGGCGTGGATGAGCTCGATAATAAAGCTTATGTTAAGGACGCAGGGAACTATGGTATTTCTTATACCGTTAAAATTCCTACAAGCGGCGAGGATCCTTTCCGCCTCTATTTCAATCCATTAGGCGGCGGTTATTCGGGTTCTTTTACTGTGAAAGCACAACGTCGTTGGCAGAAGGCTCCTAGTGAAAGCATGACCTATCATATCGGTGGTGATGATGGTTTAATGGCATTAGGTCATAATACTGTATTAGATTCTCGATACATGGGGAACTATTACGGTGGTGATACGTTGACCATCGATTTCATGCCGGCTGGTGCTTCGAATTTACCAGTTCGTTTTTTACTGATACCAGAAGCGTTAGCAAACCCTCAATATGCTCGCGTATTGGCTACTAATGAAGCTGGTCAGCGTGCATTAGAAGCAGAGGCGCAAAAAGAAGCAGCCGAAGCAGCTAAGAAGGTGGCTATTGAAGAAAAATATGTAGCAGCGAAGACGCAAAAAGAAGAACAAGCTCATCAATTAGCAGAGGCAGCTAAATTAGCGGCTGAAAAGGCAACTGCTGCTCATAAAGCAGCTCAAGATAGACAGGCTGAATTAGATAAACGAGATGCAGAGGAACAAGCTAAACTCAAGGCAAAAGCCGATGCAGCTGCTGAACGAGCACGTGCTAAAGCGGAAGCTGATCGACAATTGGCTGAACAAAAAGCTAAGGCTGATGCCCAAAAAGCGGAAGCAGCACGCATTGCAGCAGAGCAAAAGGCGAAAGATGATGCGGCTAAGGCTGAAGCGGCTCGTATTGCAGCCGAACAAAAAGCCAAGGCTGATGCTCAAAAAGCAGAGGCAGCACGCATCGCAGCCGAACAAGCAGCTCGTGAAAAAGCGGAACGTGAGCAAGCTGCTCGAGAAGCAGCCGAGCAAAAAGCTCGTGAATATGCAGCAAAGTTAGAAGCACAACGTTTAGAAGCGCAGCGTAAGGCTGAAGAAGAACGCATTTTGGCTGAACAACGAGCTGAGGCTGCACGCATAGAGGCAGAACACAAAGCGGCAGAACAAGCGGCTAAAAACGAAGCAGAACGCCAAGAAGCGGCTAGAAAAGCAGAAGCGGCGCGTCAAGAGGCGGCTCGTCAGGCCGAGGAAAAACGCAAGGCTGCAGAAGCCAAAGCAGAGGCTGATCGAATTGCAGCCGAAGCAAAACGCACTGAAGAGGCTAGAAAAGCCGAAGAAGCTCGTCAGGAAGCATTGCGCAAGGCCGAAATGGCTCGACAAGAAGCTGCACGTAAAGCTGAAGAAGAGCGCTTAGCAGCGATTGAGAGAGCTCAAGAAGAGGCACGCAAAGCTGAAGAAGCACGTCAACGTGAAGAAGCGCGTAGAGTAGAAGCCTCTCGTCAAGCTGAAGAGGCTCGCTTGGCGGCAATTGCGGAAGCCGCTCGACAAGCTGAGGAAGCTCGCATCCGCGAAGAAAATCGCGCTGCAGAAGCAGCACGTAAAGCAGAGCGTGAACGGATTGCGAAGGAACAAGCAGAAGCAGCTAGAAAAGCCGAAGAAGCTCGCCAATTGGCAGAAAAACGGTACCGTGAATACGAAATTGCTCAAGAACAAGCCAAAGAGGCACGCCGTCGTGCTGATATTCAACGGGAAGCTCAGAAAAAAGCAGCTCAACGGGCTGAAGAAATCCGCTTAGCTGCACAACGACAAATTATCGCCAAGCGAAACGCAGAAATTGCACGTCAAAAATTGGCAGAAGAACGTGAAGCAGCGCGTATTGCAGCACAAGGTGGTAAACGTCGTAGCTTTGCCGAGTTAGATGATGTTAATACATCTGCCAATCAAGATGAAGATACTACACAAAATGCGGTATCTATTGATCAGTTGACCAGAAAACAACAGTAAACGAATCGGTGGATTTACATATTAAATCGGATGCCTGTTGAGGCATCCGATTTGTGTTTCTTCATGGGAATTACATTGACTTTCACAGGTAATTTCAGTACAATGAATAGAGATAAGTGCAATATACAGTACGAGATACTGTAGCATTACAAAATCCCTTTTAAATTGGTCCAGAGAGGCTAAAAAAGGACATATAGTTGAAGCGCCCTCAAGGGCTTCTTTGTGCAAACTATTCGACCTTTTGCCCTGGGGCAAGAGGTCTTTTTTGTTATACGGTTAGGAGGCAATCATGGGACAAGTGAGCTTGCATGGCAAACATTTGTTAGGGTTACAACATGCTACACCTGAAGAAATTAAATTAATTCTAGATGTAGCGAAAAAGATGAAGAAGGTTGTTTTGTCTGATGACAAAAAAATCCCTTATTTGAAAGGTAAGGCGATTATCAATCTATTCATGGAACCTAGTACACGTACGCGTAGTTCTTTTGAACTAGCAGGTAAATATTTAGGGGCAGATGTAATCAATATTACACCAAGTGGTTCCTCTATGGGTAAGGGTGAAAGCTTCCGCGATACATTATTAACATTGTCCTATATGGGGACGGATGCCATCGTGATGCGCAGTAGTGCAGAAGGGGCTCCTCTCTATGCGACAAAAGCCGTTGATCCTATCATTATCAATGCTGGCGATGGTGCCCATGAACATCCAACACAAGCATTGCTCGATATGTTCTCCATCATTGAACGCAAAGGTTCATTAGAAGGTAAAAAAGTCGTTATCGTAGGCGATATTATGCATAGCCGTGTAGCTCGCTCCGATGTTTACGGTCTTACTAAAATGGGGGCTGACGTTCACTTGGCAGGTCCTCGTACTATGCTCTATCCTGAACTTGAAAAAATGGGTGTTACCATTCATCACGATGTGCGTGAAGCTGTAAAAGATGCAGACGTTGTCAATGTACTTCGCATTCAATTAGAACGCATTCACTCCGCTCTATATCCAACAAATCGCGAATATGCGCGTATCTTTGGTATCAATAAAGATGTATTAAGCCTAGCAAAAGATGATGTTATGGTTATGCATCCAGGCCCAATGAACCGTGGCCTTGAAATTTCCCCAGATGTAGCCTACTGGGATCAATCCGTAATTCAAGAACAAGTACGCAATGGTGTATCCGTTCGTATGGCTGTATTGTACTTAACAATTCATGGAGGTGACGGTAGTGAGCTTGCTTATTAAAAATGGTACGGTAGTCAATCCGGCAAAACAACAACATGAAGTAGCAGACGTTCTCGTGAAAGATGGTAAAATTGCAGCCATCGGTCAAAATTTAAGTGCAGATGGTGCTGAAGTATATGATGCAACAGGACTTATTGTAGCACCGGGTCTTATCGATATTCATACACATTTGCGCGAACCAGGACAAGAAGCAAAAGAAGATTTCCATTCTGGTACACAAGCGGCAGCTGCTGGTGGTTTTACACGCGTCGTGACCATGGCGAATACAACACCAGTAGTAGATAATGCGGCTCTTGTACGAGGTTTGAAAAAACAAGCTGAACTTACTGGTGTCGTAAAAGTAGAATTCATCGGTGCTGTATCCAAGAACCTTGAAGGTAAAGAACTTGCTGAATTAGGTGATATGGCTGAGGCTGGTGTTGTAGCGTATTCTGATGATGGACACTATGTAGAAAGTGCTGCTTTCATGCGTCGTGCGTTGGAATATTCATCCATGTTCAATAAAATGGTTATCGACCATGCAGAAGATATTAGCTTGACTAAAAATGGTCATATGCATGAAGGTTTCGTATCTTATGAAATGGGCGTTATCGGACGTCCAGCTGTAGCTGAAGATTTGGCGGTAGCTCGCGATATTTTACTAGCGGAAATGACAGGTGGTCATATCCATATCGCTCACGTAAGTAGTAAAAATACGGTGGATATGGTACGCCGTGCAAAGGCTAAAGGGGTTAATGTAACTTGTGAGGTAACAAGCCAACATCTATCCTTTACTGATGAATATTTGCGCGAATATAATCCAGCTTTCAAAATGGCACCGCCAATTCGCTCCGAAGATCATCGTCAAGCATTGCTAGAAGGTTTGAAAGATGGCACCATTGATGCTATCATTACAGACCATGCACCACATGCATTTGAAGAAAAAGACCATGAATTCTGCTGTGCTCCAAATGGTTTTAGTGGTCTTGAAACATCCTTGGCCGGCGTTATTACAAATGCTTATGGGCAAGATAAACTTAGCATCGACCAAGTGGTGTACTACATGAGTACGCGCCCAGCTGAGTTAATGCATCTAGATGCAGGTGTTTTAGAAGTTGGTAAACCAGCAGATATTACAGTGTTCTCTACTACAGAACAATGGACTGTAGATAGAAATAAATTCTATACAAAAGGTAAAGTTAGCCCATTTGATGGCATGACTGTTACTGGTAAAGCAAAACTTACCGTTGTAGACGGTAATATCGTTATGAAGGAGGGCGTGGTCCTATAATGAAAGGCAAATTAGTTCTGGAAGACGGTTCCGTATTTGAAGGTTCCCTATTAGGCGGCGCTCCTACAGTGGGCGAGGTTGTGTTTAATACAGGCATGACTGGATATCAAGAAATTTTGACTGACCCATCCTATGCGGATCAAATTATTACATTAACATATCCACTCGTTGGTAACTATGGTACATTAAATGCTATTACACAAGGTCCTAAACCATACTGTAAAGGCTTTATCGTAGGTGAACTATGTGATTTCCCATCCAATTGGCAAAATGAAGGTTTGTTCAGCGAATATTTACGTCTACATGGCATTCCTTGCCTCTATGATGTAGATACGCGTGCTATTACGCGTACTATTCGTAACCATGGCGTTATGAAAGGCGTACTTGTACGTGCTGATTATCCGATGGAAGATATTCAAAAATTATTTAAACAAGATTTGCCTACAGACCAAGTTATGCGCGTCACTACAAAATGGCAAGGCATGCGTGGCGATAAAAATGCAGAATTTCATGTAGCTGTAATGGATTATGGTGTAAAAGAAAATATTCTTCGATCCTTAGAGCTTGCTGGTTGCCGTTTAACTGTATTCCCAGCAGATTCTAAAGCAGAAGACGTACTCGCTGTTAATCCTGATGGTATTTTCTTGTCCAATGGCCCTGGAGATCCTCAAGATCTAGGTTATGCAGTAGAAGAAGTGAAGAAAATGTTTGGTAAGAAACCAATCTTTGGTATCTGCATGGGGCACCAAGTATTGGCACAAGCATATGGCGGCACTACATTCAAACTTAAATTTGGTCACCGTGGTTCTAACCACCCTGTACAAGATCTTCGTACCGGCCGTGTATATATTACATCTCAAAATCATGGCTTTGCCGTAGATGATTCTTCTTTGCCTGATTATATTGAAATCACACATCGCAGTGTGAATGATGGTACTGTAGAAGGTATGCGCCACAAAGAATTGCCAATCTTCTCCGTACAATACCATCCAGAAGCGTCCCCTGGACCTACTGATAACCTATATTTGTTTGATGAATTTGAAGATATGATGAGAAAGGGAAAATAATATGACCACAGAAGCAAAAAAAGTACTCGTAATTGGTTCTGGTCCAATTATTATCGGCCAAGCAGCAGAATTCGACTATGCTGGTACACAAGCGTGCCGTTCCCTTCGTGAAGAAGGCTATAAGGTAGTATTGGTTAACTCTAACCCTGCAACAATCATGACAGATACAGATATTGCAGACCGTGTATATGTAGAACCTATTAGCCTTGAATTCGTAACGGAAGTTATTAAAAAAGAACGCCCTTGGGGCTTATTGGCAACATTGGGTGGCCAAGTAGGTTTAAATATGGCCGTTCAATTATCCGAAGCAGGCGTACTCGAAGAGTATGGCGTTAAGTTGCTTGGTACGACATTAGAAGCTATTAAACATGCAGAAGACCGCGAATTGTTCAAGGAAGCGATGAAGGAAATCAATCAACCAGTTCCTGAATCCGACATCTTCAATGACCTTGAAGAAGCCGTAGCCTTTGCAAATCGCATCGGCTATCCTATCATCATCCGTCCAGCCTATACATTGGGCGGTACTGGTGGCGGTATTGCACATAATGAAGATGAAATGTATGAAATCACACGCCGTGGTTTGAAACTTTCACCAATTCACCAAATCTTGGCGGAACGTTCCGTTGCAGGTTGGAAAGAAATCGAATACGAAGTCATGCGCGATAGTGCAGACAACTGTATCATCGTATGTAACATGGAAAATATCGACCCTGTTGGCGTACATACAGGTGACTCCATCGTTGTGGCACCAAGCCAAACATTGAACGATATTCAATACCAAATGCTTCGTACCGCATCTGTTGACATCATTCGCTATTTGAAAATCGAAGGTGGTTGTAACGTACAATACGCTTTGAATCCAGATAGTAACGAATATATCGTTATCGAAGTAAACCCTCGTGTATCCCGTTCCTCTGCATTGGCATCTAAAGCAACTGGGTATCCAATCGCGAAGGTAGCTGCAAAAATTGCAGTAGGCATGACATTGGATCAAATTACTAATGCTGTAACAGGTGAAACAAAAGCGTGCTTCGAACCAACACTGGACTATGTGGTAACTAAATTCCCTCGTTGGCCATTTGAAAAATTCAATTTGGCAGATCGCACATTGGGCACTCAAATGAAGGCCACAGGCGAAGTTATGGCTATTGACCGTACCTTGGAAGGTTCTTTATTGAAAGCTATCCGCTCCTTGGAAATCGGTTTAGACCATATTGAGCTTAAGAAAATTGCTCATGAGTCCATAGAACAATTGATTGAACGTTTACATTTAGTAGATGATGAACGTATCTACGTTGTGGCTGAAGCACTTCGCAAGGGGATTAGTGTAGAAAAAATCCACTACATTACTAAAATCGATACATTCTTTATTGAAAAAATCAAGAATATCGTCAATGTAGAAAAAACGTTAACTGAACATGGTTTGACTCAAGATGTATTGCGTCTAGCTAAACGTTATTCCTTCCCTGATACTGTTATTGCGCGCTATGCGAATACAACGGCAGAAGACGTAAAGGCGAAACGCAAAGAATGGAATATTCTTCCAACCTATAAATATGTAGATACATGTGCTGCAGAATTCGAATCTAAAACACCATACTACTATAGTGCTTATGCACAAGAAGACGAAGTTAAACCACTAGGTGAAAAATCTGTTGTAGTACTTGGTTCCGGTCCAATTCGTATCGGTCAAGGTGTAGAGTTTGACTACTGCTCTGTGCATTCCTCTTGGGCACTTCGTAAAGCGGGTTACCAATCCATTATGATCAATAATAACCCAGAAACAGTGTCTACAGACTTCGATATTTCTGATTCCTTGTACTTCGAACCATTAACAGTGGACGATGTAATGGAAATCATTGATAAAGAAAAACCAGCTGGCGTTATTGCTCAATTTGGTGGTCAAACAGCTATCAACTTGGCGGGCCCATTGGCTAAACGCGGTGTAAAAATCCTCGGTACATCCGTAGATAGTATCGACATGGCAGAAGACCGTGAACGTTTTGACGAATTATTGGCAAAACTTGGTATTCCTCGTCCAGTAGGTGCTCTTGTTACATCTGATGAAGAAGCACAAGCAGCTGCTAAGAACTTAAAATACCCATTGATCGTTCGTCCTTCTTATGTATTGGGCGGTCGTGCTATGGAAATCGTATATAATGATAAAGAACTTGATGTATATATGAAGGAAGCTGTAGTAGCGTCCAAAGAACATCCAGTTCTTATCGACCGTTATATGGTTGGTATGGAGGTAGAGGTTGATGCTATTTCCGACGGTACCGATGTATGTATCCCTGGCATTATGGAACAAATCGAACGCGCCGGTGTTCACTCCGGTGACTCCATGGCGGTTTATCCAGCACAACATTTGAGCCAAGAAATTATCGATCAAATCGTAGATTATACACGTCGTATTGCAATTGGCCTTAATGTTAAGGGCGTTCTTAATATTCAATACATCGTGGCTGATGGCGAACTTAATGTAATTGAAGTTAACCCTCGTTCTAGCCGTACTGTACCATTTATTTCTAAGGTTACAGGTATTAATATGGTAGAATGTGCAACTCGAATTGCTCTTGGTGAAAGCTTAAAAGATTTAGGCTTACCTTTAGGACTTGTACCTAATAAACCATATGTGGCTGTAAAAGCACCGGTATTCTCCTTCTCTAAAATGGGTCTTGTAGAAATCGCTCTTGGACCTGAAATGAAATCTACTGGTGAAGTTATGGGTATTGGTCGTACCTATTCTGAAGCATTGTTTAAAGCTATTAATGGTGCCAACATGCGTATTCCAGAAGATGGTACAATCCTTATGACCGTAGCAGACCGCGACAAAGCAGAAGCTTGTGAACTTGCAAAAGGTTTCATCGACCTTGGCTATCACATCGAAGCGACTGGTGGTACAGGCAAATACTTCATCGAACATGGTGTTAATTGCAAGGTCGTTAATAAAATCCATGAAGGCGAAGACAACTGTGCGGACCATATTCGCCAAGATAAGGTGGATCTCGTACTTAATACATTGACAGCTGGTAAACGGCCTGAACGTGAAGGTTTCCAATTGCGCCGTCTCGCTGTAGAAATGGGTACACCATGCTTAACAAGTCTTGATACAGCTCGTGAAGTATTGCGCGTTGTAGCAAACCGTAAAGATGACGCTAACTACAATGTAGAAGCATTACAAGATTTTGAATTGGAGTAAAACCATGAGTGGCTATGTAGAACAGGGCGAAGTCGTTCGCAATGAGCAAATAGGCTCTGATGTGTGGATTATGGATATTCACGCACCAAAACAAGCAGCAGAAGCAAAGGTAGGGCAGTTTTGTAATGTTCGCGTAGCGGACTCTACGGCGCCATTATTGCGTCGCCCTATTAGCTATGCTGGATTTGATGTACAAAAGGGTACGATTACCCTTTTGTACCGTGTCGTAGGTAAGGGGACGGATATTATGACTCGCCTCGTGCCTGGTGATACATTAGATTGTTTAGGCCCGTTGGGTGAACCATTTGTAACATCTGAGAATATGCTTCTCGTTGGCGGTGGCGTTGGTATTGCACCGATGCTTTGTATTGCCTCTCACTTACAAAAAGGTGAATCTGCACAAGTTATATTGGGCTTTAGAAATAAAAGCGAAACCTTCTGGGCCGATTTGTTCAAGGATACAACTGTACAGGTTCATATCACAACAGATGATGGTAGTGTAGGAACAAAGGGGTTCCCAACGGCTATTATGCCTGAACTAATTAATTCTAATACATTCACTTCCGTTATGACTTGTGGCCCTACACCGATGATGAAAGGTGTGGCTCAAGTGGCTAAAGAGCTCAATGTACCTTGCCAAGTGTCCTTAGAAGAACGGATGGGCTGTGGTACAGGTGGTTGTTTAGGCTGTGCTTGTGATGGCGTAGGTGGTAAGCGCTATAAGGTTTGTAAAGATGGTCCTGTATTCCCAGCTGAGGAGGTGTTCTTTTAATGAGTGAACACGATTTAAATAACACCGTTACACCGAATCCAAAACTCGCCATCGATTATTGCGGTATTAAGATGAAAAATCCTATTATCGCTGCATCTGGTACCTTTGGAAATGGTCCTGAATACGCTGGTTATCTAGACCTTAGTAATGAGGTGGGGGCTATCTCTGTGAAAGGATTAACGCCTAAAGGCCGTCATGGTAATCCGGGCCCGCGTATTGCAGAAACTCCATCTGGTGTATTGAACTGCATTGGCCTTGAAAATCCTGGAGCAGAACATTTTGTTACGGATATTTTGCCAGAACTTAAGAAATATGATGTACCGCTACTAGCTAATATGTCTGCTGGTACAGTAGAGGAATTTGCTTGGATGGCAGAAACACTATCTGTGGATGGTATTGCAGGCCTTGAAGTCAATGTATCATGTCCAAATGTAGAGAGTGAAGGTATGGCATTTGGCGTAGACCCAAAGGTTGTTGAACAAGTAACTAAAGCGGTTCGTAAAGTAACCGATAAGCCGGTTATCGTAAAACTTTCACCAAATGTAACAGATATCGTGGAAATTGCAAAGGCTGTAGAAGCCGGTGGTGGTAATGGGGTCAGCCTCATTAATACATTGTTAGGCATGGCTATTGATATTCACCGTCGCAAACCATTGTTAGGTAATATTTATGGCGGTCTATCTGGTCCAGCAGTAAAACCTGTGGCGCTTCGCATGGTTCACCAAGTCTATAAAGGGGTTACTATTCCTATTATTGGCCTTGGTGGTATCATGAGTGGTACAGATGCTATCGAATTTATGATGGCTGGTGCCCAGGCCGTACAAGTTGGTACCGCTACGATGGTTGATCCAACCGCGATTTCTCGTATTGCTCGTGAAATGGGCGATTTTGTAGAACAATATAATCTCAATAGCATTACTGACATTGTTGGTGCTGTACATCAATAATAGTCTCGTAGCAACAAAAAAGCAGGAATTGGCAATGCCAGTTTCCTGCTTTTTCGCATATATGTAATTATTTCGCATCAATATTGGTAAATGTATTATACGTAGGCCTTATAGAAATCTATAAATTGTTGTGCCACTGGTGAAAGGGCATGACCTTTTAAGGTGATGAATGCTTTCTTATAGTCACCTGAAAACTCAGGCAATTTAATGCGTGACATTTTGCGGTGGTTTACCATTTCTTTAGTATCCATTGGGACCAGTGCCACCGTACGCCCGGATGATGCCCATTCAATAGCCGATGTTTTTGTAGTCGTAATAGCGCTCACATTTAGATGTTCCATATCTGTTAAGGATGATTGCATAATCATTCTTACGGACCCACCAGATAAGGAGAGAGGGCATTGTCTGATATCATCCCAGGTGATGGTATCGTGTTCACGATCAGTCCAGAACACATCACGTCTAAATAATGCGTATAGATGTTCCTCTTGGGTTAAGAGAATATCAAATTTATCAGTATCTACCATTTGGATATTAGCAATTCCAATTTCTGCACTGCCACTGATGAGCTGTTTTACGACATTGGTCATGAGTCCTTCGTAAATCTCAAAGTGTACAGATGGATATTTCATGGAGAATGCTGGCAAATATTGTTGTACGATGGGGGTGGAACGGGATGCAGAGGTAGCGATGCGCAGCGTACCTTCGATACGTGAATTTAACTGTTGTACTGCATTATACGTAGATTCTTCAATAGAACATAATTGCTGTGCTTTTTCATAAAAAATTTTACCTGCATCGGTAAGTTGTAAATTGGAACCTCGTTGACCTCGTTTAATATTGATGAGCTGAGCTCCAAATTCTGCCTCTAAATACTTTAACTGCTTACTCAAAGCCGGTTGTGTAATATGGAGAATTTCTGCAGCTTGTGTCATGTTTCCTGTTTGAACAAGGGTTATAAAATTGTGATAATACGATGTGTCCATAAAATCCCCCTTTAATACACAAATCATGATAATTAAAAT
Source organism: Veillonella sp. ACP1 (assembly GCF_000286635.1). NCBI lineage: Bacteria > Bacillati > Bacillota > Negativicutes > Veillonellales > Veillonellaceae > Veillonella > Veillonella sp. ACP1. Next base: position 27,747 of record NZ_ALKL01000014.1, on the reverse strand, counting down.
TTATAACTAATAAAGGAATAGTTATTTTACCTTTTAAGAAATGTCATATATACTATACACATTAAGAGAAATAAAGCACATTGAAAGTTGTTTTAATAATCTCATCAATATTTTTGATATAGTTGCAGTGACTAGGAAAGTGAGTACTACTATGGGCGTAGTAAAAAGAACATTAAGTAAAGCAATTCGTAATTGGGAAGCACGCAGATTAATGACAGCACATAATGCTGGTGTTAGTCGTAAAAAACAATTAGAACGCGTATGGCCACATCCATTGACAACTGAAAAACGTCATGAAATGAATCAAGGCCTTACTGGTTTAGTTCATAATGGCAACTAATTAGTTAGTGTACGATTTGATTGAACACTTAATATAGTGGTAATACCACTTCGATAGCATCTAATACATTACAAGTAGCAGCTCCATGACTCATGTCTTGGAGCTCTTTTTGTATCCGTTCTATATCGATAGGTGGCACTAAAATCGTAAGATCTATTTTTTCTCCAAAGGTAGCCTCATAATGTAGTTGGGCATCTTGTAGATAGCGTTCTATTGTGCCATATAATGCATAGTCAATAATCGCTTGTAATTGTGTTCTTGTGGTATGCAATTCCTTTGGCGCAAGACGCAATGTTTCAGCGACGGAGTGGGAGTATGCACGGATTAATCCACCAGCCCCTAGTTTTATGCCACCAAAGTAGCGCGTTACCACAACAGCTACATTTGTAATACCTGTCTTTTTCAAGACTTCTAGCATAGGCTTTCCAGCAGTACCCGATGGTTCACCATTATCGGACGAGCGTTGTTGTTCTTGCTTTGGTCCTAATGCAAAGGCCGTACAATTATGTCGAGCATCCCAAAACTCTTTATTGATACGGGCGATAAAAGATTGCGCATCCTCTTCGGTACTACATGGATATACGGTAGTGATAAATCTGGATTTCTCCACTACATATTCATGGCGGAATTCTTTGGCAATGGATATGAATTCCACGGTAGGGCTAGTTGTATCTGGCATTTCCTCACCTCCATTTTTATTTCTACCACTATAGTATTTATTCATCATCATCACTTTATTATAAGCTATTTATAAAGGTAATGTATAGATTATGAGCGATAATGTTTAATAATATATATATTTATTTACACAATATATAGCGATACAATCGTAATTATTAATTCCCTTACAGAAAAGGAATAACCCTCTAGTTTTAGTAGGATATTGACGAATTGAGAATCTATGTTATTATAAATAGTAGATATATGAGTATTAGTTCATGTGATAAATATTACAAATATACTGTGTTTATTATATTTTATGAATCTATGATTTGAATTGTATCGAAGGAAGTTATATATGAGTACTAAAAAACAAGAGTTTGACATTACGGGCATGCACTGTGCAGCCTGTGTAAAACGCGTTGAAAACGTCGTATCTAAGGTTGATGGCGTAGCTTCTGTAAAGGTTAACCTACTAACCCGTAAGGGGAGTGTAGAGTTTAAGGATGGCACTACCGTAGAACCACAACAAATTATCGATGCCATAACGAATATCGGTTTTGGTGCTACTGAAGCGGATGAAACGAAACAAGAAATAGAAAAGGTTAATTTAAAACCACATATTACACGCCTCATTATTGCGGCTTGTATGGCTGTACCGATGATGATCAACATGACCTTGCATCGTTTTGGTATTCAAGCGTTGCCGGTTTGGGTTGAATTTGTATTAGCCACTATCGCTCAATTTGGCCCGGGTCTCATGTTCTATAAGAGTGCATGGAGTGCCGTAAAGAATGGGGCTCTTACGATGGATGTCCTCGTTGTTATGGGGACGAGTGTGGCGTATTTGTTCAGTATTTATAATTGGCAGTTCCATCCAGAACTTGGTCCTCATGGTATTTACTTTGAAACCTCTGCATGGCTTATTACATTTATCCTTCTAGGTAAGTTGTTAGAAGAGGTAGCCAAGGGGCGTACGTCTGAAGCGCTTCAAAAACTAATTGCTTTGCAACCGGCAACGGCTCATGTATTGCGCGATGGTGAATTTGTAGATATTCCTACCTCTAAGGTTGTGGCTGGCGATGTTTTACAAGTGCGCGCCGGTGAAAAGATTCCTGTAGACGGTACTATTACAGAAGGTTACTCTACCGTTGATGAAGCTATGCTTACAGGTGAAAGCTTACCTGTAGAAAAACAAGTGGGCTCTGAGGTTATTGGGGCGACTATCAATTTAAGTGGTGCCTTCACAATGGAAGCAAAGCGCATTGGTAGCGACACGATGTTATCTCAAATTATCAAGGTCGTAGAGGAAGCTCAAACATCTAAAGCAAGCATTCAACGTATTGCGGATATTGTGGCTCAATACTTTGTACCAACTGTTATTGGCCTTGCTGTACTAACTGGTCTCGTGTGGTACTTTATTGTAGGCGATTCTATCAATGTAGCCCTTATTAATGCGACCGCTGTTCTAGTAATCGCTTGTCCATGTGCGCTTGGCCTTGCTACACCGACATCCATCATGGTAGGTTCTGGCTTAGGTGCGGAACATGGTGTTCTCATCAAGAGTGCGGAATATCTTGAAAAGGCCGGTAAACTCGATGCTATCGTTATGGATAAAACAGGCACCCTTACACAAGGCGTGCTTGATGTAACGGCTTTCAAAAACTATAGCGGTGATGAAAGTGCGAACATGTCCATCATGATGGCCCTCGAAAGTGGTACATCACATCCGATTGCTAAGGCTATGGTTTACTATGGTGAAGATCATGGCTACAAGGGGAAGGCTGTTGAACTTGAAAGCTTTGGCGATGTACCGGGTAAAGGCTTGCAAGGTGCTTACCAAGGTGTATCTGTACAACTTGGTCATAGCCGTTGGATGAGTGAACTCGGTTATGATTTATCTAAGGTGCAAGATGATATTCAACATTTTGAAGAACAAGGTGCATCTGTATCTGTTCTCGCTGTAGATGGTGTCATCAGTGCATTATGGGCTGTAGAAGATGAATTGCGTCCTGAAACTATTGAGGTTGTAAAAGAACTACAGTCTCAAGGCATCGATGTGTGGATGCTTACCGGTGATAATCGCCGTACAGCTCAATATATTGCAAAACAAGCAGGCATTACTCATGTAATTGCTGAAGTGTTGCCTCAAGATAAGGCTAGCAAGGTAAAAGAATTGCAAGATAAAGGCCTTGTAGTTGGTATGGTCGGCGATGGTATCAACGATGCTCCAGCTCTTGTAACTGCAGATATCGGCTTTGCTATCGGCAGTGGTACAGATATTGCCGTAGAAGCAGCAGATATCGTTCTTGTAAGAAATGATTTACACACATTAGTACAAGCAGTACGCCTCAGTCGTAAGACGATGACTAATATTAAACAAAATCTATTCTGGGCATTGATCTTTAACTGCATTGGTATTCCTTTGGCTGCTGTAGGTGCCTTGAATCCTATGATTGCAGGTACTGCGATGGCATTCAGTTCCGTTACAGTTGTGGGTAACTCCCTTCGCTTGAAACGAGCTAAACTCTAATTATATATGAGATAAAATATAGAACAGCACCTATAGAATGGTATAGGTGCTGTTTTGTATTTTCTTCATTTTTATTGCTAATATTTTAATTCCTATAAACTCGGTATTTTTATAGTACCTATCATCTGATATACTGAGTATAGTTCTTAAGAAAAGGGAAGGAGTTTATTATGAAATTAAAGACTCGCGATATTGTATATATCGGTTTTATTGCTGCGTTGTGTGCCGTAGCAACAACGATTCGCATTGAAATACCAGGTGGGGCCATGGTTCATTTAGGTTCCGCTGCTCTATTTACCACATCTATTCTCTTTGGTGGTTTATATGGTGGTTTAGGTGCGGCTATTGGTTCCGCATTATTTGATCTTTTTGGTGGACATACGCAATACATTGTATTCTCTTTCTTTATTAAAGGTATTGCAGGTCTTATTGTAGGTGGTATGACAGCAGGTTACTTGCCACCATCCATTACAAAGCCGACAGCATCCTTTACACGTATTTTGAGTGCTCTTATTATTGGTACAATTTGGACTGCATTTGGCTATTTCTTAGCATGGTGGTTTGTTCTTGAAAGTGCAGCCGTAGCAGCTAGCAAAATTCAATACTCCTTGATTACAAGTGCTGCAGGTATTGTGGTGGCTATTATATTGACACCAAAACTACAAAAGGTAGTACGTAGATTATTTACAAAAAACTAATAGAAAATAATTTAAATCGCATCTTATTTCTCTAAATAGTTAAAGGGCGCTTATTAGCATATATGTTAGCTAATGAGCGCCCTTTTATTTTCGTTTTATATCATTTGTTTGTTGATTTTGTTTATGGCATTAAAAATTACATAGGTCGTTTAAGTTCTCTGCCATGGTAGGATGTGTGAAGATTTGATTTTTGAAATATGTATATGGAATGTTGTTATCCATAGCCATTTTAATGAGGTTAATCAACTCTTCAGCACCTTGAGAATAAAGTGTAGCACCAAGGATTAAATCGTTATCTGCATTTACTACAATTTTAAAAGCACCTTTTAAATAGTCGTTTACATGAGCTCTTGGCATAGTGGCAACGAGCATTTCCTTCGTTTTAACGGTGTAACCTTTATTAATAGCTTCTTTTTCTGTAAGGCCTACACGAGCCAGAGGAGGTGTTAAAAAGGTTGTATAAGGAATGTTTTTTCGATCTTTTAATGTGTATTGGCCATTACCTGTAAGTGCACCAAATACAATGCGGAAGTCATCGAGAGAAATATACGTAAATTGAGGACCACCGTTTACATCGCCTACTGCATATACACCAGGAACGGAGCTTTCACACGTATCATTCACTACGATAGCACCGCGTTCGTTAGTAGTAATATCCGTATTTTCTAAACCGATGTTAGCTGTATTTGGTTTGCGACCTGTAGCATATAAAACAGCATCAAAGGTATAGTTTTGACCATTTGCAGTAATAACAGGTTTGTTGCCATCATTAGATACAGAGTTTAATGTTACATCGTTGAGAATAGTAATACCTTGCTCAGTCAAGTACTCGTTAGCTAATTCTTGTACGATCGGTTCCTCCCGTTTTAAGATGCTAGATTCAATATTAAATACTGTTACCTTTGCACCTAGTTTAGCGTATAAGCTGGCAAATTCAAGACCAATAGGACCAGCACCGATGATACCGAGTGTACTTGGTTGAGTCGATAATTGTTGAATTTCTGTGCTATTATAGAAGCCTGTTGCTGCTCTGATGCCATCAATGTTAGGCTTAATCGCTACAGCACCAGTGTTAATAATAATTGTTTCACTAGATAAGATGATTTTATCTTCTCCAGCTGTAATGGCAATTTCTTTATTACTAATGAATTCACCATGTCCAGTATATACATCGACATGTTCATTAGTGTCTAGCATACCGAAGTTTTTATTGCGTAAACGAGATGTAACAACCTCGCGTTGGTTTAATACTTGATCGTAAGATAATCCTTTAGATGCGGCTACAATCATAGTCTTTGTTGGAATACATGCAATATTAATACATGTGCCACCATACATGAGTGGATTTTCTTCAATCATAGCTACGGCTTTGCCCATGGAGCCAAATTTCGCTGCTAATGTTTTACCGGCTTTGCCAAAACCTAGGACGATAAGATCATAATGTTTGGTATTCATATAATACCTCCTATCTTTTATATTGAAAATATTAGATATATTTATTATAGCATATTACAGTAGATATAAAAGTAAAATATGAAAATAATTCTCTATAATTTAGATGTTAAGTATTTCTACTTGACACATCTTTTTTTATGCTGTAGTATATGTAAAGTAATATGACTTGACAGTGATGGAGGTGGCGAAATGGAAGAACGAGTACTTATCAGTTTACTCCTTGATTTCTATGGGCCATTGTTGACGGATAAGCAACGCATGTCCTTACAACTTCACCACGAAGATGATATGTCCCTTGGAGAGATTGCTGAGGAATTAGGCGTATCACGACAGGCTGTACACGATAATTTACAGCGTGCACGTCATATTTTGAATGACTATGAATCTAAATTACACTTGGTGGCTCAGTACGAGGCACGTGAACAAGTGATAAGTGAATTAAAAGATACGTTGCCGGCGGATGTGCTTTCACAATCGCGGGTACAACAATTATTGACGCAAATGGAGGGATAATATGGCATTCGATAGTTTGTCAGAAAAACTGCAAGACGCCTTTAAATCCTTAAAAGGTAAGGGCAAAATTACAGAAGAAGATGTCAATCTTGCGTTGCGTCAGGTACGAACTGCTCTCTTAGAAGCGGACGTAAACTTTATGGTGGCGAAAGATTTCGTTAAATCCATTAAAGAAAAAGCCCTTGGTGAAGAGGTGTTCGGATCCTTGAACCCAGCTCAAACGGTTATTAAAATCGTTAATGATGAGTTGACAGCTCTCCTAGGTGGTACGCAAAGCCGTATCATGATTTCCAGTAAGCCTCCTACAATTATTATGCTTGTTGGTTTACAAGGTGCTGGTAAAACAACTACGGCTGGTAAATTGGCTGTATACCTTCGCAAACAAGGTAAACATCCAATGCTTGTTGCAGCCGACGTATACCGTCCAGCAGCGATTAAGCAATTGCAAGTAGTAGGTAAGCAAATCGATATTCCTGTATTTGCTGATGAAACACCAGGTGCTAATCCAGTAGATATTGCGCGTCGTGCCGTAGAGCAAAGCACGCATATGTTGAAAGATGTTGTTATTATCGATACCGCTGGTCGTTTGGCAATCGACGAAGTCCTCATGGATGAATTATCCAACATCAAGGCTGCTGTTCGACCTCATGAAATTCTACTTGTTGTAGACTCCATGATCGGTCAAGATGCGGTAACGACAGCACAAACGTTTAATGAAAAATTAGGCGTTGACGGTGTTATCCTTACTAAACTCGATGGCGATGCGCGCGGTGGTGCTGCATTATCCATTAAGGCTGTAACCGGCTTGCCAATCAAGTTTACGGGCGTAAGCGAAAAAATGGATGGTTTCGACGTATTCTATCCAGATCGCATGGCTTCTCGTATCCTTGACTTAGGGGACTTCAAAACTCTTATTGAAAGCGTACAAGGCGCTATCGATGAAGAAGAAGCTCGTGAAATGGCGCAAAAGATGGCGAAAAACAATTTCACCTTAGATGATTTCTTGAAACAGATGAATCAGGTGAGAAAGTTAGGGCCGTTACAAAATATTATTGGTATGTTGCCAGGCATGGGGCAAATTAAGGATCAATTAAAAGACCTTGATTTGAATAGTAAAGAGGTGCGTCGCATCGAGGCTATTATCAAATCTATGACGGCTGCAGAACGACAAGATCCAAACATCTTAAATGGTTCTCGTCGTAAGCGTATTGCCTTGGGCTCTGGTACACAAGTGCAAGATGTAAATCGTTTATTAAAACAATTCGAAGAAGCGCGGAAGATGATGAAGCGTTTACAAGGATTGCGTGGCGGTAAGGGCGGATTCCCAGGAATGCCAAAATTACCGTTTATGTAATACATGGACAGGGGCGCTGAACCTGTCCAGCACATCATTATAAGGAGGTGAATCCCATATGTTAAAAATTCGTTTGACTCGTTTAGGTGCTAAAAAAGCTCCTTTCTACCGTATCGTAGTTGCTGACGCACGTGCTCCACGTGAAGGTCGTCCTGTTGACACAATTGGTCAATATGATGCTACTAAACAACCAGCTATCGTTAATGTAGACGAAGAAAAAGCTTTGGCTTGGTTAGCTAAAGGTGCTCAGCCTACTGACACTGTTCGCTCCTTGTTCAAAAAACAAGGCGTTATGCAAAAATTTGCAGACGCTAAAAAGTAATTAATAGAGAGGCATACTGTGATGATAGAATTAATTTCATTAATTGCGAAATCATTAGTGAAGCAGCCTGATGCCGTTTCTGTTACCATGGTCCAAAAGGGCAATGTTGAGGTCTATGAACTTCATGTAGCTCCAGAGGATATGGGTAAAGTCATCGGAAAGCAAGGTCGAATTGCAAAAGCAATTCGCTCTGTGGTGAAAGCGGCGGCTATTAAAGAGAACAAAAAGATATCTGTTGATATTGTCTAAAAGGGAGTGTTCCAATGGAAGAAATGACATTACGTGTCCCTGTAGCAGTAAAAGCAAAAGTAACAGAAGATTTGAAAGCGAAAATTGTATCCGATCTTGAAACTCGCCTTGATATGGTGAATAAAGATTTGGAAGCAATTGAGTTTCAAGCTCAACGTATTTTAGCTGATGCAGCTAAAGTTGATGCGACAAGTCTTACTGCAATTCGTCAACAAATCGACGAAGAGAAAAATAAACGCTTGGCTTTCAAAGAAGAAGTAACAGCTAAATTGAAAGATGCTCAAGAATTGACGTTGGGGACTGAAATTCCTCAAGGTACATTAGAGCAAACAGTTACCGTTAAAATCGGGGATAATTTGGATGCCATGATGGGCGCTGAAATCCTATTAGAAGACGGTAAAATCGTTGCGTTTCGTCAATAATGAAGCCTAACGATTTCATCACTATAGGTGTTATCATCGCCCCGCACGGCGTGCGGGGTGATCTTCGTATTATGCCTCAAACCGACTTTCCAGAACGGTTTATGCATATGGATGCCTGTTACATCGATGGTAAAGAATACCACGTTGCATCCGCACGATTTCATAAACAATTCGTATTAGCTTCATTTAAGGAAATTCCTGATCGTAACACGGCTGAATTATTCGCTAAGAAAGAGATTCAAGTACGTCGTGAAGATTTGGTAGAATTACCAGAAGGCCGTTACTATATCTTTGATATGATTGGCCTTAAGGTGCAAGATACAAAGGGCAATGTACTTGGTACATTGACGGATGTATTACAACCGGGAGCTAATGATGTATATGTGGTTTCCAAAGAAGGGGAACCAGATCAATTGTTTGCAGCCATTGATGATGTTATCATTGATATCGATATGGACAAACGCATGATGATCGTAGATCCGCCTGAGTGGGTATAATCCATTTAGGCGGTTTTTTATATCTATTTATAGGTGTCTTATGATAGAATTAATTATAAGATAGCTATATATAGATATATGATAATAATAAGTGTATTCGGAGGAGGCCTGTTGTGAAAATAGATATTATATCCTTGTTTCCAGAGTTTTTTGATGCCTTCTTTAGTCATTCCATCATAAAACGAGCCATAGAGGCGGGACGGCTAGATATGGCTGTGACGAATCCGCGCGATTTTAGTCATAATAAACATGGACAAGTGGATGATACACCGTATGGTGGTGGGGCCGGTATGCTCATGATGGCGCCTCCTATTTTTGAGGCCGTAGAATCTGTTGTCTCTAACTATGATAGTGCTATTAATGGTGCCTACGAAACGGATGAGATGTGTGATGAGATGAGCCTCATTGGTAATCCTGGTGAAAGTATACGTCGTCGCATTGTATTTATGGGGCCTACGGGTCAACCTTTCACACAGGAAAAGGCTAGAGAACTAGCAACTTATGATCAACTGATTCTCGTATGTGGCCATTATGAAGGTGTTGACTATCGCGTAGAGGAACATTTAGTAGATGAAACCATTTCCATTGGTGACTATGTGTTAACAGGTGGCGAGTTGCCAGCTATGGTTGTAGCCGATGCAGTGGCTCGAATGATTCCCGGTGTATTAGGCGCAGCTAGTGGGGCCCAAGAGGATTCATTTTATGAGCCCCTTTTAGAATGTCCGCAATATACAAAACCACCAGAATTTAGAGGGTGGACTGTACCGGATGTTTTACGCAGTGGTCATCATAAAAATATTGCCACATGGCGTCAAAAGGAAGCCTTAAAGCGGACACGATTGTTGCGTCCTGATTTGTTGGAACGACCATTAACAAAAGAGGAAATTAAACTTTTAAAAGAAATTGTTGAAGAAGAGTCTAGGCTATGAATTTTAAGTGTTATGATGTTGTAGAGATTCAGGGAAAGCGATACGTAGTTACTGAAGTTATCTCCTATCAAGAATTCATCATAGAAAAGACAGTGAATTATACTCTTAATGATGAAATGTATAATAATGAATTAGGTACTCATAAAGGGGCTAAGAATTGGACCGAATATGGTCTTATGCTAGTGGATGGTGAAGATAAAAAATGGCTCACCATTGTAAATGGGGAAAAAGACTGTTGTACCTTTTCAGAGACTATTTTACGTTCAACGCCGCCTAAAGGATATAAACTGTACGATAAAGGCTTACAACGCGTCATGTCTGTTAAGGGTGAAAGTAAAGCTAGAAGCGGTGATAAGGCCGATTATAAAGAATATAGAACGATTAAAAATGATAAGATATATGTATTCTTTATTGAGGACTGGCATGGTGGTTTGACGGATCAGGCTCAAGGTGAGCGGATTCGTTTGTCTGATGTACATCGACGGCGAGATCAGGCTGCTCAAGCAGCGAGTAAAAAGATTCGTAATGCAGCTCGCAGAAAAGAATGGACACGATTGGGTCTGAGTTGGGGAATCATTTTATTCTTTTTGGGATATTTGTTTATAGGAGATGTGACTTGGCATGAATTGCGTGATGAAGTAGGATTCCCATATACCATGGAAGAGCGGATTAAAGATTCCTATTATTATGAAACGCAAGGCACAAAAGACGGTTTGATGGTATATACGTCAAAGCAAGATCCCAATGCAACGGCTATCGATCTTATCGATGCTGTGTATGGCAAGGTTTATAACATTAAACAAGACACTAAGTCTCCTGAGCGATGGATTGTCATTTATACGACTAAAGAGGTATCTGTTATTAGTGTGGTTAATGGCACTACGTATGTTGAAGTGGGGGAATTAAAAAACTTGTCAGATTCGGAGAATACACGCATAGCGACTATTAGAAATGACAGTGAAATATTGTTACGATATGCGTATATGGTGGAATTAAAGAATAAGCAGGGACGTAAGACGTTATCAAATATAATAAAAGATTGATATAGTATTGATTTCAGTTACGAAATCAAACGAAGGAATATTATATGTATGAACCAAGTAAGAATACTGTTTACATAGCCATAGCCTTTACATCTATAGCAGCTCTAGTAGGCGCTTATTCGTATTGGGACGATGTTAGCTATGCTCTATGTGATGTGGTCAAACCAGAATCGAATAATGGTGAAGTGCGGCTCGTTGATGATGAAGGTAAAAGCTATACCTTGATTAATCATGGTGATGGAAAAGAAACTGCGCTCTATGATGATGCTGAGAAGTCTGTTACCTTTCATCGTGATGAGAAGGGTGATATTATATGGGATGCAGGCTTAGCCAGTTTGATTCCAACTTTGGCGGTAGGATACTATGCATTTCATGGTTTTTCAGCTCCAACGGCATATATGGATGCACCTAGTATGACCTATCGCGCTACATCACCTCTTACCCCTTTTGATGCAAGTACAGGCGCTAGTAAATCTAATAGTGCAAGAGTGGCTAGAACTATTAATGAAATGACTAGAAATCGTTACAATACTAAAACGAGTAATCGAGCACATAGAATTGGTGAAAAGTATGGCTTTGGTAGTGTAGGGGCTCGAACTTCGAGCGGTGCCTCTTAATGAAAGGATGAACAATGAAATCCTATATTGATGAGCTTGATAGAAATATATTTAATTTCGTGGAATATGAAGGATATGATGATCGGTATCCTTCCTTGTCCATGCAGGCCTTTTCATCCGACTTTTACGATGAAATTCGCCATGCTTCACGTAGATTATTTCAAATATTTTGTAAAGCTGCAAAAGTATTTCAGATGGCACCAGATGACTTTGCTCGAAATATGGATATGCCAGACAATTTAATTCCTTATTTACATAAGTCGAATGCCTTAGGGTTACCGACGTGGTTATCTCGCTTTGATTTTGTTCTCGATGTAAATGGCAATTTGCGCATGGTAGAACTTAATGCAGATACGCCATGTTTTCTCATTGAAAGCTATTATGCCAATGAAGTGGCAGCTAATTATGTAGGACGAAAACATCCTAATATAGAATGCCGAAATGAATTACATACATTTTTAAAGCGCATGTATGACGCTGTTTTATCTGCTAAGTATGGTAGAAACCAATATGAATCTATGCGGGCAAATAGAGAGAGCCTACCTAAGGATCCTTTTGTATTCTCCTGCTTTCATGATTATTTTGAAGACTACGGTACAACACAATTCCTTATGAGGGAATTAAAAACAGCCTGTCCTGAGGCAGATACGCGATTCATATCCTTTTATGATATGAAGATTGATGATGAGGGCATTCCTTTAGAAGATGGTAGTCATGCGACTCTATTGTATCGATTGCATCCCATGGAACTTTTAATTGATGAACAAACACCAGATGGAGAACCTCTGGGTGAAATGTTCTTAGATTTGTACGAGGATGATACATTCGCTCTTTTTAATCCGCCAGAGTCAATTATTTTACAAAATAAATCCTTTATGTCCTTAGTATATGCATTGTATTTAACAGATCAATTTTTTACGAAACCAGATCGAGATATCATCGAGCGTTATTTGGCACCATCCTATTTTGAAAATGATTTTTCAGCTCTTGATGATGGCCTTTATATTCAAAAGGAAATTTGGGGCCGTGAAGGAAGGCATGTACAAGTTGTTCAAAAGCGTGGTGATACATCTGAGCTTTACATGGAAAAGCTAGTTGATAACTATGACGATATCGTTTGTCGCGACAGTAAAAAGGTGATGTATCAAGACTTTATACAGCAGAAACGTTTTACTCATACAGTGGATTGTGGAGTGAAAGATGGATTTTTAACCTTATCCTGTTTTATGCTTGGCGATCAAGCCTCCGCGGTAGGGTGCCGTTTTTCCCCAGAGGAGATAGCTGGTACAGAAGCATATTTTGTACCATTACTAATAGAGTAAGAAACATACTATCTAATTTTTGACCATATAGAGTATGGTTAAACAAAGGATAATAGGTGTACTTCGTAGCAGTTGTGGTTATGTCTACTTTAGAGAGGGTGCGTATGGAGTTTAATTGTTATGATGTCTTAGAGGTTCATGGCAGCCGTTATGTAATCACTGAGAAAATTAAATATATAGAGATTATTCCAAAAGCAGATAAGGAACAATCCTATAGGGGCCAGCCGTCTATGACAAAATCACCTGGTGATTATTGGCATGAATATGGGCTGGAGGCTGTTGAGGGAATCGATAAAATATGGTTAACCATTGAGTACAATGATAATGAATGGTGTACCGTATCTAGAACATCCTTTCATACACGGCCAGGGAAAGATTTTACATTACATCAAATCGGCTTAGAAAAGGTTGTCGATGTGGATGGTGAAAGTGGTGCCTCCGTAGGGGACCGCGCAGGATATCGAGAATATCAGCTGCCTTGTGAAGGTGGTGCTAGTGTATTCTTTGAAGAAGAGTGGTTTGAAGGTGAAAAAATGTTTGCCGAAGGGTCACGAGTGCCCTTGGTGAATATTCGCCTTTGTAATGATGCAGCCGCTCAAGCTATTAAGCAAAAGATGCGTAACAAATTTATGAAAAAAAGGTTTGGATCTATTGCTGTTGGCGTGGGGTATGGTGTACTATTTTTACTATTTTTGTTTTGGTCGGACAATGATTTGTCTTGGCATAGTATACGCGCTATGTTTGGAGTGCCTTATACGGTAAAAGAACATATGCATGACACATCTGCATATTATACAAAGACAGATTCGGATAGCGACTATGTATACACGTCTACACTAGATCCTGTTAGTACCGCATTAGATTTGATTGATTCTGTGAATGGTGATATTAAGAATGAGCGGGATACCTTAGAAGAGGGACATGAAGTTATTGTATTTTATTCTGGGGACTTGGTGTATCTCATCACTAATACGGATGGACAAACTAGGGTTAAGGTATGTGAACAATCAAAATTAACACAAGAGGATTGGAAAATTATTGATCGTACATTAATCAGCTCTCATATACTCGATAACTATGCGACCATGGTTCGACTAGGGGATAATACGGGACGCGAACGATTGTATCCTACCAGCAACTCTAACAACACATCCAATACAAAATTATATTATTAGGAGGCTTATTATGATTTATATACCAGATGTATTATTGACAATTTTTTATGCTTGCTTTGGCGTTATACTGATGTTAACAGCGAATACGGTTATCGATTTCTTCGTGCCTGGAAAATTTAGTGAAGAAATTAAGCGTGGTAACTGTGCTGTGGCGTGGCTTTCAGCGGGATCATTTATCGGTATCGGTGAAATTTTGCGCGCTGTTATTATGTCACCAGCCGTGACTACGGCTGATACGTCTCTGTTACATGGCATTGTAGCCAGTGTTGTATACGCTGTGCTAGGTATTATACTATTTGTAACGGGCTATATGTTTATCAATATTTGGCATCGTAAATATAAATTATCCGAAGAAATTATGCGTGGTAATACAGCGGCTGGTATTCTTGTATTTGGCATTTTCGTTGGTCTTGCTCTTGTTATTAGCGGTGCTGTGCACTAAGGGAGCGTTTTATGTATAAGCCAAGTAAGAAAACCATATACCTTACAGGTGCTTTCGCCGCAGTTGCTGGTCTTGTAGGTGTGTATTCATACTGGAACGATATCTCCTATGCTGTGTGTGATAAGGTTTATCCAGAGGCAAATGAGGGGGAGGTTCGATTAAAGGATAGTCAAGGTAATCGGTATTCTCTTTTAAACCATGGCGATGGAAAAGAAACCGCCTTGTATGACGATAATCGTTCAGTTACCTTTCACCGTGATAATGGTGGAAACTTAGTGTGGGATGCTGGTTTGGCAAGTTTGTTACCAACTATTGCAGCTGGGTATTATATGTTTCATGGGTTTAATCCTCCTACGGCACGTATGGATGGACGAACTATGACGTATCGCGTGGTATCGCCATTAAAACCGTATGAACAACCTAATGAATATACGTCATCAGGATCAACTATACATGGCTATGGCGGTGGAAGAATCTTTCGTAGTTATGAGAATAATAGAAGTAAGAAAGCATCATCTATAGGGCAAAAGTCTGGTTTTGGTAGTGCTGGTGCGCGGTCTAGTGCTTCGTAATGGATATGATGGTACTATGTATTGATAAAAGTTGTTTAAGATTTAGGAGATATAGTATTGGCGAATTTATATATTGGACTCGTTCATTATCCGATTATGAATAAACATAAAGAGGTAATAACGACGGCCATTACAAATTATGATATTCACGATATTGCGCGTGCATCTATCACCTATGATGTGTCTAAATATTTTGTGATTCATAATATACCGGCTCAACGAGAGTTAGCGGCTACCATTATGGAACATTGGAAATCTGGTTTTGGTAGTACCTATAATCCAGATAGAAAAGATGCTTTCACAGGCGTTGAACTCGTTAATTCTATCGCTGTGGCAGTGCGTACTATCGAGGAATTAGAAGGGGTGAAACCCATCATAGCAACTACCGATGCTCGGACCTATGATAATACAATTTCCTATGCACGGATGCGTGAACATCTTGAAAATGAGGGCCGCCCTGTGTTAGTATTATTTGGTACCGGTTATGGTATGACAAAAGAAACGATGGAAAGCTTTGACTATATTTTAGAACCTATATATGGCCACGGTGAATACAATCATTTATCTGTGCGTAGTGCCGTTTCAATCATCTTGGATCGATTGCGGGGCGAAGCATGGTGGAATAAATAGGAGGCGTCTATGTCAGGACATTCAAAATGGGCAAATATTAAACATAAAAAAGGTAAAACCGATGCGTTGAAGGCTAAATTAGCTACGAAAATCGGTCGTGAAATTACCGTTGCAGCACGTATGGGTGGTGCGGATCCAACAGGTAATATGCGCTTGAAATTGGCTTTACAAAAAGCTCGTGAAAATAATATTCCTAAGGATAATATTCAACGTGCTATCGATAAAGGCGTTGGCGCTACGGATATGAATGCATATGAAGAAATCGTATATGAAGGTTACGGTCCTGCCGGTGTTGCTGTTACCGTAGAGGTTATGACGGATAATCGTAATCGTGCGGCTGCCGATGTGCGCCATGCCTTCTCCAAACAAGGTGGTAATCTTGGTGAAAGCGGTTGTGTAGGTTGGATGTTTAAATCTAAAGGTGTATTCGTTATCGATAAAGAAGGTCACGATGAAGATGAATTGACATTGTTGGCTCTTGATGCGGGTGCAGAAGATCTTAAAGCGGAAGATGATGTATTTGAAATCTATACAACGCCAGAAGATTTTGATGCAGTAGAACAAGCATTGGCTGATGCGGGCATAGAAACTGAAGTGGCAAAGATTACAATGATTCCAGATACAACTATCGAATTATCTGGTGACGATGCTGTAAAAATGCAAAAAATGCTCGATGTTTTGGATGACCTTGATGATGTACAAAACGTATACCACAATGGTATTTTGCCAGACGACGAAGAAGAATAATAGAAACGGGGAGTGCTCTAGGAGCACTCCTCATTTTTTGTCTTCCTCTAGTTTCTCCTTGTAAAAAGGTAATAAAAATATCGTGATTTCATGAATTTCGATGGTCTAATATGCTATAATAAAATAGATTATGAGTGTTACGAGGTAAGCTTTGGCTTATCTCATTTTTAAACTGAGGGGGATGGAGTGCGGATTATAGGAATCGACCCAGGTACGGCAATTTGTGGCTATGGCATTATTGACGTGCAGGGAAGCAAGCTAACGCCAGTAGCCTATGGGGCTATTACGACCCCGAAGGAACTGACAGATGCTCAGCGTTTAGAAATCTTATTTAATGATTTAAGCGATATTTTAGAGGAATATAAGCCGGATAAGTTTGGTGTAGAAGAACTCTTTTTTAATCGTAATGTAACGACGGCGATTAAGGTAGGTCAAGCGCGTGGGATTATATTGCTGGCCGCAGAGCAACAGAGAATACCTATATATGAATATACGCCATTACAAATTAAACAGGCTGTTACCGGTTATGGTAAGGCCGATAAAAATCAGGTTATTTACATGACCATGAATATTTTGGGGATTCGTGAGAAAATTAAGCCCGATGATACGGCGGATGCATTAGCAGTCGCCATTTGTACGGCGCATAGTTCTCACCAAGATAGATTGATGAGGTTAATTAAATGATTGGGTATGTACGAGGCATTGTAACACATCTATTCAAGGAATCTTGTTATGTAGATGTACATGGTGTAGGGTACCGTGTGTATGTGCCAACCACTACACGACAACAATTAATAGAGGGGCAAGAGGCCACATTGTTTACCTATCTCAATGTTCGGGAAGATGCGATGCAACTATACGGATTCTGGACAGAGGATGAGTACGAACTTTTTATTCTGCTCATTTCTGTTTCTGGGATTGGGCCAAAGGTAGGCTTAGGCATATTGTCCGGCATGACGCCAGAGGCTTTCAAATTGGCTGTTATTAATGGTCAGGTACAACAATTAACAAAATTACCGGGCATAGGAAAAAAGTCGGCAGAGCGTCTTGTTCTAGAATTAAAGGATAAGTTAGCGAAGATGACTCAGATCAGTGTTGAAACACCTGCAGCCATCCAACCAATTGATGTTACTCATAGCGGACCGAGCGGGGAGGCGATTGAGGCACTGGTATCATTAGGATATGCGCAAAAAGATGTGGAAGCACTAGTTGAATCCTTAAACGATGGTTCAAAAGATGTATCTGCATTGATAAAAGCTTGTTTAGTTGAACTTGGGAAAGGACGTTAGCCATGAACGAAGAAGTACGCCTCGTAGGCGGCGGTGATCGAGAAGAGGACGTATGGCAATATAGTCTTCGACCTAAGTATTTTAATGAGTATATTGGCCAACGAGAGGCTAAGGATAATCTGAATATTTATATTCAAGCTACTAAACAGCGTGGTGAAGCCTTAGATCATGTTCTGTTATATGGTCCTCCAGGGCTAGGTAAGACCACATTAGCTGGCATTATTGCTAATGAGCTGGGTGTTAATTTTCGTATAACATCAGGTCCTGCTATAGAAAAGGCCGGAGATTTAGCTGCTATTTTGACGAATCTTGATGAACATGATGTTTTGTTTATCGATGAGATTCATCGACTTTCACGAAGTGTAGAAGAGGTATTGTACTCTGCTATGGAGGACTATGCCTTGGATATCATCATCGGCAAGGGACCAAGTGCGCGTTCCGTCCGCATTGATTTACCAAAGTTTACGTTGGTTGGTGCGACGACACGAGCTGGGGCATTGGCTGCACCATTGCGTGATCGATTCGGTATCGTGAGTCGATTGGAATATTACAAACAAGAAGAATTAGAATTTATCGTAACTCGTGCAGCGGATATTTTGAATATCGGTATTGAGCAGGCTGGTGCTAGTGAAATAGCTCGTCGCTCGAGAGGAACACCGCGTATTGCGAATCGTTTGTTGAAACGGGTTCGCGATTTTGCACAAGTTGTGGGGAATGGCGTTATTACTGCGGATATTGCAGATGAAGCGCTAAAACGTCTACATGTGGATAAGATGGGACTTGACCGCATTGATAGACGAGTGTTGAAGTGTATTATTGAAAATTATGATGGTGGCCCTGTGGGGATAGAAACAATAGCGGCTGCTGTCAGTGAAGAGAGAGATACCATCGAAGATGTGTATGAACCATATTTGATGCAATTGGGATTTTTAGGTAGAACACCGCGGGGGCGTGTGGCTACTAAATTGGCTTATGATCATCTAGGTATTTCGCAAACAGGGAAATAAAATGAAAAAGAAACAATTACCATTAATGATTATGACAACATTATTGTTAGGCATTCATAGTTTTGCAACTGTTGAGGCTGCACAGGTAGTAGGTAAATCGGGAACAAAACCTGTTGTAGCTAAATCATCAACAACGGTGTCGGGAAAAACTCCTGTAAAAGCTGTGCGTGGAACTATTGGAAAATCCACGTTTAAACCGCTTGTTACAAAACCGGTGCCAAAGGTTACTGCATCTACGACTATTAGACCTAAAGTTACAGCAACTACAACTGTTAAACCTAAGGTTACTGCACAATCAAACGTAAAACCAAAGGGTACGACCATAGCCAATGCAAAACCAAAGGTTGCTAATACTACTGCTGTAAAACCGAAGATTACAATTTCTACTACAGCATCTCGTGCAACGGCCGCGGTGGTGACGAAGAATCAAGTAGAACAAGTAACAACGCGCGTTCGTGTAGAAAATACACCGGACGTTCGCGTTTTACTTGGATCTCGTCGTCAAGATGCCTCCGTATCGAGTGCAAATGGTGTAACCGTTCTTACTAGCAATAATGGTAAGGTTGGTAGTCATAAGGTTGTATCCGTAGGTGTACGGGGCAATAAGATTGCTGTTAATGGCAAAGCTCTTGATTCTGTTGTCACATTAAAACCTACGAGTGGTGACATTTTTACTTTTGAAGGCAAAGCGTATCGAGGGGCTCTTACATTGCGGGCCAATAATGGAGCTATGATGGTTATTAATGCAGTTCCATTGGAATCGTATTTATATGGTGTTGTTCCACAAGAGGCGATTCCATCTTGGCCAGCAGCGGCCTTAGAAGCGCAAGCAGTAGCGGCTCGTACGTATGCACTACATACGATGGAGCAAAATAAAAATCAGCTCTATGATGTGAGCACGTCTACAGATCATCAAGTATATGGTGGTGTGAGCGGTGAAACACAAAGTACTACGGCTGCTGTTAATCATACTAAAGGCGTTGTTATGCTATATAATAATCGTCCTATTAATGCCTTGTTCCATTCTGATGGTGGTGGCTATACCGAGGACAGTGTCAATGTATGGGGCAATGATATTCCGTACTTGAAAGGTGTTAAAGATTTTTCAAATAGCAATTCTAGTGCGTCAAATTGGACAGTATCCACAAGCCGTAGCACTTTAGAGGGCAAGTTAAATGCTGCTAGTAAGGGAGTGGGTAAGTTGAAGAGTATTCAATTAACCCCATTGGGAAATCCTGGCAAGGCCACAGCCGATAGAGGCGTGTCTGGGCGTATTAAATCGGCGACCTTCGTAGGTACTGCTGGTAAGGTTACGGTAAGTGGTGATGATTTACGGGGCATGTTAGGTTTAAAGTCAACATTATTTGATTTTTATGTCAATCAAAATCCAGCAAGTTCAACTGGTAAAGCGTATCATACTTTCACAGGCAAGAATGATACAGTGTACATTAAAGGTCATGGGTGGGGCCATGGTCTTGGTATGTCACAATGGGGCGCCGCTGAAATGGCGAAACGAGCTGGTACGGGGGACACTAATTATTATCAAACAATTTTAAGACATTACTATAGTGGTATTACATTGAAAAAAATGTATTAAGGATAAGAATGAAAGTTACAGATTTTGATTATGATTTACCAGAGGAGCTTATTGCTCAACATCCTGTAGAGCCTCGCGATACATCGCGGTTGCTTACATTGGATAAAATAACTGGTGAGTATACACATAAAGCACATTTTTACGATTTACTTGATGAATTACAAGCAGGAGATGTCCTCGTGTTTAATAATACGAAGGTTATCCCAGCTCGGTTATATGGTCAACGAGAGGGTTCCGGTGGCAAGGTGGAGGTTTTATTACTTACACCATGTGGAGAAAACCGCTGGGAGTGTCTCGTTAAACCTGGCAAGAAATGTCCGATTGGACAGGTTATTGTGTTTGATGAGCGGTTGAAAGCAACTGTATTAGATAAAACTGATTTTGGCGGTCGTATCGTGGAATTTACCTGCGATGGTGTATTTGATGATATTATTCAAGAAATTGGTGAAATGCCGTTACCACCATATATTCATGAAAAACTTGAGGATAAGGATCGCTATCAAACGGTGTATGCAAAGGAAAAGGGATCTGCTGCGGCTCCAACAGCGGGACTACACTTTACACCGGAACTATTAGAGAAAATTAAAGCTAAAGGTGTAGAACTCGAGTTTGTTACCCTTCATGTTGGTTTAGGTACCTTTAGACCTGTATCCGTAGAAACTATTGAAGATCACGATATGCATAGCGAATTCTACAGCGTATCTGAAGATACAGCGCGTCGTATTAATGAAGCAAAATCTAAGGGTAAGCGTATTATTGCAGTAGGTACTACATCGATTCGCACCTTGGAATCAGCCTCTACTGATGATGGTATACTACATGCCACAAGTGGATGGACAAAAATCTTTATCTATCCGGGCTATAAATTTAAGATGGTAGATGCATTGGTAACCAATTTCCATTTACCACAATCTACATTATTAATGCTCATTAGTGCACTAGCCGGTCGTGAACATTGTTTAGCAGCTTATAAAGCAGCTGTAAAAGAACGATATCGATTCTTTAGTTTTGGCGATGCTATGTTTATACGTTAGGAGATTCTATGCCGAGTATTACATATGAATTACAGAAAACATGTCCTCATACGGGTGCCCGTGCGGGATTGTTACATACGCCACATGGCACGTATGAAACACCTATGTTTATGCCCGTTGGGACACAGGCGACAGTAAAAACGATGACGCCAGAAGAGCTAAAGGCCATTGGGTCACAAGTGATTTTAAGCAACACCTATCATTTGTTCCTAAGACCTGGTCCTGAACTCATAGAAGAAGCTGGTGGCCTTCATAAATTTATGAATTGGGATCAAGCAATCCTTACGGATAGCGGTGGTTTCCAAGTATTCAGCTTAGGCGATATGCGTAAGATTACCGAAGAAGGGGTAACATTTAGATCTCATATCGATGGATCTAAACAATTTCTTTCCCCAGAGGTGGCCACAAAAGTACAGGAACAACTTGGATCTGATATTGCGATGGCCTTTGATGAATGCATTCCTTATCCTGCAGAACATGATTATGCGAAACGCTCTACAGCGCGTACTACGCGTTGGGCACATCGATGTCAAGAGGCTCGTCATGCTCATGATAGACAAGGTATGTTCGGTATTGTGCAAGGCGGTATGTATAAAGACTTGCGCAAACAAAGTGCAGCAGAATTAGTGGCGATGGACTTTGAAGGATACAGCATTGGTGGTTTATCTGTAGGGGAACCACATGATTTGATGAATGAAATTCTCGAATATACAACACCGTTGTTGCCAACCAATAAAGCTCGTTATTTGATGGGCGTTGGTACAGCTGACTGTTTGGTAGAAGGGGTGGCTCGCGGTATTGATATGTTTGACTGCGTATATCCTACACGAGTTGCGCGAAATGGGATGGCCATGACTTGGCACGGGCGTCTTAATATTCGAAATGCTCAATATGCGCATGACTGGGGCCCTCTTGAAGAAGGTTGTCAATGTTATACATGTAAAAATTATTCTCGTGCTTATTTACGCCACTTATATAAGGCGGAAGAAATTTTAGCATTGAGACTTGTTACATACCATAATTTATATTTCTTATTAGAGTTTATGCGCCAGATGCGTAAAGCTATTTTAGAGGATCGATTCCCTCAATTTAGAATGCAATTTTGGGATAACTTTAATAAATAATATAAAAAAACTAGTCAAA
This sequence comes from Veillonella sp. ACP1, assembly GCF_000286635.1. NCBI lineage: Bacteria > Bacillati > Bacillota > Negativicutes > Veillonellales > Veillonellaceae > Veillonella > Veillonella sp. ACP1. The sequence continues at coordinate 5,157 of NZ_ALKL01000014.1, read as the reverse complement.
TTCATTTTGAATAGATATACTTATAAAGATAAGATGAATTTTAGTGAGGAGGATTACCCATGGGTGATATCGAACAAATTTTACAAACTAGCTGGCCAATCCTTTTGATGGTCGTAATTTTTTATTTCTTGTTGTGGCGTCCACAAAAGAAACAACAAAAAGAACGTACTAATTTGTTGAGCAGCTTGAAAAAAGGCCAAAAAATTGTAACTATTGGTGGTATCTATGGCGAAATTATCGAACTTGATGATGAAAAAGTTAAGGTACAAGTAGCGGAAAAAGTAGAAATGACATTTGCTCGTACTGCTATCGCATCCGTAGTTTCTAAAAAAAATAAGGAAACTAAGTAATGATAACAAAAGAAGCAGTGCGCCAGGCGTGCAAGTCCCAGCGCGCTGCTTTATCTATTGCAGATTGTGAATCTTGGGCACCTAAGCTATGTCACGAGATTGTTCAATTACCTCAGTATGAACAGGCACAATCGATTATGGCCTATTTAGCGATGCCTAAAGAAGCCAATTTGGATGATGTTATAGAACATGCTTTACAGGCAGGTAAACGCGTTTATGTACCTGTTTGTACTGATAAGACTACGATGATTGCTGTACGACTTCATAATCTTCACGATGTAGTGCATGGCGTCCTAAATATCCGTGTCCCAAAGGAGCCCTATGAAATCATTGATCCTAAGGATATTGATTTTGTGTTAGTGCCTGGTGCCGGATTTGATCGGCTTGGTGGTCGTATGGGAATGGGAAATGGTTATTATGACCGTTTTCTTAAGGGGCTTTCACCATCGAACTATATTGGTGTCGCATGGAAAGCGCAAATTATGAAAAACCCGATTCCGATGGAACGCTATGATCAACGTATGCCCGCTATCGTTACAGAACAGGGTGTAATTCATGTTATTTAGAAGGGAGCAACGATTTTGAAAGGCAAGGCTATAGTTAAATTCTTAGTCGTTATTGCTGCAATTATTGGTTGTTTTGCGTATTTTATTGGACCGTTAGCCGGTTCATTAAAGCAAGGCCTTGATTTACAAGGTGGTACGCATATTGTGCTAGAAGCAGAGGATACTGAGCATGGTACAGCTGATAATGATGCGGTAGAACGAGCAAAACAAATTCTTGAACGACGCATTAATGAAATGGGTCTGTCCGAACCTATTGTGCAACGGGAAGGGGCAAAACGTATTATCATTGAATTACCAGGTGTTAAAGATCCTGATGAAGCAATGAAACGTATCGGTAAAACAGCGGTCCTTGAATTTAAAAATGAAAAAGGCGAGACTGTTATGACCGGTGATGACCTAAAAGATGCAAAAGAGGAAATGGGTCAAAATAAACAACCTTTAGTTGCTATCGAGCTTAGTGATGAAGGGGCAAAGAAATTTGCTGATTTAACATCTAAAAATATTGGTCGTCATATTTCCATTACTCTCGATGGTGATGTATTAACCAACCCTGTAGTACAACAAGCTATTACCGGTGGTAAGGCTACTATTTCTGGTAGTAAGTCCTTAGATGAAGCAAAAGATTTAGCAATTTTATTGCGTTCTGGTGCATTACCTGTAAAAATTAATGTCCTTGAAGTTCGTACTGTAGGTCCTTCTTTGGGTCAAGATTCAAAGGATAAATCCGTAGTAGCGTTTGGCGCTGGTATTGCCATGATCATGGTATTCTTACTTTTGCTCTATCGTTTATCCGGCTTTGTTGCCAATGTAGCATTGCTTGTATATGTTATGTTATTACTTCTCGTGTTAGGTAAAGGTTTTAATGCAACTATGACCTTGCCGGGCATTGCGGGTATTATCTTATCTATGGGTGTTGCGGTAGATGCGAACATCCTGATTTTCGAACGTTTTAAGGAAGAGGTTTTCTCTGGTAAATCCATGCGTGTTGCTATGGAGGCTGGTTTTAAACGGGCTCTTTCTACAATCACTGATGCGAACGTATCCGTTATCATTACAGCTGGTATCTTGACGGTCTTAGGCTCTGGTCCGGTAAGGGGTTTTGCTATCAGCTTGGGCGTAGGTGTTGTTGTAAGTATGTTTACAGCGATTACTGTCAGCCATTTCTTGCTTCGCCTATTAATTGATTGTAACTTTACTAATCATCCATTCTGGTTTGGTGCTAATATCTCACCAAGTAAAAGTTCTGATGATTTTGCACCAAAATCTTTGAAAGGAGGTAAGCGCAAATGAGTTTCAACGTAATTAGACATCATCGTTGGTGGTTTGTGATTTCCTCCATTCTAGTAATCATTAGTTTAATTTCTATTTTTACAAAAGGCTTTAACTTTGGTATTGACTATACTGGTGGTACCATTGTAGAGGTTCAATTCACTAAACCTGTAGAGGTTAGCCAAGTTCGTGATGTATTGAAAACATTCGACCTTGAAAATGCACAAATTCAATTGTCTGGTGATACTGCAGAAACAGCAGGCGAAGATGTTATGATTCGAACTCGTAACTTGGAGCCAAGTGAAAGTGCAGCTGTAGTAGAAAAATTGAATAGCGATATCGGTGAAAACACAGTAAAACGTATTGAAACCGTTGGTGCTGTTATCGGCTCTGAAGTAACGCAACATGCGCTATTGAATCTTGTTATTGCCTTTGCTGTATTGGCGCTCTATATTTCTTATCGTTTTGAATATAGAATAGCCGTATCTGCATTGACTGCTATTTTCCATGATTTGATTATGGTATTAGGTGTATTCTCATTCTTCCAATTAGAAATCGATGCATCTTTCTTGGCAGCCATCTTAACCGTTGTAGGTTATTCCATGAACGAATCTGTAGTTATATTTGACCGCGTTCGTGAAAATGCTCATACTCATAAACGTACTGATACATTTGAAGACTTGGCGAATGCTTCTATTGCACAAAGTATTCATCGTAGTATCTATACATTAGCTACTGTAATGTTTGCCTGCGTATCTCTATTTGTATTTGGTGGGGACACAACAAAAAACTTCGCTCTATGTATGATTATTGGTTTCGCCAGTGGTGCATACTCCTCCATCTGTGTCGCTACATCTTTATGGGTGCTCTGGAAAAATAGAAATAAGAACGACATTCGCAATCAATAATTTGATTGTTATGGTGAAAGCTATAAACCCTAATCGCATTTTATTGCGATTGGGGTTTTTCTTATGAGTGAGATCATTGTGATTCAAAGAGAAATAACATACAATAAAGACTATATAAGGTTTTAAGTAGAAAGAGTGATATAGTGAGTTCAGAACGTTTATGGAGTCCTGCTTTTATCAATTATGGTGTAAGTAGTGGCATTTTTTATATGACCCAATATGTCTTAGTGGCGGCATTGCCCATAATTTTAACAGCTGAATTAGGTGGTACCGCTTTAGATGCGGGATTGGCTATGACATATTTCCAAATCGGGACCATCTTATGTCGTCCTTTTGCAGGACGTTTAATTGATGGGTTGGACAAACGCATAATTTTATTGATTTCATCTGTTTTATTCTTTATTATTATGGGGTTGTTTAATTTAACAACATCGTTACAAACGATTTTTGTGCTACGGGGCTTACATGGCGCTATATTTGCATTAGGTACTACTGTTATGGCAGCACTGGCCGTAGTTGTTTTGCCTGCTTCACGCAAAGGTGAAGGCATCAATATGTTTGCTGTATTCTCAAATATTGCTATGGTATTAGGTCCTGCTGTTGGTTTATATGCATTACAAGTCTATGGAAGTTCAGCGCTATATATATTTCTGACTATAATGACTGCGCTAGCTTTTATTTTGAGTAATGTCATTCGATTGCCAAAAGAGTTAGCTAAACCAAAACAAAAATCTTCTAAGGGATGGAGTATATCTCAGTTTATAGAAAAACGAAGCCTTCCTTGGGCATTAATGGGATTGTTTATAGGTTTTACATACTCTGGTGTTCTAGTATTTATTCCTATTGAATTGAATAGTATGGGAGCAGGTGTATGGGGTAGTGTGTTCTTTGCTTTGTTTGCGCTCATGATAATTATTAGCCGACCATTAGTAGGTAAAGTATATGCTAGATATGGCTCACGGTTCGTCATCTATCCTGGTGTAGGCCTATTTATCGTAGGCCTCGCTATTCTTGGAGTGGTATCGACTCCGGTTGGGATTATTTGTACTGCGCCATTACTTGGGCTAGGCTATGGAGCTGCTCAACCTGCATTTCAAGCGTTAGCAGTTCAATCAGCACCAATAGAACGTGCAGGCGTTTCTACAGCCACATACTTTTTAGCACTTGATATAGCCGTCGGGGCTGGATCGGTTATCTTAGCCTTAATTGCAAATGCATTAGGCTATCAATCTTTATATCAAATTACATCACTCATAATGATCATAGCACTAGCTTTATATCATTTCGTAATTCGTAAACACTCATATATAGCGGAATAAGCATTATAAAAAGCACGTATTTCTTATAGTATGTATGATAGTAAACTATCAAAATACTAGGTAAATACGTGTTTTTTATATGAAATAGTAATGATATAGTAACAAGCTACGTAAGGCAAAATATTGATTATAAATGAGTTAATAATGAAGTTGTAAAAAGTGATGAAAAAGCGGTTGACGTTTTCTTTGTTTGTGATATACTAATACAAGTCGTTAGGACACAGCGTAAATCGGATGACAGCACATCATTAAAACATGTGAATTTAATTCAAAAAGTTTTAAAAAAGTGCTTGACGAAATACTCTGAACTTGGTATTATAATCAAGTCGCTAGCGCACGACAGTGACTAGCAAACAGATCTTTGAAAACTGAACAATGATAGGTAATCAATCATATGATTGAACATATGCCAGAGTGCGGGTTTTGACATAGTCAAAACCAACCATAATTCAAAGTTACTTAAATGTAACGACAACAAATAATGAGCTATTCAAATAGCTTCAAGATATCTTGGAGAGTTTGATCCTGGCTCAGGACGAACGCTGGCGGCGTGCTTAACACATGCAAGTCGAACGAAGAGCGATGGAAGCTTGCTTCTATCAATCTTAGTGGCGAACGGGTGAGTAACGCGTAATCAACCTGCCCTTCAGAGGGGGACAACAGTTGGAAACGACTGCTAATACCGCATACGATCCAATCTCGGCATCGAGACTGGATGAAAGGTGGCCTCTATTTATAAGCTATC
>NZ_ALKL01000013.1:0-4568 GCF_000286635.1 Veillonella sp. ACP1 | reverse complement strand
CTATTAGACCCTAGATTGAAAAGGGAGAGAGCATAATGAAAGAATTTATTCAGAAACATAAATTGTTCTCTTTCTACACTGCATTGATGCTTATTATCGTATTCATTGCTATTTTTGCACCATGGCTTGCGCCGGGCGATGCTTTTTCCTCAGATATGACAAAAGCATTACAAGCCCCTAGCGCACAACATTGGTTTGGTACCGATAAATTGGGCCGTGACGTATTGTCTCGTATCATTTATGGTACTCAATTATCCTTGTTCATGGGTGTATCCATTGTAGTGATTATGGTAAGCATTGGTACAGTTATCGGTGCCGTAGCAGGTTACTTTGGCGGCAAGGTTGAAATGGTTCTTATGCGCTTGGCGGATATTATGTTATCCTTCCCAGGTGTAGTACTCGCCATTGCAATCGCCGGTATCTTGGGGGGCAGTATTGTAAATACTATCCTAGCATTATCTGTTGTAGGGTGGGCTAAATATGCCCGTCTTGTTCGTTCTATGACGCTGAAAGTACGCGGTGAAGAGTATGTAACGGCGGCCGTTATGATGGGCGCCTCTACGTGGACAATTTTACGCCGTCATATTATCCCTAATATTTTGCCACTCGTTGTAACCACAGGTGCGCTCGATATTGGGGCAATCATGATTGAGGTAGCAGGTTTATCCTTCCTTGGATTCGGTGCACAACCACCAACACCTGAATGGGGCCTCATGCTTAATGAAGGTCGTCAATATTTGCAAACGAGTCCATGGCTCATGGCATTCCCTGGTTTGTCGATTCTTATTGTCGTATCTATTTTCAACCTTTGGTCTGATTCCTTACGGGACGTAGTGGATCCTAAGAATCAAGGATAATAATTTTTGAATCTTTATTATGCTATTTGATGTGTAATAGGGAGATATAGTTTTGTATAGTGTGTTTACAAGGAGATTGTAAATGAAAAAATCTTGGAAAAAGGCGCTGTTAGCAGGCCTTAGTATCGTAATGATGGGTTCCTTCATCGCTGGCTGTGGCTCCAATAATGGTGCTGATAATAAGGACGTATTAAAGGTTGGCGTAACTAACTTTGCATCTACATTAGAACCTACAGAAAACTTCTTCGCATGGGTTGTCATGCGTTATGGTGTAGGTGAAACATTGGCTAAATTTGATGAACAAATGAAGCCACAACCTTGGATTGCATCCAAATGGGAAGTATCTCCAGACCATAAAACATGGACGTTTACCATCAACGATAAGGTAAAGTTCTCCAATGGTAAGAAAGTTGATGCTGCAGCAGTTAAAGCATCTATCGAACGGGCTTTTGAAAAATCCAATCGTGCGAAAACATTCTTCGAATATGACTCTATGGAAGCTAATGGTCAACAATTAGTTATTCATACAACAAAAGAATATCCTAATATGCCTGGGCTTTTAGCGGATCCATTGTTCCTTATCGTCGATGTACAATCTGAAAAAGACGGACGCAACTTTGCGAAGGAAGGTCCTATCGGTACAGGCCCATATGTAGTTAAATCTTTCACTAAAGAACGCGCTGAAATGGCTGCTAACGAAAACTATTGGGATGGTGCAGTACCATTCAAAACTGTAGAAATTCCTTCCATCGACGATCCTAATACGCGTGCTATGAGCTTACAATCTGGCGACGTAGATATGGCTGTTAACATCGGTGCTGGTGAAATCGGCTTATTCCAAAATAACGATAAGTTCAAGGTTGATGAAATCGCATCTCTTCGCGTAGTATTGGCTCGTATTAACCAAAAAGGTGTTCTTGGTGATGACAAAGTACGTGCAGCTGTTATTTCCGCAACAGATCGTAAAAACTATGCCGATGTATTGCTAAAAGGCACATTCATTCCTGGTTCCGCTCCAATTCCACCATCCATGGACTATGGCTTCAAAGATTTGAAAGATCCTAATGCATATAATGTAGATCGTGCTAAACAATTGTTAGCAGAAGATGGCTGGAAAGATACTGATGGGGACGGCATCCTTGATAAAGATGGTAAACCGTTAACATTCAACTTCGTTGTATATAACTCTCGTGCAGAATTACCACTTTATGCCGAAGCTGTTCAAGCAGACCTTAAAAAAGTGGGTATCGACATGAAAATCAAAACAGTTGACTATAACTTGATTGATAAAATGGGTCAAGATGGCGACTATGATATGCTTATCTCCAATATCGTAACTGCTAATACAGGTGACCCAATCTGGTTCTTGTCTAACTATTGGCATACTAATATCGATGGTTCTAACCCTCAAAATGGTTCTGGTTACTCCAACCCACAAGTTGACCAATTGTTAGATGCAGCTGAAACAGAATTCGATCCTGCTAAACGTCGTGAATATGCAATCCAAATTCAACAATTATTGATGAATGATGGTGCTGCATTATTCTTAGGTTATCCTAAAACTAATATCGTAACTGGTTCTTACTTGAAAGGTGCCGTAATGTACCCAAGTGACTACTACTGGATTACAAATAAAATTACTAAATAATAAGGAGCTATAATGGCAGAAAACGTACTCACAGTAGAACATCTTAGTATCGCGTATCAAGGCGTACCTGCTGTTATGGATGTAAATTTTACCTTGGAACGCGGCAAGGTATTGACCATCGTAGGGGAATCCGGATCCGGTAAGACTACCGTGATCCGCGCCCTTATGGGGTTATTACCAGTCGGTGGTGAGGTTACAGAAGGTACATTGCTATTTAATGGCAAAGACCTTCGAAACCTTTCTAAAGCCGAATGGCGTTCCATACGTGGCAAAGACATGGCCATGATCTTCCAAGATAGCGGTAGTGCACTCGATCCGATTGTACGCATCGGCAAGCAATTTAGAGAGTTATTTAAGGCTCATATTGAAATCGATAATGACGAATGCGATCGTCGTGCTATTGAATTATTAGAGTCTGTTGCGTTACCTAATTGCGCCGATATATTGCGTCGATATCCACATGAGTTATCTGGCGGTCAACGCCAACGTGTAGGGATTGCTATGGCATTAGCTTTAGATCCAGCATTACTCATCGGTGATGAACCAACATCCGCTCTAGACGTTACAACACAATCTCAAGTTGTTATGCAAATGATGGAATTATCTAAAGAACATAATTCCGCTATCGTTATGGTAACTCATAACCTTGGTGTAGCAGCGTATATGTCCGATTACATCATCGTTATGAAAAAAGGCCGTGTTGTAGATGCAGGTACACCACAAGAAATCTTAGAAAACCCATCTAATGAATACACAAAACAATTAAAAGATGCGGTGCCAACATTGGGAGGAGGTCGTTACATTGACTAACTACGCAGTAGAAATTAAAAATGTATATAAACGATTCCCACTTCCTACTGGTGGTGAACTTGAGGCGTGTAAGAATATCAACATTACCCTTGAAAAAGGGCAATCCCTTGGCATTGTAGGTGAATCCGGTTCTGGTAAAACAACATTGGTTCGTATGATTATGAAAATGTTGCCTATTACAGAAGGTGAAATCTACGTAGACGGTGTTGAAATTCAACATATGAATGCGGAACAAACTAAAGAATACCGTCAAAAAATTCAAATGGTATTCCAAGATCCATCCGCTGCATTTAATCCGCGCATGAAGGTTAAGGATATTATCCTTGAACCACTCTATAACTTTGGCCTTCTAGAAAAGGGCAAGGAAGAGCAAATCGCTGGTGACTATCTTGAAATGGTAGATTTACCACGCGAATTTATGCATCGATTCCCTCATGAGATGTCTGGTGGTCAACGTCAACGTGTAGCTATTGCACGGGCTATCGTGTTGGAACCTGAAATTCTTGTATTCGATGAGGCAACGAGTGCTCTTGATGTATCCGTTCAAGACTCTATTGCGTATCTACTCGCTAGATTGCAAAAGAAACGGAATTTGACCTATCTATTCATCGCTCATGATATTGCTTTCATTCGTACTATGTGCCATAAGGTTGTAGTTATGTACAAAGGCGACATTGTTGAAGAAATAGATGCGTTCCACCTAGCAGATGCTAAACATCCATATACAAAAGTGTTATTGAGTTCTATTTTTGAAATAGGACAACCTCACAATCCGTTGAGCATGGATACTATTACTGATTCTACAAATCAATAATATATTTAGTGAAAGCCTTCGCGTATGCGAAGGCTTTTATTTTTTTACTATAACCCTAGAATTTTATAGTCTTTAAAAAAGTTATAATTTTATAAAATATTCTCATTTGTTTTGAGTGAGATCTATATATTATATTGTTGTTATGTCGACATATTAATACAAATATATTCCTATTATGATGAGGACGGTGTATAGTAGGAGGTTTACATGAAAATAAAAAAGTATAGTTTCTTGGGAGTTTGTGTAGTTCTGATAGCTATTTTTGCTGTTTTTGGGTGTGGGAAGAATACCGATAAGGATACATTAAAGGTTGGAGCCATGTCATATGCGGGGACATTGGAACCTACAGAGAATTATTTTAGTTGGGGGATTGTGAGGTATGGCATCGGTGAGAATCTAGTTAAATTTGATGATTCTATGAAGCCACAACCGTGGATTG
>NZ_ALKL01000012.1:0-36185 GCF_000286635.1 Veillonella sp. ACP1 | reverse complement strand
CCCCCTGCCGTATTAAAGAACAAAGATTGTTAAGTAATGATTACTCCTGATTCGCCATGGAAAACCCCGACCTACTGCTCATTCTCACGAATTCGTCAATGTCTTGTGTTTCGTCAACGGCTACATAGCCCATTTCACGAACTATGCCGTGCGGATTATACAAGGATAATTTAGGTTCAGAGCCCGTAAGGACCCAAAGTACTTTGTAGCCTTTTGGCGCTTCGCGAAGGCGGTCTTCGCCTTTCCCATCCGTAAAGTATACGAGTAAATCTACGTGATGTTGATTAGCTAGAGAAAATACAGGTGAAAAGGCTGTTGATCCACGCACATCGAGTCGTGGTTTTACATCTTTCACAGTTTCCATTGTATAGGTACGACGTACTTCGTTATCACATTCTACAATGGTAATACGATGATTATAGGCATGTACGATTTGTAATACTTGTTCTAAAGCATTGGTAAATTCCGCATCTGTAATGCTACCGCTCATATCGAGGGCTACCCACACATTTGCCTTATGTTGACGTAATGTGCCAGATAATTCCAGACGCTCAGGTTGACGACGATTGCGACGCATCGTCGTTTTTTTATGTCCACTAGCCACCTTGCCCATCAACTTTTTAAGATAAAAATACCATGGCAAGGATCGGCGCGTCTTTTGGAATGTATCGATAAGGCTTTTTACATAACCCTCCATATCCCCTTTTGATGCTTCGTTGATATAGCGTTCCGTAATTTTATCCATCGTCTCTGTATCGATAGCATCGGACTCATCCCAAATATCATGGCTTGAATCAGCATTAAACTCCATTGCTATGATTTGACTGGAATCCTCGACAGCCATAAAAAGATCTGGTTTTTCCTGCATCGCCTTATCAATGGCCTTTGCATAATATTCTAAAGTACGGAATCGCTTTAGTAAAAGACCATATCTTGCATTTACATTGGCAACGGTTATAGCATCGCGGTCTACATGTTCTAAATAATCGTTTACAACCATGTCCATAGCCATGTGAACAGCTTTTTTATTAAACCGTTGACTAAGTTCTTTGACCCGCATCAAATGAGCGGATATAACATGTAATATTTCTCGCTTAATACCATCTTTCATAACATCCGGCGGTTGTCGTAACATAATGAAAGGATTCACATATAGCACATAGCCACCGTGTTTGAGGTTAACACCAAAAGCGCTGGTCATATCTAAGCGTACACGATGTGTCATTTGTAGATAAAAATAGCCAAAGAACTGATCCTCGTCAAGCAATAAACTATTTACATCATGCAAGATATGCCATAACCGTTGTTCATAGCCATCGGCTAGTACGTGTTGTGTCAACACATCGAGATCTGTGCCTTCACCCTCATACAGTTCCGTTAATCCCTTGCCTATCGTGCCAATATGACTATCCGACATATTGTGATTTACCATATCTACAGCAATATCTTCTGCCTGTTGTTTATGCACTGGATGTTCATCTACATACGCTTGATAACGTGCGTATAGTTGCTCATACAATGCATCCGCATCACGAGCAATCTGATTACGCTTTCTATGCCAGCGATCGAGTTCCTTGATAGCCTCTTCATCGTAGCGTCCAGTCTTCTCCCATCCGTCTATATGAGTAAGCAGGTCAGACGCATCCCGAATATCGTCTTTATCTAAATTTCGATTCATAATTTCTACCTGTCATATGCACTTTCACAATTAACGATTGGCTTCAAAAAACGTTTCAATAAAGAGCTCATCCTCAATAGCATAGCTATACACATGAGCATATGCGTTACGTAAATCTTTCATAACAGCAATGCGCAAATCACCTGGATACAATGTGATGAACTCAATAAAGTAATGAACTTCTTCGGCATTACTATTACGATTCAAACGATACAACATATTTTTCGCAGAAACATAGAGGCGAGTAGGACTTTCACCATTAACACGTTCTTGCAAGGACATAATGGCACCCGGTTTATGCACAGCCTCTAACACATCATCAAAGGAAATCAATGGCTCTTGTTCAGTTTCAACGAAATTAACAAAGGCCTCCGCAATGAGTTTACCCACATTACCACGGATAACATTTTGGAATACTTCACGGCTATAACCACCTTCCTTATAGATACCATAAATATGAGATATCCGTTCAAAGGAACGCGGTGTCGCATCGATGTCATCTTCATGACGTTGATTTAAATAATCTGGATAAGAGGAGATAAATTCCACCACCTTATCTTCAATGCCTACAGAAATAGCCCAGTCAATCCACTGCATATAATCCGCTTCCATATAAAGCCATACGAAACGGTTTTGTTGGGCTGGATCCATATCAATCGTTTGGTAGTCAAAGGAATCCTCTGGGTTCATAGCCGCAATGATGCGCACATCATCGCTCAAAGCAAATCCATTGATTTCTCGGTTCAAAATTAAGTTCATCAATTCTTGTTGCACCGCATGCTCTGCACGATTAATTTCATCGATAAATAGCAATACATGACGACCTGCATTAACAGCTCGTGACACATGTTCTAATGTATGATGAACAGCATACACGGTGGTCTTTATTTCTTTAACCGCCCCATTACTATCTTTATGAGATACAGTTTCCACCGTAGGCAAACCGCCTATTTCGCCTTCTTTTAAAAGATTACCATCAATGGTGACGAGTTCCCAATCATGAGACTCTGCTACGCGCGCTGCTAGCGATGTTTTACCAATCCCCGTTTCACCGACGAGCAATGGTACTTGATTAGCGGCTAGTACCAATTCCACACTAGCCATTGTATCTGTAAAATTCATTATGACTCCTTCTTAATTAATATAGTAAATACTGATCAATAGCAATTTTCTTTGCCTCTATAGATCCGTATACATCAACTAATGACAATATATCGATGGGCCATGTTGATTGGCGTCCACCAATGGCAGGATTGCTTACGAGTTCTCGCACATAGCGATCTTCTACAGCAGGATTTGCAATCATTTCAGTTATAATTTGTCGAACCATATCGACAGTCAAGCCTATTTGTTTCGGTACATACCCAAGTATCAATGTAGAAACCTTCAATAGCTCTACCACTGTATCTAAATCTAGGTTCGTAATTTGACGCATAGCCTGCGGATCTTGTAACACGGCGGCTTTCAAAATGTCCAATGTCGGATTCTGGATATAGCGCAATGATAAATAATTAGATTTTACAGCAGCCATTTGAACCCGCTCTGATGGATTGGCAATATATTGCAATGCATCATATTGTGTTTCTACAGCCCTTAACTGTAATTCCTCTGATGGATTTGTAATATATCGAATGGCCCAGCCCGATTGGTCTAAGGCAATGCGAACCACATCATCTGATGGATGTTGAATATACTCAAGTACCGCCCAATCTTGTTTGACTAATGAAATCAATAATTCGTCACTTGGATTGTCCACATATTGAATGGCCCGTGGCGACTGTGCTAACGCAGTTTCAATCACTCGATCAGTAGGATTTTTAATGTACTGTAATAGCATCCCATTCTGTTCCACACAGACTAACTGCATTTCCTCTGTAGGATTAGGGATATTGCGTACGCCATGGGGATTGTTTTTGAGAGCCGTTATATATTGTTCTTCTGTCATACTATCCTTCATTTCTATCTAAAAAGGCCATACGAATACGTACGGCCTATACTGAATTCTATTCCTATTGTATCATAATTTTTCGATATAATTATATCTGTTTCGTATACTTACTACACTGTTAATGAATCTAAATCAGAATTATTCCCAATAACTAATAATTTATCATCTTCACCGAGGATGGTAATTGGGTTTGGTGGAACTTCTAAATCCTCACCGCGTCTTATGCCTACTGCATTAAGATTATATTTCTCACGCAAATTGGAATCTTTCAAACATGTGCCAACCATAAATGAAGGCATTTTTATTTCTATAAGACTAATATTTTTGGATAGTTGTAAATAATCCATCACATGGTCTCTAGTTAAAAATTGTACAAGACGTAATGCCATATCATATTCAGGGTAAATCACTTGATCTACACCTATTTTATGAAGCATTTTACCTTGTATATTATTTTCAGCCTTGGCCACAATTTTAGGTGCGTCTAACTCTTTAAGAAGCATAGCTGTCATTAGATTAGCTTGAAGATTTCCACCTATAGCCACAATAACCATATCAAACTGGCTTAGCGCCAATGCTTTGATTGCCTCTTCATCGGTTGTATCTGCAACTATAGCATGTGTTATAAATGGTGAAATTTTCTGTACAACTTCTGGATCAATATCTACACCTAATACCTCATGATCCATGGAAGCTAACATCTTGGCAACAGTGCCACCAAATTGACCAAGACCTATTACTGCTATCGTTTTATGTTTCATATATGCCCCCTTTTATATTCAATCTAATCTGTTTTTATAACAATACACGCTCTTCTGCATAGCTAATTGGTTTAGTCGGTGCCGTTCTTAACGCCCAAGTACCAATAACAGTCATAACCCCAACACGGCCCGTAAACATGACAAGCATCAACACCCATTTACTACTTTCAGATAAATCAGGTGTAATCCCCGTCGAAAGACCTACGGTCCCAAAGGCAGAGGTTACCTCAAAAAGTATTCGAATAAAGTTATACGGCTCATCCCAAGCTAAATAGCAAGTAGCAAGCAAAACAAGAAGGATGGATAAAAAGATTATCCCATTTGCCTTAAGGACAGTAACCAACGAAATACGACGTTCAAAAACCTCTGTATCAGAACGGTTATTAAATAATGTACGCGATGCTAGAAAAGCGACAGCAATAGTACTAATTTTAACACCTCCTCCTGTGGAGTTAGGACCTGCCCCGATAAACATAAAAATGATGGTAATAAACAGAGTTATGGGATGTAAATCATTATAATCTACAGTTGCAAGACCTGCCGTACGAGGGGTAATCGATTGAAATAGAGCAGCCATGACCTTATTCCATATAGGTAAAGGACCAAAAGTTTTGGGATTCGCCCACTCAACTCCCAAGAAAATAATAGTCCCTAAAAGGATGAGCACCGTTGTGCCAACTAACATTATTTTTGTGTGTAGTTTTAAATCTACAAAACGTCGTAGCTTGCGATGCGACCAAATATCAAAGGTTGCGAGATATCCGAAACCACCTATTACAATAAGGGCCATTGTATTTATATTAAATAATACATCGCCCACCATGGCATAAGGTAGATTATTATCAAAGAATATAAACCCTGCATTACAAAAGGTCGAGATGGATTGCATGATTCCCGTATATAATGCAGCATCACCAATATAAGGATATAGCTGAATGGTATAGAGAATACCACCAATAATTTCGGCACAAAAGGTATAAATAGTTAGCTTTTTCGTAATGTGTAAAAGCCCTTTCATTCCATCTTGCCCTACATCCTCAGATAAAAGCACGCGATTTTTTAGACCTACCCGTCGCCCTAATACTAGAGCGATAATAGTGGTAAAGGAAACAATCCCCAAACCACCTAATTGGATAAGGATTACCATGACGATTTTGCCAAACAAGGACCAATGATAATAGGTATCTACTGTCGCCAATCCTGTTACAGAAACGCAAGATACTGCGGTAAAAGCTGCATCTACAAGCGCTGTACTATGGCCTTGAGCATTTGATAGGGGCAACATGAGCAATATCGTCCCTATAGTCATAACAGCCAAAAAGCTAAGAGCTAATAGACGATAAGGATTATGTTGCATATATTGCTGAACTTGATTTTTTGAAGTATTTTTCCACATAACCATAATCCTATCCTATAAGCGCCTTGATATCTTCTAAACTCGGCAATGGACTGCGGCCGCCAATTCCTTGCGTATTAAGAGCTGCTACAGCAGAAGCAAAAGTAGCCGCTTTTTCTAAGTCCTCGTGCGCACAACTATGGAGTAAATCGATAGCATTTAAGGACTGGCTCGTTTCATTCATAGTTGATGTGTTAGTACCATCTGCTATTTTGCAAAGTGTTTTTGTAAGCATATACAAAAAAGCACCATGGAAGCTATCCCCAGCCCCCGTTGTATCTACTACAGTAGCTTGAGAAAATGGTTCACATCGATAAGATGTTCCATCAGGCCATACAAAATAACTACCGTTAGCACCATCGGTAACACCTGCTATGAAGGCTCCTCGTTCATGAATGATACGACAAGCATCTTCTAAATTAGTTGTGCCTGTATATTTTTCAGCATAGTCTCGAGCTACGATAACGATGTGACTGGCTTCTGTAATAGGCTTCATATCTTCATCGTAGCGTTGAGCACCACCATCTAAAGAAATAATAGTGCCTACCTCTTTTGCAACGGCCATAGCAGAGCGCATGAGTTTGCGATGTCTACCATTGATATGCAAAATATAGGCAGATTCTATGAGTTGTTTATGAGCCTCTAAGAACTCAGGCTCAGTTGCAGTAGATCGTTCAAAAAATACAGCCCGTTCCCCTGTCTTCTGTTTCACAAGAATCGTTGCAGTTCCACTCTTAGCATCCGCATCAACTTGGATGCCCTCTGTATTGACATTATATTTATGAAAGTCCTCTAGAATATAGCGTCCAACCATATCATCCCCAATACGGTCAATCATTACCGTCCGAGATCCATATTTACCAGCCGTGGCTAGTGCAGTCGCTACTGGACCGCCGCCATCTGTAGTAGACGAGACGGCCTGTTGCACCTCACGCCCCGTTGGAAAATGATCAACTACGATGAATCGATCTAAGGTACTAGCCCCAATACCAACTATATCTATCACTTCGTTAGGAAATGCATTCATACTAACCTCCTAATACCTTGTATAACTATATGTACAGAATACATTCCGAAACATAAAAAGTAAACCCTAGGCCACGATATATTCTCGTTAAACTGAATAGTCCAGTTTAAAGAATAGATCGTAATCTAGGGTTTTAATACTAAGATAAAACGTACCTGTCAATGTTTGTAGTTATTTATATGAGAGGTTGTTAGTGATAATTAGGACATCATACGTTCCATCATGTATTCAATTTCATCAGCGCTCAAATTCGCCATAGCTTGAATCATGCGATTTGCTGATTCACCAGAGGCACCACTCTTAGCGATTTCTTCTTTCGCTTTTGTCATGAGTGCTTCTTTGCGTTGCGCTTCTGTCTGTTCATCGGTTGGTACCGAAATATTAGCCTTACCTTGACCAATACCACGTATCTCTTGATTAGGATTTTCTTTAGATGTAGTCTTTGTATCTTGGGCCACTACGGATTCTAAGGCAAAGGAGTTTTTGCCCGTTATAATATATTCCATAGCCTCTAATGTACTTTGCGTAATATTTACAGTCCAGAATTCACCAGCTGATGTCAATTTATACAATAAGCCATTATACGAAACTAGGCCTCGTTTCTCCCATAGTTTATACAACCAATTCAATTCATCTAAACGAGAATCCATAGCCACTAATGTATTGATATCCAAGTAGCCTTGTTCCAATTGGCTTACTACTTGGTTTACAAATGGTTGTAAATCACTTTGCTTCATAAGTGCCATAAATGGTTTTTCGCCACGGCTTACCATATCTTCATATGGTTTAAGCGCACGATGTAACATCATCCCATAACCATCAACATTACCCCCTGCACCACTGCCGAATGGGAACATCGGTACACCTGCTTTAGCTAAGATATTGTATAAACTACGTTCACGATTATTAGCACTCCAGTGTGCGGCACTCAATCTTCGATAGGCACGAGCCTCTAAATAGGTACGTCCAAATTCAAACATATCCCCTTGCATAGACGTTGTGGCTGCTGGTGGCACCTTACCGCTCGCAATATCGCGGTTTAGATCACTACCATCGAATACATTCAATTGATATAGGTCAGCACCATCTACACCAGAACTTACTAAGTCGGCTAAGTCTTGTTCCCAAACATCCATTGTTTGACCAGGTAAACCATAGATTAAGTCGATAACAACAGAACATTGACCATAGGCCTTTAGAGCCGCTAACCGTTCAAGTACAGTTTCTTTTGTATCCAAACGTCCTACCATTTGGCGCACCTTAGTATTAAACGACTGGATACCGATAGACATACGGTTAACTCCATTATTCATCCATACTTCAAGATTTTCAGGAATCAAATCATGAATGCGACCTTCTAGGGTAAGCTCATAATCATTAGCTAGTGGTAAGTATTCTTTAATCGCTTTTAACAAGCGCTCAGAGTTTGCTGGAGATAAGGATGTCGGTGTGCCACCGCCAATGAATACAGCGTGGATAAGACCATCCTTTAAGCGCGGACTTTCACTAGCCAGCTTAAGTTCCCCAATGAGGCCATCAATATAGTTATCTTCAATACTTTGACTTGTACCATTTTGGAAGAACCCACAGTACGTACATTTTGTCTTGCAGAATGGAATATGTATATAAGCACACTGCATTTGCCCCCTCTTAGGAGCACCACGCATTACAGTATCCCATACAGATTGTGATTCCTTCGGTGAAATTAAAGTCCCATTAAGGCCTGCGTGAACAACGCGCTTATGAGGAAAGGCGCCACTCATAGGATTATCACAGGCCAATCCTAGTTGCAGATTCCGTTGTTTTTCTGGAATCGATTCGAAAAAACTCGCTAAACTCATACGTTCCCCCTTTCACTCATTAGCCTTGCAACTTTGCCAGCACTGATTTAGCAAATTCTTTCGCATTTGCAAAATCTTGTTCATCAGGATGCGTTTCTGCCGCCTTATGCAATGCATCACGTTCAGGGCTTTGTCCATGAGCAGATCCTGGTGGGAACATTTTGTACATCATCTCAATAACCTTAGGGTCGATTTTACCTTGGCATACAAAACCATCTACAAGAGATTCTTTATTAGGCAATAAGGCAGATGCCTTTTCAATACTTTCACGAGCATGATCAGAATCGGCATACATACCTAGTGTAGCAAAGAATACTACATGTTTATTTGTAAGGGTTTCAATCAACTTAGCCGCTTCTTTATTAGCTGTGCCACGATCTACCCAGAAACCTACAAATACCGTATCGTAATCCGCTAGATTAGTAGGTGCCTCTTTTACCGGTACACAAGGTGTACCCTCAGGCATAACAGAAGCTATCGCCTCTGCTACGCTTTTCGTATTTCCTGTGAGGGAAGAATATAAAATAATAGTCCCCATGTTAGTCTCCTTACATTATGTATAATTAATCATCGTCATCTGTACCTTCGGATAAATCAAATCGTACGGGAACAGTTACAGGTTGAATGTCGCCTGTTTGATTTGGATAGGGTAATGCACGATTTACTGCAGCCATAGCCTCTTCTCTCAACAATGGATCATCGCCTGAGCTAACATATTGTTCAACCGCATTACCATTTGTATCAATACGTACAAATACATAAATTGTTTCATGAACTTCTCTATGTTGACGAATGTATTGTTGAGGAATTACCTTTTGATTGTTTACTGCATTATAAAAGCCTTGTTCATCAAAAGCGACATGAGCTCGACCATGACCACCGCCAGAGCCTTTGCCCGAACCAGAGCCTTCGCCTTCGCCCTGTCCACCACCAACGCCCGTTCCTGTACCAGTGCCATGGCCGCCACCTTCACCACCGCCAGAGCCTGGACCATTACCGGCACCGCCGCTTTCACCAGATGCATTTGATGTATTTTCACTACCCTTACTTGGGACATCTACCGCATCAGGAATATCCGTCGCTGTAGATGGTTCTACATTCGCTACTACAGCCTTTGTTCTTGCCGCCACTTCATCTGCAGACAATGGTTTTGGGAATAGAGATGACCTATCACCGCCGCCACCACCAGCGTGACCACTACCGCCATCATCGAGCACACTTTGAGTGAGATCGACTTCATAGGTTTCTTGCTCTTGAATAGCAGGAACGACTACGAAAAAGATAACGGCAATAAATAGAATGATTAGATGAACTACGGCGGATATTATGGCTGCTTTTTTCCATGATATGCCTAATCCCATAGTTATCCTTTCTGTTCTGCTGCAATAGCTAAGCGTTTAACGCCAGCTTGTTTAAGCATGTCCATAATTGCCACTACTTGTCCGTGAGCAGAGCGTTTATCCGCTTGTAATATAACGCTAGCATTCGGATTTTGTGCAATTCGTTCTTTTACCATTGCCTCGGCCGCATCAATGCTCATTGGGACATTATCAATTGTTATGTGACCTTCTGCATCTAATGTAAGCACCACCGGTAATTGAGCTGGTGCAGATGCGGTTGTTGCCTGTGGCAACTGTACAGACAAAGCCTTTTGAGCTATTGTTTGTAAGCTATTCATCATGAAGAACACCAATAGGAAGAATATGATATCAATCATAGGGATAATCATGAATTCAGGCTTGGATTTCATACGAAAACTTTGTAAATTCATAGTTATTTCCACCCTTCTCGTTTTGCAGTAATGATGTTAACACACATATTTTCAATTTGATTGATAATAGAGTCTAAACGATGGCTAAAGAAGGTATACACAATTAAAGCCATGATGGCTACACATAAGCCAGACGCCGTTGCGATAAGGGCTTCCCCTACACCACCAGTAATAGCAGATGCACCCGCACCAGCATCGAGGATACTAAAGGAACCAATCATACCTGTTACAGTACCAAGTAGGCCCAACAATGGGGAAATTGTAACGGTTGCACTTAAGTAATCCATATATTTTCTGAAGCCTACTGCATCAACCCCCATTTGATCAGAGAATGCCGTTTTCATACCTTCTTCAGTAGCGCCGTTTTTCAAACCAGCTTCAGCAATACGACTTGCAATGGATGGATTTTCTTTGATTACCTTTTCTATTTCATCCCATTTTTGCAATTTTGCATACTCATTAACCGCATGAGTCACCATATAGGTTTTTCCTGCATATTTACGATAATAGAAAGAGCGTTCTACAGCGATTGCAATGACCATAAGAGACAAGAATAATAATGGATACATTACATATCCGCCACTATGAAACAAGTGAATGACATAATTTAGATTTTCCATACTAATAAACCTTTCTGTCTGTTTACAGACTGTACATTAGAACCGGTAGGTTCCTTGAATTCTTGCATAATCGCCTAACTTAAAGCTTTCATTACCATATAAAGTATCTCGTTTATTTGTGCCCTTAGCATCGAATGTATAGAATGCTTCAAGGAGTAAATTCTTGCGCGGTACATACCCAGCGCCGAATGTAAAGCTGCGAATACCATCGAGGTAACGATCCGGTACAGCACCTGTACCATTACCGCCAAGGAATGAGCCATGAGCGAAGTATTTATAATCTATAAACGCATTCCATGATTTAGGAATATCGATATCAGCACGACCAATGTCGAGGCGAGCCATCCAGAAATGAGGTGTACCGCCCATTTGGTGACCTTTCACAGTAAAGTCTGCGGTTCCACGTTCATGGTCATATACAGTATTACCGTTCATATAACGTCCAAATTTCGATCTATTTTGACCATAATCTACAGTAAGTACTGCGCTTTCACCGATTTGGTATTTAGCGCCAATACCAAATACATTCGCTATATTGGAGAAGCTTTGTTCATCATTACCATGACCATTGGCATTTAAAAATGTACGTTTACTACCATTAAAGGAACGTAAGTACCATGCTTGTAAACCAAGACGGTCGCCAATTTGTTTCTTCACTTGAACAAACGCTGCCGTTTCAATAGGTGGAATTGTATCTTTTTCAAGAACAATGCCTTCGGTTTGAATGATGTTACCAATGATTTTACCAATTGCTTCACGTGGTAATTTGTTTTCAGACTCTGCATCATGTACAACCTTTTCAAGATTATACATATAGTTGAACAATGCATTTGGCATGCCCCAACCATAGTCAGAACTACCTTCACCATAATCATTGGAGGACATTGTAAAGTTCTTTTTGTAAATCGCATCTTTAGCATCATAATCACTAAATACATAACTACCACTATCGTATTTATATGTTTTAGCACCTAAGTAACCAGTGAACTCATAATCACTAGCTGGTTGTCCATAGTAATCATAAGATTGTTTGAACGTGCCATCTGGCTGTTTAACCCAAACCACATCAAGCTCACTATTGTTATAGTTGCTCCAGTTATCTGTAGCATTATATTTAGCAATTTCTGCTACGGATTGATTGATTTCGTCACTATGTTTTTCAACATAGGCTTTAGGATTTACTAAAGCCTCTTTATTATCAGTAGATACGATAAGACCTTTAGCCTTTTCTTTTAAGTATTCAGGGTATAAAGAAGAGTTCACATTATACATAATGTCCCCGGTCTTATAGAGTTTTTCCCCTGTATTCTTATTAGTGATTTCATACATTGCATAACCACCAGATGGAATATCGAGGGAGAATTTCTTCTCAGCCATATCTGTAGGGTATGCCTTTGTAAGAATATCTTGTAAGCGGCTCATCACTTGAGCTTGTTTTTGTTGTGTTTCTGCGAGCTTAGCATTTGCCTTTTCAATCTCTTGATCGCGATTCGGATTGCTCCAACTTAGATTTAATGTAGCTTTATAAGCTTCATATTCATCTTGTAATCCTTTTAGCTGTTGATAGAAGTAAATTGTATCTACCTTACCTTTATAAGTAGATTCATAAATACCTGTTGGGCTGTCTGGTGCTGGTGCATCCTCAGTGGATTTGCTTTCACCATCAGACCCAGTTTTTGTAGCATTATTAATATCATAAGGATACTCATCACGATTAATACCAATTAACTCTGCTGCTGTTGGAGGTCTAGTAATCACTTCATGTACCACATGAGTATACGCTGAATCACTAATACCCGTGCTATGTTTAAAGTTACCTACCCCAATGCGAACTTGCGTATCATTACCAGTCCATACGCCACGAACCCCATCATAGGATTGACCAAACCAGTATCCACTAGCCCCCATAGGTTCGTTTAAACGACCCACAGAAACATCCCATTTCTTGACATGTCTTGTAAGATCAACCGTATCAAGACGTTGATGATTGAAACCTTTTGACTCCGATTTAGTCCAACTTGTATCAACGCCGCTCATACCGGTCATGCTACCGATAACGGAGAGATTTGTGAATGGGTTGATGCGAGCATCAAGACCAAGACGAATGCGTTGTTCAAAACTATGGCGATTAGAATCGTACATATTCGCTTTCGCAGAACCGATGGCTGAATTAGAGCGGAATGGAGATTGTGGACGATTGGTGCCGTCGTGAGACATCCAGCGTGCACGATAATCTCCGATAAATGTGACGCCACGTTCCTTAGTCGTATCAAAATCAGGACGAATAAAGTCAGTTAGTTTAACAACTTCGGATATATTTTGTACGCCTGCTTCATTACCAGCCGCTACATTAGTTACGCTACCATTTGCATCAATAGCTTTATTACTATCTTTTCCGATTGGCGTAGTCTTAGCATCGCCACCACCAAACTTAAGATTAACGCCGATACGATATACCCGTTCTTGCGTTGCTCGGTCATCATCGCGATGATTAAAGATATTATTAATCCCAAAGTACATCATGGCATTCTTGTTAAATCGTTTTTGGACCATCAAATTCCAAATGCCAAATGTTTTCTTTTGGTAAACTTGCTTTTTGTACACACCTGCATCACCGGATAAAATATCTGGCCAGTAATTACCACCATTGTTCAATGTGTTACTATCCAGCATATTGATATAGTAATCACCCCAAATGGAGCCATTCCAACCAGTTTTTGGATTGTCATAGGTTACACCAATATCTACCTTGTGCACTGGTTTATCCAATAATTGCCGAGGCATCGTTGGATCGCTCTTATTAATAGCATGCAAATAGGTATATCCTAATTTACCAGACCAATATTTACCAAATTTTTGTTGTACTTCCGCTTGAAGGCCTGTGATTTCAGCCATACCAATGTTTTTAAAGCTGTAAATCATATCTGGGGCACGTTGGTATTTTGCATCCCCTTTCAAATATGGTGCAAAATCTTGGAATTCTCCTGTAAAGTAAACCGACATATAGTTTTTGATGCGGTTATGGAATATACCAACACGAGCATAGGTGTTTTTGTTTTCACCTTCTAAGCTCATATCAATATTGAGCGATTTTTCAGGTTTTAAATTTGGATTCCCCGCCCAATACCAACCGAGTTTTGCTACGCCAATACCTACCGGATTAGACGCATACATTTCCCAGTTATACCACAATTCGCCCATACCAGGTTCTGTATAACCAGTGCCAACATTGGCCTTAAATCGACGATGAGGATTGCCTTTCACATTGTATGTCATCCCCATGGAAGCGGATAAATTGGAACCAAACAAACTACTATTATCTAGTCGAATGATAGGAACAAAGGTAAGGTTCTTATTCACTTGCCAAGTATCGGAGATATAAGCATTCATCTTGCGAATCGTACCTTGACCAGTCGTCAATCGTTGGTCGCGATTACGATACTCTTCTAAGAATGCCTTACCATTCAGTTTTGGCGCTTTTTTACGCATTTCTGGATCACTGGACTCGCCATATTTAAAGTAGTCGCCTACGATATTAGAACGGGTGTTAGCCATGTCTGGATTTTCAGCTTCTAACCGTGATTTTAATGCATTATAACGGTTTCTAAAGTCATCGGATATCGGTTGATTATTAGGAGATGTACTCGACCAAGAGCTAATAGCCCCTTCAGACAATCCATAATTTACATAATCATTGTATGTAATGCCTGGTTTTTGCGCATCCGTTTCAGCACCATAATATTCATAATCCATATCCCATTGTGGCATACCGCTACTGGAGTTTATAAATTTATAATCATGAATATGGGAATAAACCTTAACACTGTTATCCCCTTTTTTACGCACAAGACGATCTAGCTTATCAACAAGCAAGCTCTTATCATATGCCCAAGGATCGATGTACATGGTACTCGTATTTGGGGAACTCTTTAATCGGCTACCAGAACCTTCTTCACGAGCATAGCTAACACCATAACTAAGACGATGTTTATTATTAAGCTGCGTATTTGCATTGAGCCGAACATCTAGTTGACGATGATCGATATTATCGATATATCGTAACTCATTAGAACCTTCATAAGATGATCGTCCCGTATAATTGATAAGTGCTACGTCATCTTCTTTAATGCGGGAATAGTTAGTTTCTACAGTCCAATCGCTTTTTCCTGCTTTAGCATTCCATGAAAGATTAATCGTATTACGATTAGCAGTACGTTTAAAATGTTGTTGTGGTTCTAAATCGGAATCAGAGTGCTTAATATCGCGTACAAGATCTTCTGTATATCGATTTAAACGCATTTCAAATTTATTATTTTTATTAGCCTCATACGTTGCCACAAAGCCAATATCAGAGGCATCACCATAATAGCGAAGCACATTAGGCTTAAAATTATGTTTTGCATAATCAAAGCCCATACCTGATGCACGGCGTTTAACCGATGCAAGGACCGGCATTAAATCCCGTTTACTACCTCATAAGCCAACCTTTAATTTCCCCATCTGCCCCGAATCAGCTCGAATATAAAAGTTTTGGAATGGGAATAAATCGCCATCACTTTTACGACGCATCCCTTCGGCATTTACTTGCAATGTTGGTTTCTTAAGAGCCTTCTTAGTGATGATATTAACGACACCACCCACCGCATCAGAACCATATTTAGCACTCGCTGCACCTTGAATAACCTCGATGCGTTCTACATTTTCGGCACCTAACCGTTGTACTTCGTCCGCTGCGCCAGAATACTTATCAAAATCCCCCAATACTGGTTGACCATCCACAAGAATCAATGTATGACGAGCCTCTGCACCGCGAATAGATACACCTACACGTCCCATGGCATCAACGGTTCTAGATACACCCGTTTGGGTAAATATAATATCTTCGACGGACTTCGCCTGCTTCTTCTCAATCTCTTTTTTGGTAATGATTTGCACTTGCTGTGGATTTAATTTTGCTTCTTCCTCTGCCCATGTGCCTTGTACATGAACTACATCTGTCGTAACAGCTGCATTATCCGCTAAAACGACGAGGGGTGCATTTAGCCATAATGCAACCGCACTAGATAGGACTAAATAGCGCTTTGTACGGCTCCACCGATTCATTGTTTCCTCCTCTTATAATCTCACTCAACTATATGCATCATTAAAATTAGTAATAAAAAATACACTTTACTAACAACAATGACATTGAAAATCATTTACATTTAATATGTTAGCAAAGTGTATTATGTATATCTACTCCGAAAAGACCAAAATTATACGATTTTGATACTTTTATTAGATACAGTTAAACAATATGTAATTATACTCTACGATAATCACTCGGTGTCATACCGACAAAGTCCTTAAAGGTACTTGTAAATTTACTACCGTTTTCATAACCTACGGCATTGGCAATTTGTAAGATGGATTCATCCGTTTCATGTAGTAAACGTTTTGCTTCATTAAGACGGCACTCTTTGATGAATTGATGAATTGTCACACCATATACGCCCTTAAAGCAACGTTTTAAGGTTGATGCAGGAACATCAAAATCACGGGATAGATCATCAATGGTTATACGTTTGACGAAATTCTTAGACAAATATTTACCTACTGCTTTTACAATATCTACCTGTTGCTTTCGGTAGCTACCTCGTTTTTCATGGGATTCTGTAGAGATTACAGATAATAATAAAAATATTTCTACAATCTTTAGTTTAAAATAATGAGCTCTAATGGGATCTGGCACATTATATAAACTGGAAAAAATTTGGCGAACCGACTCTGTTTCCTCCATCATCATACCAAAGTCTGTATTTTCACAAAATCGATTGGCTATGGCAGTCAAATCAATTGGTGTATCAGCTACTAAGGTATCTAATACATGCTGTGCTCGTGCTACATCTACTAATAGAACAATTCCCTTAAACGATTTTGTAGGGAAGTAATTTTCATGTTGATAGTCGGCCCGAATATGCCATCCTAACGACATATCTCCTGGTCCCATATACAAGTATTCTCCAGATGCAAACTTGCATTCAATACGTCCCTCTTCACAATGATTAATTGCGAAGGTCTTTGTATGAGATTTGGCGAAAAATTGAATCGTTTCGCGCTTTACATCAAGGAATAGCAAATCAATACCGTCAAATACGGTATGTCTAGCCATGCATACTCCCGATTGTAATTTCATATGAGCATGTGGATTCATAGTATCACCATATATATAAATATTATAAACAATACATTAATAGTAAGCACTTTGAGATTAATTGTCAAATTCAATTTTGTAATAATTCATGTAATCTTTATTAAAATACATACAAAATATTCATTTACTCTATATAATGGAATCTGCTAGTACAAAAAAATCCCTCGTATTAAAGTATTCTCTAATACGAGGGATTTAGTATATAGCTAACTATTTTTTGTTTTAACAATAAATAACAATGCTATAACATGAGCAATCCATACAATTGCCATAATAATAAGGGCAACAGGAATATTCCTAGAAAAATAAGCACCTATTAACATGATTGTAGTTACAGAAGCTAAAATGGACAACTTTGTCCGCAACGTCAATGCTTTATCGCGTTCATACGCACCAACTGTCTTTTTATATAATTGGGACTCCAAAAACATTCTGTGAAAGCGTTCAGATCCACGCGCTAAACAAAATAAGGTAAGCATATAAAAAGGAACTGTTGGCAATATTGGTAATACGATACCTGCTGTACCAAGGCAAAAACTGATAGCACCAATAGTCAAGAATATATATCGAATTACTACATTACTATGTTGCTCAGTTGTTTTCATTACTCCTCTTCTACGTAATTAATAACTTTCCCTTTTGTTTTAATGAAATTCGGAATAATAAGAACAAGGGCTGCAATAACAACAACGCCATAAATACCAGCCATGCCAATCCATTCAAAGGCATTACCTAATACGAGGCCTATTACAGCAAAGTCTGCATCACCAAATGTTGTGTTTTGGAAACCTAATTGGCCAAGAACTGGCAATGCTAGTGCTGGCAAGAATGTGATAGCCAAACCATTAAGGAATGCACCTACAGCTGCACCACGGCGACCACCGGTAGCATTACCATAGATACCTGCTGTTGCACCGCAGAAGAAGTGAGGTACAAGACCAGGAATGATGAGTACGCCACCTACAGCACCGAGAATAAGCATACCAATGATACCGCCGATAAAGGAGCTAATAAAGCCTAATACAACGGCTGTTGGCGCATAGGTAAAGAATACAGCACAGTCTACCGCTGGAATTGCATTAGGAATGATTTTTGTAGCAATACCTTGGAATGCTGGAATCAAGTCCCCCAAGATCATACGAACGCCAGAATATACGATAGCTACACCTACAGCAAAGTTCATAGCGCTCATAACTGCAAATAGGTATGGGCTCATAGAACCGGATAAGGTTGCTACGAATTCAGAACCCGCTGCAATAGCTGCGATTAAATAGAATACTATCATGGTCAATGCCGTAGATAACGTGGAGTCACGCAAGAAGCCCCATTTTTCAGGAATCTCAATATCTTCTGTACTTTCTTCTGCCTTACCTACGTATTTTGCCACCCATGCAGATAGATAGTAACCTAAACTACCAAAGTGGCCCAATGCAATTTCATCGCCATCGGTAACTTTAGAAGTATAGCTTTGACCGATAGCTGGAGAAATAGCGGACCAAGCGCCCAT
Organism: Veillonella sp. ACP1; assembly: GCF_000286635.1. Taxonomy (NCBI): domain Bacteria; kingdom Bacillati; phylum Bacillota; class Negativicutes; order Veillonellales; family Veillonellaceae; genus Veillonella; species Veillonella sp. ACP1. The sequence continues at coordinate 17,443 of NZ_ALKL01000012.1, read as the reverse complement.
TAAGAAGCCACCAACAAGAATCAATTCAATACCAGATAAACCTGCAGTACCAAGCACGGCAGACATTAAGCAAGCCATAAATAAACTGTGGTGACCTGTAAGGAATACATACTTAAATTTGGTGAAACGAGCAATTAATAAGTTCATCAATAAGCCTACAACGAGGATAGACATCGTTTCAACACCAAGCACCTTTTGTGCTACCGCTACGATAGCTTCATTATTTGGCACAACACCGGTAATATGGAATCCGTGTTCAATCATTTTTCCAAGTGGATCAAGATTGCTAACGATAACACCTGCACCAGCAGCAAGCATTAAATAGCCGAGAATCGGTTTTAATGTACCAGTCATAATCTTATGAAATGGTCGTTTCAAAGCGATTAAACCAACGCAGGACATAATACCAATCAACAACGCTGGCTGACTCAATACATCTCGTAAGAATTCTAATATCATTTCCATAGAATTATCTCCCTCTATGAATTACTTAGCGATTTGTTGTAATCGTTCCAAAATATCTTCTTTAATTTTCTTTTTATTAATATAACTACGTACAATAGCTACATCCTTGTCTTCAAATTGTTCTGCTAATTCCTTTACAGTAACAATTAAATCGGCCTTGCGACCTTGAGCCGCATTAAAATCGATTGATTCTACTTGCGCTTCGATATTATTTTCAGCACAAATTTCTTCAATTTTCATTTTTAGCATCAAACTAGAACCGATGCCATTACCACATACAGTTAAAATGGAAATCATAGTTTACCTCCAAAATTACGCTTCATCAAGATGTTCCGATAAAAAAGCTTGTACATCTTCAATACTTTCAAAATTTACCGCTGCATCAAGAAATTCTTCATCTTCAAAGAGCGTCGCAATATCTGTAAGCAATTGAATGTGTTCTTCCTTATTCGGTGCACATAAAAATACCGCTACTGATACAGGATCATTTTCTGGGCTACCAAAATCGATAGGCTTTTCTAACGTTACCAGAGCCGTACCTACTTGCTTAGCCCCCATCTCTGGACGCGCATGAGGCATAGCAAGACCCGGTGCCAATACGATGTACGGCCCCATGTCACGAACTACATCAATCATAGCCTCTGTGTATGTAGGTTCTGTAAAACCAGCATCGACCATGAGCTGACCACCGTGACGAATTACATCTTCCCATGTCTCAGCAGGATAATGAAACGATACATTATCCTCTGATAATAAATCTTGTAACAAGCTAACACCTCCTATACTTACAACTTGTATACTCATATTATAACTAGGTATAGTTAAAATGCCTATACCTTATGTATTTATTTACAAAAAAAAGTTAGACCCCAAAAGGGTCTAACTTTCGCTTATTCACATGGCATATATAAGAGTTGCTATTATTGGAAGAGTACAAAAAAGATATTTTATATACATACACCATGTCAATATTTAGTTATTCAAGTACTCCAAGTGTTGCTTATTAGATGCATCTGTACGCGTTCTAATAGCCTCTACTAATGGTTTCAGGATTTGATATTCCTCGTCTGTCAAACGGAATGAGCGACATTCGCGTTTGTACATACGAGGTCTACGACCAGAACCTTCTCTCTGTCCGCCCCATGTCATTAACATATACCTCTCTCTAAGGACCATTATATTATTGTCTCTCACAATAATTAGTATATGCTATTTTATGCGGTTTTTCAAGATTTTTATTCAAATTTATAAACAATTAATTATTTGCTTCTGCAGCCGCTTTTGCAGCTTCTACTGCTTTTTTCAAATTAGGTACAGACGTTGGACATGTAGCAGGTGTACATGCACCATTAGGACCTAAATCTTCAGAGCGGTTTACAAATGTAGTATGCAACATATGATGTGCTTTGTGGCTCATAGGTTTGCCATCAAAGAATTCAGCATATAATTTTTGGATATCTGGATTATCACAAGCCGCTTTCACTTGTACCTCTGCATCACGAGTATACAAGGACGCAATACGAGCTTCACGAGCCTTATCAGCCATTGGTAATTTAACGCGTGGTTGACCACCACCACCGATACAGCCGCCGCGGCAAGCCATAACTTCGATGAAATCGTAATGGATGTTTTCTGCGCGCATGCGTTCAATGAATTTACGCAAGTTGCCAGTACCATGAACAGCCGCTACATGTAATGTTTTATCACCAATCACAACATCTGCTTCACGAGCACCGTCCATACCGCGAATTGCTTCGAATGGGATCAATGTTTGAGGTGCATCTTCACCAGTTGCTAATTTGTAAGCCGCACGCATAGCCGCTTCCATAACACCACCAGTATTACCGAAGATGATACCACCACCAGATGCTTCACCCATCAATGGATCAAATGCAGAATCTTCTAATTCATCAAAGTTGATTTCTTCTGCACGTAACCATTTTGCAAGTTCACGTGTAGTAATACAGTAGTCTGTATCGCGCATTTCTGGTACATCCCAGTATTCAGCAGAGGAATTCATTTCGTCGCGACGAATTTCGAATTTCTTAGCTGTACAAGGTGTTACTGCAACAGCAACGATTTGTTTTGCATCAAGGCCCATTTTTTCAGCAAAATATGTTTTTTGTGTAGGCGCTTGCATTGCAATTGGACTCTTAGCAGTAGACAAGTTTGGCAAGAATTCTGGATAGAATGTTTCAGCAAACTTAACCCAAGCAGGGCAACAAGATGTGAATTGAGGCAATACCGCATCACTATTGATAACGCGTTCCAACAATTCAGATGCTTCCTCCATGATAGTCATGTCAGCACCAAAGTTTGTATCTAAAATATAGTCGCCACCCAATTTACGAAGAGCCGCTACCATTTTACCTTCTACGAATGTACCTGCATCAAGGCCAAACTCTTCACCTAAGCCAACACGTACAGCTGGTGCAGTTTGGAAAACGACAATTTTATTAGGGTCAGCAATAGCTGCTTTTACTTCATCAATTTCAGAACGTTCATTGATGGAATCGAATGGACAAATAGATGCACATTGACCGCAATGAATACAAATTGGATGATCCCCATTAGTTGTTAAATCATAATAATCAAATACGCCCATGTCTACAGCACAAGCTTTACGACATAAGGAGCAGTTTTTACATTTGGATAAATCTTGTACTAATGCAATATTGCCGTCTTCAATTGGTACACGACGATCTAAAAATTGGTACTTACTCATGTTTCCTCCTACTTAGGTAACGTTGTTATCGTTAATCGATGAAATTATACTACAAAATGTGATTTTTATCAATGATTCTGAAAGTAATTCCTATGCATATCAGGTATTAAAAAATCGCATAAAACAAAGATTTATAGACGTTCTTCTAATTCCATCCATCGTTCAGTCAATGTATCGATTTGAGATTGTGTCTCTTCTCGTTCAGCCATGAGGGTTTGCATTTTTTCATAGTCTGTACCGGCTTGGCCAATCATGACATCCAACCCTTTAACAAGATGTTCTAGCTTTGGCAGTTCCTCCATAATCGATGCATATTCTGCCTCTTCAGCCTTATTGAGGCCTTTCTTTATAGGACTTTCTGTATGACTAGATTCAGTACTAGAGGATGCACCAATTGTATCCATAGAATCAGATTCTGCCTCAGTTCTATGAGTACTAGCACTCTGTTGTTCAGGTACATAGAATGGTGAATTGTTACTTTCACCAATGTCAGCCTTATAATCAGAATAAGATCCGTGAACGATATCGATACGACCATTGCCCGTAAATACAAATAATTTATCTACCACGCGGTCTAGGAAATAGCGATCATGGCACACGGTTATGATAACGCCACTGAAGGAATCAAGAAAATCCTCTAATACCTCTAGTGTAGGGATATCTAAGTCATTAGTCGGTTCATCCAAGAGAAGTACATTAGGCGCACTCATAAGCAATTTTAAAAGGTACAATCTACGACGCTCACCACCAGATAATTTACGAATAGGCACACCATGTAATTCAGGGGTGAATAAAAAGCGTTCTAAAATTTGACCTGCACTTAACGTTGTGCCATCACCAAGCGACATATAGGAATGGTCCTCTTTTATATAATCAAGGACACGCATATTTTCATCAAATTCAGGCAATTCCTGTTTAAAGTGTGCAATGCGAACAGTCTCGCCTTTGCCAATAGTTCCTGATACTGGCTCATAGGTGCCATCCATGATTTTCATAAATGTCGATTTACCAACCCCATTGGGACCTACGATACCAATGCGGTCATGACGCACCACGTGATATGTAAAATCATCAACCATAGGGCGTCCATCAAAATCAAAGGATAAATGTTCAATATCAAAAATAGTCTTGCCCAATCGAGTCTTTAAGGCAATCGGATCCATTTGATCAGGACGTCTAGTTTTCTCCATATTTTTAAGCGTTTCATACCGTTGCAAACGGGCCTTTTGCTTGGTACTACGGGCTTGAGCACCACGGCGTACCCATTCGATTTCCCGCTTTAAAAATTGACGGCGTTTCTCCTCGGTTGCAGCTTGGCGTGCCTCACGGTCTGCTTTCAATTCAATAAATTTTTCATAATTCCCTTCGTACTCATACATGTGACGATTGGATAATTCCAAAATACCATTACATACGGAGTCTAAAAAATATCGGTCATGAGTACTGATTAAAAGACCACCTTGACGATTGCCTAAATATGTTTCGAGCCACTCGATACTATCTTCATCCAAATGATTAGTAGGTTCATCTAAGAGGAGTAAATCACAAGGGTATAATAATGCTTGTCCTAACGCCAATCGACGTTTTTGACCACCCGATAATAAGCTAACTGACATATTGACATCGTGAAAGCCCAATTTACTCAAAATGATACGCGCCTCTTGCTCTACTTGCCATCCATCTTGGGTATCCATTTCTTCTAAGCACTGCATATAATTACGCTCAATACGTTCATCAGATACGTCCTGTTCTTGTATATAATGGTAATCGCGACTGGCCTTGTCAAATCGTTTTACCATTTGTAATCGCGGATGGTCACCATCTAAAATGGCTTCCAATAAGGTATTACCTTCATCAAAACTTGGCGTTTGTGCTAAATAATGAATGGTAGCCTTGCCATTGCGCTCAATAGTACCCTTATCACACTCCATCTGGCCTGTTAAAATCTTTAAAAAGGTTGATTTACCAGTTCCATTGATTCCCACAAGTCCCAATCGTTTTTGATTTGTAAATGTTATGGACACATCGGTAAATAACAATCGTGTGCCATACGATTTCTCTATATTCTGCAAACAAATTACATTCATACTCGTACTCCTCTATTATCATTATGTTATTTATTATACTACAGATTTTCATTGACAGTCATACACCGCATCAGTAGAATACAGATAGATAACTAGACAGTAATCCAACATGATAAGTACATACTATTAGGAGGTTCTCATGGCAACAGATGCAATATTAGATTTTTATGATGCTCTAGATTTTGAAATTATCGACTTTGATGGTTATGATACACTTTTTGTTGAACTACTAGACGATGGTACTTATGCAACTGTATCCGACGACGATGGTCATATGCCAGATACACTCGATACCCCAATCGTATTCAATGTATATGACGATACCGATTCATTCCAATGGAGTGTAAGCCTTAATGATTCTCATCAATTACAAGCACTACTGGAAGAACATACTTCAACAGAAGATTTCTTAAACGCATTACAAATGATACGTACAGAAAACATTAAAAACTATCAATAATTTCGCACGCGAATAATAAAAAGGTCATCCCCAAACTAATGGTTACCTAATCCATACATATGGTAGGTAAATTAGTTTCGTGGATGACCTTTTTATTTATAGTATTTCTAACTCGCACTTAGTAGAAAGTGCATCTGTTTTTATATCTAGAATATGAATGAGTTCGTTTACGATATTAGCAGCACCATCTACATGCCAAGCACGTGCTTGTTCAGACATTTGTTGTAACCGTGGCGGATTGATTAACAACGCAGCCACTACGTCCTCTAAATTATGTATATCTCTAGCCCAACGCGCACAACCTCGCTCTTCTAATAGCTCCGCATTAGCCTCTTCTTGACCGGGAATAGCATTAAAGAAAACCATAGGAAGCCCAATGGTAACAGCCTCCATACAGGTCAATGCACCAGGCTTTGTAACGAGCATAGTCGCTGAGTGCATTAGCTCAGAAATATTAGATGTATAACCGTATACAGTGGTTTTCGTTTTCATCCGTACACTAAGATTTACTAGAGACTCATAGAGCGATGTATTCTGTCCCGCTACGACAGTAATCTCATCAATACCATTGACCGCATCTAAATGTTGAAGTGCAATCTCTAATGAACCTAAGCCTAATCCTCCCCCCATAACGAGAACCTTAACAGGTGATTTCATTTCATAGTGATCGATGGCATCCTTAAAGAATGATCTACGCACCGGAATACCGGATACATGGATTTTATTCTGCTCAATACCGACGGCCGTCATTTCTCCTACCATGTCCTCTGTAGCGACAAAATAGGTATCTACTTGAGGGTAAATCCAGAATTGGTGACTACTGAAATCCGTTAGGATGGCCACTAACGGGACATCAATATGGCCTTGGCGTTTCAAAATACAGGCGGCTCCACACGGAAATGGGTGCGTGAATACAATCACATCAGGCTTCTCTTGTTGAATGAGCTTCAACATACGACTTTTAAGAATGTAGGACAAAACGGTTTGTAAAATAGTCCCTTTTTTCTCCCCCTTTGATACACGATAAATCATATCGTATAACATAGGAAATACGTCAATCATCTTAATGTATGTACCCTTGATAAGATGTTCTACTGACATAGTTTCCGTATCAAGAAAATCCACATGGCTAATCTCTGCATGTGGTTCTTTTAATTTCCAATATTCTTCTATCGCCCTTGCGGCCTGCATATGACCTGTCCCAATAGAGGCAGATACAATGAGGACCTTCCGTGATTGTTCTGTAGTCATAATCTATCCTTTCCTTGTGATTATACCACATAAACAAGAAAAAATAACATAGACGAAAAAAGAGACCCTATCGGGTCTCTTTTACATCTTATTCAGATTATTTTTTGCGTTTTTTTGCAGGAGCTGCGTTAACTTGTTCTTTCAAACCTTTACCAGCTTTGAATGCAGGAGATTTGGAAGCTTTAATAGTGATAGTTTTACCGTTTTGTGGGTTGCGGCCTTCACGAGCAGCGCGTTCACGAACTTCGAAAGTACCGAAGCCGATAACTTGAACTTTACCACCAGCAGCTAATTCTTCAGCAACTGTGTCGAATACAGCTTTTACCGCTTTTTCAGCGTCTTTTTTAGTCAATTCAGTTTTTTGTGCAACACTTGCGATTAATTCTGTTTTATTCATGACAGAACCTCCTTAAAAATACAATACCCGAGATTACTAACATACCTCTAGGTTACTTTTCCTGCACTTTAGCCTCCTCCCAAAAAGCATCCAGCTCAGCTAATGAAAAGTCTTCCCATGAGCGATCGCTTTGGTTAACACAAGCTTCTACATGTGAAAAACGCTGTCGGAACTTAGTGTTTGTGCGATTCAGTGCATTTTCACCGCTTATTTTATACCATCTAAAGAGATTAATCAAGGAAAAAAGCACATCTCCAGCCTCTTTTTCCATATTTTCTCTATCTTTTAAGGCCACAGCCTCCTTAAATTCACCGATTTCTTCACTTACTTTTGCCCAAATTGGCTCCAGCTCATCCCAGTCAAAACCTACCTTTCCGGCCTTATCTTGTAGCTTTTGAGCAGCCACCAATGCAGGTAAACCCTTGGATACTCCATCTAATACACTTTTTCGTATATTTCCCTTTTCTTGTGCTTTTAATTCATCCCAAGTGTATGTTTTTCCTTTATTGTCAGGATTTTCTTCTGGAAATACATTAGGATGACGATGAATCATCTTCTCAGTTACGTCATTTATTACATCTTGTAATGTAAAAGCTCCTGATTTTTCAGCAAGACTACTATGAAACACGATTTGTAATAATACATCACCTAGCTCTTCACGCAGATTATCCATATCTTTATTATCAATGGCATCCACTACTTCGTAGGTTTCTTCAATAAAATAACGGCGCAATGATTCATGAGTTTGCACCTTATCCCAAGGGCATCCATTAGGAGAGCATAATTTTTGTACCACCTCTACAAGAGGTTGTATATCAATATTGGTCTTCATAGATTTGATTCTCCTCTGCTTGGCGTTTACGCAATCGTTTTCCAATAACAGGCATATGATACATATCATCCATTACGATAGCCTTAGTAATCCAAAGAGATAGTATATATACAATGAAAGCAATAAGGATGGATATAGCTACGGCAGCACCATTACCAACCATATCGACAAGGAACATAAAGCTAACTTGTGTAGCACCACCCATAGCCATAGCGGAAATGATGATTTTCAATAGGTTCATACATTGAATAATACTACCTACATACCGTTTTACGAATACTAGATTAATTAAGGCAGCGATGGCGAAGTTTAAGTTCGTAGCCCATGCAGCACCATTAATACCGAGTTCAATGGACCCAGTCAATTGATAGTCTAAGATAGCTTTCACCATAAGCCCTATAAAAATAGACAGCATAGGAATAATGGTGCGCCCTAATCCTTGTAATATACCAGCCGTAATCTGTTGCCATCCTAAAAAGATAATACTAAGACTAATCACGGCAATAACGGGACCTGCATTGGGCGTTGCATATATTAACTGAGAAATAGGCGTTGCCAATACGCATAAACCTATACAAGCCGGTATAGCAAATAAATTGGCAATCTTCATCGCTGTACTAGCACGCTCGATTATACGACCCTTATTCCCCGTTGCATGCGCTTCGGATACAGCCGGTACGAGGCTCGCTGCGAGAGCCGTCGTTAAAATAATAGGTAATCCAATTAATGACGTTGCCATCCCTGTCAAATATCCAAACTGTGTAGTCGCCTCATGTAAATAGTAGCCAATATCCATCAATCGTTTTGGAACGATAAAAGTATCAATTAAAGATACCATAGGCAACATAATATTGGCCATGGAAACGGGAATAGCTAGGGCAAATAAACGTTTAATAACCGCACTAGTACGTTCTATAGGGGCCTCTTCATTTTGCTCACTTAGCATCTGCTGACGCAAACTACGTTGAGACCTATAAAAATACACAAGTACAATTAAACCCGCTAATACGCCCGGAAATGTAGCAAAGGTAGCGCCACCTGCGGCCAGATGTAATCCGGAGTCGATAAAATAGTACGCAAGCCCCACCATGGACCCTACGCGAAATATTTGTTCAAAAACCTGACTTGTCCCGGTAGGAACCATATATTGGAAACCTTGGAAATAGCCTCTAAAACAGCTTAAAATAGTGACAACAATAATAGCCGGCGATAATAATTGAATCGGTATTAAAGCCCTTGGATCCGTTATAATGTTCCATTTTATAAGCCATTCTGCACTAGCATAAAGTCCCACACTAAATATAATACCTACTAGTGTAAGCACCCGTAAGGATACATTAAAAACTTGTTGTACCCCACGCATATCTCTATTCGCCAATTTTTCAGCAATCATAATGGAGATTGCCACAGGAATCCCTGCAGCCGAAATACTAACTATAATCTGGTATATCGGATAGGCCATCATATAGAGACCTATCCCCTCGCCTCCAAGAATACGAGCGACGAGTACCTTACTGAAAGCACCAATAATTTTAACGATAACACCAGCTATTGTTAAAATCATGGCTCCCTTTAAAAATCGGTTCATAGGCCCCCCTTAGATTTCTTTGACAACTCCTTCATCACCGCTTCTGTAATCGTTAAAATAGATTCCTTTAATCCATTCAAACTGATGTATAATGACGCAGGTTTTGTGTCCATGAACTTCATTTTCTTCCATAAATCTTCGCGAACAGCACCCATATCCCAATCGGCCATTTTTGAATCATCTTGCCAATGGATGATGAGCTGACCCTCGCGACGAACGATGCTCTTAATCCCCAACAAACGAGCCTGTTCCTTAATTTGAGCGACTCGTAGTAAACGATCTACCGGATCCGTTGGTGTACCAAAACGGTCGATAAGTTCATCCGTCAAATCATCAAGCTGCGCTTTATTCTTGATTTGTAACATCCGTTGATATACGGAAATCTTGCGCGCACTATCCTTGATATAGGCATCATCTATGAAAGCATCGATTTCAAGGTCAATGGCAGGATCTGGTACTACCTCTTTGACAACCTCTTTATTTTGTGCTTTCGCAATGGCTTCCTCTAACATAGATACATACATGCCAAAGCCGACCGATGCGATATTACCATGTTGTTGTGAACCTAATAGATTACCAGCCCCTCGAATTTCCAAATCGCGCATAGCCAGTTTAAATCCCGCCCCTAATTCTGTGAATTCTTCGATGGCTTTTAAACGTTTTTCTGCCGCTTCTGAAAGCATCTTATCAGGTCGATACATGAAATATGCATAGGCGCGTCGTCTAGACCGACCTACACGGCCACGCATTTGATAGAGTTGAGATAAGCCTAAACGATCCGCATCGTATATGATAATCGTATTGGCATTTGGTATATCAAGGCCTGTTTCAATGATGCTTGTACTGAGCAATACATCATAATGACCTTCATAGAAATCGGTCATAATTTCTTCGATTTGACGGCCTGTCATCTGTCCATGTGCAACAGCATAACGCAAATCCGGCAACGCCTGTTCTAATAGTTCCCCCATATGATTAATCGATGCTACCCGATTATACACGAAGTAAACCTGTCCCCCTCGAGCAATTTCTCGTTTAATTGCATCAGCTATGAGATTCATATCGTATTCTACTACATAGGTTTGTACTGGTAGTCGATCCTCTGGAGGTGTACTAATAACAGACATTTCACGAACACCTACAAGAGACATATGAAGTGTCCGTGGAATAGGTGTCGCACTTAAGGTAAGGACGTCAATATTATTAGCCCATTCCTTCCATTTTTCCTTTTGTGCTACGCCAAAACGTTGTTCTTCATCTACGACAAGGAATCCTAAATCTTTGAATTTTACCTTTTTATTTAACAAGGAATGCGTGCCGATTAAGATATCGATAGAACCATTTTCGATACCCTTTAGCACCTCTTTCTTCTCCGCTGTAGAACGGAATCGATTGAGTACATCTACCTTTACACCAAATGGATTAAATCGATTTAAAAACGTTTGGTAATGTTGCTGAGCTAATACAGTAGTTGGTACCAATACGGCCACTTGCTTACCGCTCACAACGGCCTTAAAAATAGCACGCATAGCGACCTCTGTTTTACCAAAGCCCACATCCCCCGCTAACAAGCGATCCATCGGTGTTGGTCGTTCCATGGATTCTTTAATTTCTCGCGTAGCTTGTAATTGGTCCTCTGTTTCCTCATAAGGAAAGGCATCTTCAAATTCTTGTTGCCACGGTTGATCCGGCAAGAACGCAAATCCTTCTGTAATTTCTCGTTTCGCATACAGTTCAACTAGCTTATCCGCCAAATCATCAATGGATTTCTGTGTCTTTGTAACCGCTTTACGCCAATCGCTACCACCCATCTTATGAATGCGAGGTACATCGCCTTCATTGCCGATGTACTTTTGCAATTGATCTAAATTACTAGCAGGCAAATACAGTCTATCTGTTCCGGCATACGCAATTTCAATGTAGTCTCGATGAATACCTTCTGTTTCAATCGTTTTTAAGCCCACATATTTACCGATACCATGCATGCTGTGAACAACGTAATCGCCGACCGATAAATCCGTGAAATAATTAATTTCTTGGCCCTTTTTAGGCTTATTGCGAAGTTTGCGTTTTTGCTGCCCGTAAATATTGCCTTCTACAACGACGACTAAATGGCTATGCGGTAATTCAAAGCCATCAGTCAATAAGCCTTGCATAACGTGAACCGTATTAGGCTCAAAATCCCAGCTTTCACAAAGCTTATACGGAATAGCATCACCATGCAAAGCCTTTTCAATGCCTTCACGGCGCTGCAAATTATTAATTACAAGCACAACTTGATTGCCCAGCTTTTGCCACTGCTTGATTTCATCCATCAACAACGGAATTTGACGCTCAAAGCTCGTCATCGTTTTGCCTTGAATGCCAATCGGATAAAATCCAGCTAGCCCTATAGAACGCTGTTGCATGAATGTGAAAGCCACCTCAATTTTAGCCTCTACAGAGCGTTGCAATTCAGACCATTCACAATGTTGCTTGCGATGTGTTGCATCTTCTTTTAAGAATTTCTTCAACGCTTCTTGAATGCGCACCGGTTCATCATAAATGATAAGTCCATCCTTTGCATAAGATAGCAATGTACTATCTGCGTCATCGCTGGTTAAGAAGAATGGTGTTACCGTATAGGCATCTACCATTTCGATAGATCGTTGTGTATCTACGGAGAAATGGCGCATCGTGTCGATTTCATCGCCAAAGAATTCCATACGTATTGGATCATCACTATTCACAGGAAAGATATCAAAAATATCTCCGCGCACAGAAAAATGACCACGTTGTTCTACCTGGTCTACGCGTTCATATCCAATTTTAACTAATTTTTCTAACAGCTCATCTCGCTCTATAGATTGAGAAACCTCAAGATGCACACTTTGAGATATAACATATTGAGGACTCACTACATATTGCGTGGCCTCTTCTATTGTAGCGAGGACTACAACAGGACGATTCCAGGCCAACATACTGAGCGCTCGCATTTGAGCCCCTTGTCCTTCAAGGCTACGAGCTACGGTAGTAAATTCTACACGTTCTGTAATAGGAAACGGCAATACCTGCACATTAGGCCAGAAAAACGCCAAATCCCGTTCCCACAATTCTTTATGTTCTTTATCGTGCACCACGATAATAATAGATTGTACTTGTTCCTCTGGAATAGCACGGCTTAAGAGGAATGACTTTTGTGATCCACTTAAACCATATATAACTGACTTTCCCTTTTGGCGAAACGCCTTTAGCCCATCTGTCATAGATGGGTTTTGTGAAAGCAGTGTGTCAATTGAAGTATCCATACTGCACCATATATAATGATTATCTATATAATATCTTAAACATATCTATTACAAGTACAATAGTACTGATAATTTATTATAGCATATTTACGAATATGCAAAAAAAAAGCCTGTTTCCTTGAACAGATGTAAATGGGCAAAAAAAAAGCACCTACAGGTGCAAATATAGTTGGTGCGGGAGAAGGGACTTGAACCCCCACGCCGTAAGGCGCCAGATCCTAAGTCTGGTGCGTCTGCCAATTCCGCCACTCCCGCGTACCGACTGAAACTATAATACCACTTATTATATATGTCGTCAATCATTTTTTGTAATTTTTATGAGACTTCATCATATATATAGAATTAACAATTTCAAGATGTCTATGTATCTATCAACTCTAAAGTTCCAAGAATCAAAAAAAGAGATGGTCCAAACACCTAACCTAGGTGCTAGGACCATCTCTCTTTTTAGGATGATGATGAATAAATGCATGCCCTACATTTACCAATAAATATATTAACAGACATAACAAAAGCCATGCTGATAATACCAAACGGTATATTCACCATGACTACTCTAACAATGAAAAGATTCTAATTTGTGTACTACAAAACATCATTTACACAAAAATATCCTTTTTACGGGTACGTAAAAAGGGAGTCTAAAACTTCTCCTCCCTATCACTCGTAGGTCAAATGGTGAATGTTGAATAGGCAGTTCTCCTGACTCGGTGTCAACGCTCATCTAGCCTTCCCAGTTTCCCAGTGACTTAATTAGACTCGCTCAACCATACAGTGGCGGGACCGTGCTGGCCTTTAACCAGCTTCTCTATTATGCTTTTCAGCACCTATTCCCAAATATGATGTTGTCTATGTGTTTATATTATCACCGTATGTTACTTTCGTCAAACGTTTTTTACATTTTCATAAATAAATATTTATAATACACTAATAACAAAAGACTATATTTCAATCTATCTATTATCTCATCATGCTTTCATGTATAATGATAGAGTAATTTACATTATGGAGGTCATTATGTATATCGGAGACATTATAAAAGCATTCCGCGAGGAACATCAACTTTCACAAGAAACATTTGCAGCAAAAGCTGGTTTAACAGTTAGCGAAATCAATACACTAGAACAAAACTTTCAAGACGGGTCTTCTACACCCGTACCAGTTGCGATTCGACAAATAAAAGGCATTGCGCAAGCCATGGAACAACCAATGCCGGTTATCATGAGTCAAATACCATCCGACCAACAAGTTGTGGTCAACGTCGTCGCTGAATCAGATCAGCCTCATGCCAAATAAGGAGCAATCACCATACTATGAAAAAATTAGCTATTCTAACGCTTACATTCCTTGCCTTAACGGGTAGTGCCTACGCAGTTAATATAGGTGACCTAGAGAACGCGAGAGGCTATTCCTATATGTATCGCATGAACGGCCAACAATACTATGCAGATAATCGCGTCATCGTCCGTGCAGGCGAAGGCAATAACTACGAAATCATCGCAAAAACATATAGCCATCAAGGTGCCATGTATTACATGACAGAATATATCAATCATTACTATTTCAACCAAGATGCTGATACCATCTATTGGACACAAGACGAAATCAATCTAATTGATGCTCGTACAGGTCAAATTCTACGTAGAAACATTAAGAAAAACCCTAAGCTAAAAGAATTAAAACCAGATACATATGGTTATATGCAAGCCATCTATTCTAAAAATATGGCGATTGCTGCCGGACAATTAAAAGAAGTATCCAACTAACAAAACGGAGCTGTTAATACAAAGCAGCTCCGTTTTATTATCGTTAAGCCTCCGTATATAAGGTCCTACAAATTAGTACAGGCCTGTACTATCTTTAAGTTGGCCTATCTATATAAGGCCCTACAAATTAAAACAGGCCTGTACTATCTCTGAGACGACCTATCTATATAGGGTCCTACGAATTAGAACAGACCTGTTCTATCTCTGAGACGACCTATCCATATAGGGTCCCTACGAATTAGAACAGACCTGTTCTATCTCTAAGATGGCCTATCTATATGAGGCCTACAAATTAGAACAGGCCTGTACTATCTCTGAGACGACCTATCTATATAGGGTCCTACAAATTAGAACAGGCCTGTTCTAATTCTAAAAAGGCACTTAAGTTAGTATTAGTCTATAAGATCCATAAAATATAGTTAGACAAATCAGAACCACCCGTAAAACGGGTGGTTTGCTCACGGGCTATAAGCCCGTAGTACTAGGCCAGCGTCTAAAGGCGCTGGCTTTCACTACGTTCAAGCCGCATAGCCATTAACTCGTAACCTTCCCCTCAAAGGGGATATGTATTACTTGCTACTCTTAAAAGGGTCCTCATATTCTTTTACACTTAACTTATCCTTCATTTGGTCATGTAACTCTTGCTCACGTATATATTTTCTTACTGTTGCCTCATTTAGACCTACTGTACTAACATAATATCCCTCGGACCAAAAGTGTCTATTTCCAAATTTATACTTTAAGTTTGCGTGTTTATCGAACATCATAAGTGCACTTTTACCTTTTAAATATCCCATAAAAGATGAAACTGCTATTTTAGGTGGGATTAATACTAACATATGCACATGATCTGCCATGAGCTCCCCCTCTATAATCTTGACGCCCTTATATTCACATAAACGCCTCAATATTTCACGTAAACTATTTCTATATTGATTATATATAACTTTACGTCTATACTTAGGTGTAAATACTATGTGGTATTTGCATAACCATTTTGTGTGCGCAAGACTCTGTGTCTTTGTTGCCATATAAAATCACCTTTCTTTTGCATATAATACGGCTTGAACACCTACATTATACTTAAGCAAGGTGATTTTTTTGTATAACTTTCGTTGCCGCACCCGCATAGCGGGTGGTTTTATGATTCGCGACTATGTCACGAACCAGTCTAAAGACAATAATAAAAAAACTCACACATTCGTGTGAGTTTTAGTTTGGTGACCCAGAAGGGATTCGAACCCCTGGCCTTTTGATTCGTAGTCAAACGCTCTATCCAGCTGAGCTACTGAGTCATGTACTTGGTACTTGATTATATTAACATAATGACTAGCTTTTTGCAAGCATTATTTTAATATTTTTAAGTAACTTTTTTATAGAATTGCGACCCGAAGGTCGCAGCTCTAAAGTTTGGCAGGGGCAGTAGGACTTGAACCCACAACCAACGGTTTTGGAGACCGCTACTCTACCAATTGAGCTATACCCCTATGCACATCAAGTGTACTTGATACTTGAATATAATACCAAGAAGCGCCCCCATCTGTCAAGGTAATTCTAAGATATTTAAGAATTTCATCTTTTTTATATAATACATAAATTACTATTAAAGTACAAAGATAATTGTCCCCTCACTTTCATGTATACAAACAGATAATTATTCTATAACAATACTATTTATACGAAAAAAGGAAAGAGCCCTTTCGGGCTCTTTTTGTCTACTTAACTTTTATCTTTATATATACGGGAGATGGTATATATAATTAGAGAGTTTTGTATATGTATTGTTTTTTATACACAGGGAGAGTATTGTTGTGTATTTAAGTGTTGTTTTATGTGTTGTATTGTTTTGTGTTGTGTTGTTTGTATTATTTGTAAAAGGGACAGATAAAAGTTATTAAGTAGTAGACCTCCATTTCCTAGTTGATCTCAATCAACTATTGATAGTATAAAGATTCTATATGAATTATGAGTGAATAGAATTTAAATAAATTGTAAAATGAGTAATTTTTTGTGCATATTTAAATCTTATGTGTGAATCACATACGTCTCTACACGCCTATATCACCCCATACTCTACTTTTCTCAGGTACGCTGGTCGGACTCTACATGCAGGCTTATATAACAAAAAAGGCTAACCATACGGTTAGCCTTTTTAACTTAATCAGCGACTTCCTATCCTCCCAGGCCGTCTCCAGCCAAGTACTTTCGGCGTTTACGAGCTTAACTACTGTGTTCGAGATGGGAACAGGTGGACCCTCGTAGCTATCGCCACTGAATCTGTCAGAGTTTGTACTCTGAAAACCACATAGAAGTTATATATATTTGTTGCACATGTCTGCTTATTGTTTTAAGTAAAGCCCTCGATCTATTAGTACCAGTCAGCTCCAAGCCTCACAGCTCTTCCACACCTGGCCTATCAACCATGTCGTCTACATGGGATCTTACTAGCTTATGCTATGAGAAACCTCATCTCAAGGCTGGTTTCACGCTTAGATGCTTTCAGCGTTTATCCGTCCCGAACGTAGCTACCCAACTGTACCCTTGGCAGGATAATTGGTACACCAGCGGTTCGTCCACTCCGGTCC
>NZ_ALKL01000011.1:0-119112 GCF_000286635.1 Veillonella sp. ACP1 | reverse complement strand
GCGAATATACTCTTTTATCGCTCCTTCGTATCTTCCCACTGTATCCACATAATATCCTCTACACCAGAAATGTCTATTTCCATACTTATATTTTAAATTTGCGTGTTTATCGAATATCATGAGGCTACTTTTGCTTTTTAAATATCCCATAAAACTTGATACACTTAAATGTGGTGGAATAGTTACTAACATATGAATATGATCCGGACAGCATTCTGCCTCTATAATCTCTACATTTTTTCTATTACATAAATCTCTTAAAATTTTACCTACATCAGCTTTTATCCGTCCATAAATTATTTGCCTTCTATACTTTGGTGCAAAAACAATATGATATTTACATCTCCATTTACTATGTGATAAGCTTTTTACGTCATTCATTGACATTGAACCTCCTATGTTGAAATGTTGTGGTTGCCAGACCAACTTCATTTTACCACTAGGAGGTTCTTTCCTTTTCTCTAAGAATTTTTTACCGACCCCCAGTTTAACTGGGGGTTTAGTCATGCCTATTCGGCGTACAACGAACGAAAACGCGAACGTAAAATTTTACGCTCGCGTTTTTTATTTCTAATGATCCAATATATGTGCCTAAAAAAATTAGAACAGGCGTGTTCTATTTCTGGAGATCTAGTATATGTATCTAAAAAAATAGAACAGGCCTGTTCTATTTCTAGGCACCTAGTATATGTATCTCAAAAATTAGAACAGGCCTGTTCTATTTCTAGGCACCTAGTATATGTATCTCAAAAATTAGAACAGGCGTGTTCTATTTCCGGGGATCTAGTATATGCGTCTAAAAAAATAGAACAGGCGTGTTCTAATTCCGGGGATCTAGTATATGTGTCTAAAAAAAATAGAACAGGCCTGTTCTAATTCTGGAGATCTAGTATATGTGTCTAAACAAATAGAACAGGCGTGTTCTATTTCTAGGCACCTAATATATGCGTCTAAAAAAATTAGAACAGGCCTGTTCTATTTCTAGGGACCTAGTATATGTGTCTTAAAAATAGTACAGGCCTGTTCTAATTTAAAATTTCTTATAAAAGTGTAGCTATAGACACAGAATTGATAAGAAATATCAGTTATAATAGAACCATAAGATAAATCATTACTCATATACTTTCAAATATAGGAGGTGCAGCATCATGGCAGGCACAGTAAAAAAAGAATTAGGTTTATTATTCCAAGGTCCTAATTATGTGATCGTAAAAAAAGGCGGTAAAGCAGGCGAAAAGGTAGAAAAACATAATCATCCTGAAGCCAATGTTATCTTTACTGTTGTTAAGGGCACAGTTCAAGTATTCCTTAACGAAACAGAGGAACATGTACTCGTACCAGGTGAAGTTCTCGAATTTAATGGCGATAACTACATTCAAGCAACGCTTGTTGAAGATAGCGAATTCATCGTAAACCTCGTTCATAAACCTGAATAAGATTATATAGATATGACCTCCTCCTCTCCTTAGTGTCTATATATAAAAAACACCTATAAGTGGTAAGTTATACAAAACAGTAACTATTACCATATATAGGTGTTTTTTTACATTCTTAGTCCTAATATCTTAATTTCATAACTGTATTTCTATAGAATATAGTGTTTTTGCTTGCAGTTGCTTTCATAAGAGAATATACTAATTATGTAAGAGAGAAAGAAGGATTTACATGACACGCGAAGATTTAGAAACCTATATTCACAATCAATTTGAAGATACTACCACCAATACTCCTTGGACGCAGTTCCCGCATTACAAGGTGTACCGCCATCAAAGTAATCATAAATGGTTCGCCCTAGTCATGAATATTACTACCGATAAATTAGGATGGTCAAACATTCGGCCTATCGATGTGTTAAACATCAAATGCGAGCCCACCATGATTGGTGCCTTTCGTAAGGAACCAGGCATATACGCAGCCTATCATATGAATAAGGCCAATTGGCTAACCATTTCTTTGGATGGCTCTGTGCCTACTGAAAGAATAAAAATGCTCCTCGACATGAGCTATCGATTGACTAAATAAAATACTAAATTCTTTATCTGCCCATTTAGCACATAAAATAAAACGAGCCTGGATTCATTCTAAGCTCGTTTTTTTGCTTTCACGTATTGTATTGTTTAATATTTATAAAATAACTTTCACCTATACTCGTAACATCATAGATGCACTTATTAAAAGTACAGTATATACAATAGCAATGATAATAATATGCATTGATGTAGTCTTTAACATCTGACGGTAGAGTCCAAGGGAGCAAAGCATATAATATATAGCTAATACAAATGCGATTAGGCCCAAAATAGATTGAACTCCGAACGCAATCATACCCGCTCCGGCAAGGCTCAATACAATAACGAGTACAGCACCGAGTAAGGACAATACAGTTATAGGTAAATCAAAGGCCATCGCATACGAAACGGCCATGAACGTATCCTTAAACATAAGATCACGATTACTAGTGGCTTTCACATAAAAATAGGCCAATATAAGCCAAAGCCCTTTTAGGAAAAACCAGGCAAAAACAAAGCCTAAAATCGATACAATCGTATCTAGCATGGTCGCAGGCGTGATAAAAAATATGATACCATTTTCCACCACCGACAAACCAAGCATAATGCCAAACAAACGCAACATAAAAACTAGCGCTTGATCAAACGTACCATTCTCCATAATATACGGAATCCCCTTAGACCGCGGATACCGCATCAAATTCCAACAAACCTGCATAAAAGACATCTACAAAACCTCCTTCGCCGCCCTCAATTACAACTAAATCATACCATACCATAACAAACCAACCAACACAAAACACCCTGCGTCCCCTCTGTTTCTTAGTCTAAAAAAATTAATATCTATCTCTGATAGAGATAAACAGCCCCCTCTCGAAAATCGACTTTGTCCTTCTACCTACAGTCTAAAAAAATAATATTTTATCCAAAGAGATTAGCGAAAAAAGGGATACCCCTCTGAAAACGACTTTGGCCCTTCCCCCTACTGTCTGAAAAAATTAATATCTATCTTGGATAGAGGAAAACAGCCCCCTCTCGAAAAACGACTTTGTCTTTCTACCTACTGTCTAAAAAAATAATATTTTATATGTAATTTAGAGAGAAAAAAGACACCCTCCTAAAAACGACTTTGGCCCTGTTCCAAAGGAACAGACCCGGCCGGTGGAGTTTTTAGGAGGGTGTCTTTTTACTTATCGCCAAAGCGACATTAAAATATTATTTTTTTAGACGTTTAATTACTTCATCTGTAATATTTTCAACATTACTATTTGCATCAGCTGCGCGGATTGTGTATGGGTCGTCTAATACAACGTCCATTTTCTTTTCAACGCGAACGGATTCAATAGCGTTGTGAATGTTTTGCATCATAGGTTGTGCAATTTTATTCACTTCGTCATTTTCTTTTTGTAACAATGGAGCTACGGATTTATTGAATTCTGCTTCTGCTTGAGCTTGATCTTTAATTTTGTCAATTTCTTGCATTTTCTTTTCAATTTGTGGACGGTATTGTGCATCTACTTGTTGCATTTTCATATCGAGTGCACCGTAACCAGGATAGCTATTTACAACTTGACTCATTTGCACTAAACCAATGTTAGCAGCGCTTGCCACAGCAGTGGTAGCGGAGATAGCACCAACAATAGCCAATGTTGTCAATTTTTTAGTTAATTTCATTTGAGATCCTCCTGAACAGTAAAGTTCCATTACACAAACATGTAATGCACTATTTTTACTATATCAAATCTAACTTGCTTTCACAAGTAAAAACCCTCAAAAATCATAGATGAGATATAGCATCTAATAATTAAATTGTATACTATTAAATAATAATAAGGGCCCATGAATTCATCATGAACCCTTATTAAAAATTTACTATCTATTATTGTTCATCATTAAGATAGATATATTTATCGGATTTCAATTTAGACACGAGGTCAGGCACCAAACCGATAAGGCGATCAAAGCTATTGCTGTAAGGATTGCCTTTAATGTTGAATAACTCGATGCGTTCGCCTTTAATCACGAGCACAGCGCTTGGTTCCATGCGAGCGCCGCCGCCACCGCCGCCACATTCATGATTCTTGCCAGATGTATTGTGGTTTGTGCCAGTGCCGAAACCAAATGTTACGTCCACAAATGGAACCAATGTAGTATCGCCGATTTGCACCGCTTCACCGACTACAGTTTCCACCTTAATCATATTTTTGAACTTCTCAAAAAGGACTTCTAAATTTTCTTTTACGTTACTGTTCTCCATCGTAGTACCTCCACTGATGTCAACTATGCGTTAGCGGCCTGTTCCGCTTTCAATCGTTCTAATTCTTTCTTTTCTTTGCGCTTAACCCAAACGACCTTGACCGTTTCAGCTATGAGTGCACGCATTGGTTGTGAAAGCACGAATCGCGTGCCGTGCCATGCCAACGCGCCTAGAATAATGCGCCCTTTAATGTGGCCGCTACCTTCTAAATGCCAATTCAAATAATCAATCTCGATATGTTCAGCCTGTTCAGGCCAAATACTGTACAACATCGAAGCAAACATGCCACCCTTAAAAGGATCACCGATGCCGATACGCCCTTCTACAGCGATATCTCGTGGTTTAGAATGGTCATAACACCGCTTAGAAACAAGCAACAATTGACGCCACAATTCCGTATTCGTCACATGTTTCATGAACCAAAAGGTCGGGATTTTCGATTTAAAGCTAGCCACCGGATCATTAGGATCTGGTTTTTGAAAGCGCGATTTTACGCTATCTTTCAAGCCGTCTATTTTCGTAAATACCTTCTCTTTTACGGTGCCATCACTATTGAAAGTGACCTTTTCCATCACTTCATCATCAGGTTTCATCGTCGGGTTATCGCGAATTGAATCATATTGTGCAGCCCGCGCTTCAGCACCCTTATTATCATCCTTAGATGCATCAACACGTTCAACGCGAACCTGTTTACCTTGTGCATCTGATGTTTGCCCTGCACTGCGCGTAGCATCTAGGCTTTCACCAGAAACACCAGTAGTCGTCGGCTCAGTCGGTTCAGTACCGCCCTGGCCATCACCTTGCATGGCTTTCATCATCGCTTCCGCCTGCGCAGCCATCGGATCATTTTCAAATTCGTCAACAGCCTTCTGATATTCGTCATCAACCCGTTGTTGAATCCATTCGTCGTATTCTTTCACAGGGCCTATTTTCTGCATACCTAATAGATAAAGTTGTTTAAAAAAAGGTTTGCCCTGAAAATATGCGAGATGCAGCGACAATACGCGCCACAGCCATTTGACTGACAGTTCTACGCGGTACGGCGTCCTGCCGTTCCATTCGATGCTATATGTGATTGGCGTTAGTAGGATAATCATGATCAGCGCTACGATGAGAAGCACTACGACGAGTGCCACAATAGCGACTATACTCAACCACATCACCTCCTTAGGTTATGGGATTTGTGAAAGTATACTCTAATTTTCAATGCCCTTGCGAGCCATTACACCTTGCATGTAATAATGCTTAACTTCCTTCATTTCCGTTACAAGATCGGCCACATCAAGAAGTTCTTGCGGTGCCCCGCGCCCCGTAAACACCACTTCGGTTTCCGGATTACGAGCCTCTAATAGAGCCTCCGTTTTTTTCCAATCAATGAGTTCAAAGAACAAAGCCATGTTATATTCGTCGAGAACCACCAAATCATAGTCGCCGCTAGATACAGCCTCTAACGCGCGTTCATAGCCCTTTTCAATAAGCGCTACATAATCCTTAGGCGGATTTCCCGATTCAAATACAACCACCTCATCACCCCATTTGGCGAGCTCATCCTTGCTCTTCATGCCTTCCTTGATGATAAAAAACGGTTTACCTACAGTTTCTAATGTAATATTTTTGAGGGTCGGTAAAATATTATGTTCACTATACACTTTAGACTTCATAAACTGTAAAAATAAAACCTTTTTGCCAGCGCCTATAGCTCGTATAGCGAGACCGATTGCAGCCGTCGTTTTACCCTTGCCTTCGCCGGTATAAACTTGTACATAGGCCTTCATAGATATACCTCCGTTCATATACCATAATTGTACAATATTTATAGACGAAAAGGAATAGATATCACATGAAAGACAATCCTAATTATGCATAAGATAATAATATCTATTGATCCATTAATTATATTACCTACACATTGGTGCCAAACATGATGATGATGGGGCCCTAAATCCTCCACCGGCCAGGTCTGACTACGGCCTTCGGCCTTCGCAGGGCCAAAGTCGGATTTAGAACCCCATCATCATCTTACCATCTAGCACTTCAATAATGTATGCTTATAAAATAATAGATACCAATACAATATCCAATAGATATTATTATCAACCCAAAAGGATTATCCCACATGTGATATCTATACCAGCAGTATATAAACATGTACCAATTATGGTATATGAATTACTACCAACCCAGCCGTTTGGGAAGAGATGTAATGAATACTTGTTACATAGGTTCCTTATAGTGTGTCCCAAAAAATAGAACAGGCCTGTTCTATTTTTTAAGACACATATACTAGGTCCCCAGAATTAGTACACTCCTGTTCTATTTCAAAACACATATACTAGATCCTCAGAATTAGTACACTCCTGTTCTATTTTAAAACACATATACTAGGTCCCCAGAATTAGTACACGCCTGTTCTATTTTTTAAACACATATACTAGGTCCCCAAAATTAGTACACGCCTGTTCTATTTTTTAGGGCACATATATTAGGTACTCAGAATTAGAACACGCCTGTTCTATTTTTTATAAGGCATATATAAGCCAATCTCGTACACTTCTTTATCCTAAATTGTACAATGGTATTTTATGCCAATTAGTCAACTAAATTTAGATAGAAAAAAGATAGACCCCTCCGGAAAATGATTTCGGGCTCCGCGTAAGCGCAGTAGCTTCCCCACTCCCGCCAGTTTAGTAATTAATATATAGCGTAGAAAAGGAGTGTCCTCCAAAAACAACTTCGGGCTCCGCGCAAGCGCAGTAGCGTGTTGTTTTTGGAGGACACTCTCTTTCACATAGCATATTTAATTACTAATTGGCAAAAATACCATTGGATCAACCGCGGATCCATTAATCCGTACTTCGTAGTGTACGTGTGCGCCAGTACTTTTACCAGTACTACCCATAAGGGCGATGACTTGGCCTTGTTTTACGGTCATGCCCGGTGTAACGAGAACGGCGCTATTGTGGCCATAGCGAGTCACAAATCCGTTGCCGTGATCGATTTCTACGAGGTTACCATAACCGCCTTCGGTGTAGCCTGCAAATGTTACGGTACCCGCTGCAGTAGCAACGATAGGTGTGCCGTAATCGTCAGCGATATCGACACCTTCGTGGAATGCGCTAGCAGCACCGGTCACAGGATCGACACGAGTGCCATATGGGGATGTAATAACACCCTTACTTGGCCAGATGCTTGGCGTTGTACTATTCGTATATCCACCAGAACCTGTGGTGTAGTTCAATTGTTGCAATGCAGCGATGTCTTGAGCCCCACCATCGCGCAAAATGTTTCGCATCGTGTAGAAGCTAACCAATAATTTTTGTGCATCCTTATCTAATTTAGATAGTCTTGCTGAAAGTTGCGCCGCACTTAGCGTGGGACTAGTCTCATCGCTAGCGGCTTCCTGCTTTGGGTCAGAGCCATCGCTACCACCTTGAGATGGTGTGCCGGACTCAGCACCCTTCAACATTTGTTTGTTTTCTTCACTAATTTGATTTAAGTTTTGGATTTTCTTATCCAACACTTCTGTTTTTTGTTGTAACAGTTTTAATTGTTCTGTTTGCAATTGTGTTTGTTGACGCAATTGAACGATTTCTGCTTGTCGTGCAATGCCCCAAATGGATAAAACAAGTGCTGCTACAAATAAGATTACGGCCACTACGGCTACAATCTTCGCTTGTTTATGACTCAATGTAATGGTGCAATTATCACCATTCTGAGACACTACAGAACTCAAAATACTTGGTACTTTCAAAATGCCTTCCTTACTTTTAATCATTTCTCAACTCATCATGCATGTGCGCTCTATATGAACACGATAAGGCGATTTGCCTATTGAGAATGGATAACGCTCGCTAACGCTTCCTCATTCGTACGTTCCCCAAGCGCTTCATTTAAACTTTCTAATTCCTCTTGTGAAAGATTAACGAGACTTTTACCTTTCACAATTGGTTTACTGAAAATACGAGAGTCATTTCGGCCATAGATACTGGAAATGCAAACCCCATTATTATTGCCATCAAGCAATGTAAGGGCAAAGGACAAATCGTTGCCGATGTTATCAAATGCATTATACTTCTTAAAGCCGATTTTTTGCAATGTGTTGCCTTGAATATTGCGAATTTGAGTTTGTTCCTCAATCATATCCTGCAATCCCTTTGCAGCCTCGCGAATTTCAGTGATTTCTACTGAAAGTTTACGTTCTAGGCTAGCCCCGTTTTCACCTTGCATGAAGAAATTGAACTTCTTCGTTAAGCTCCCTAATCTAATGTGTAGGATAATGCAATATACCAATAAAATAACGGCTAATACGCATCCTAATACACCGATATAGGGTTGTATAGATTCTAACATTCAAAACCCTTTCTATCTAATTCGTCCATAAACGGACTAATAGCACGTTCTAGTATACCATGTAATGACGCAATAAGTACACCATAATTCACAATAGGCGTACCTTGCACAACGGCACAATCAATGCGTCGTAACACCTCGCGACGCGTCAACATACAAGCCCCGCAATGGATGATAAGATCATAACCGCTCACATCCTTAGGGAACGCGCCACCGCTGGTAAATTCAAGCTGTAGATTCGTATGCCCCTTCTTTTTAAGCCACATCGGAATTTTAACGGTTCCAATATCATCGCATTGGCGACGATGTGTGCAGCCCTCACTGATGAGCACACGCGCACCAGGTTTCAAGTTGTTAAGGGCTTTCACCCCCGTTACTAAATCCTGCAATTTTCCCTTGAACCGAGCCATTAAGATGGAGAATGATGTTAATGGAATATCTGTAGGCGTCAACGCATTCACCGCTTCAAAGGCTTGTGAATCGGTGATGACGAGTTTTGGTTTTTGTGAAAGCTTACTGAGCATGGTCGGTAGCTCTTCTGTTTGGCACACCAAGGCAAGACCTTTGTGGTCCAAAATTTCGCGAATTGTCTGTACTTGAGGCAAAATCAACCGTCCCTTTGGCGCCGCCGAGTCAATAGGACATACCAAGATAATAGCATCCCCAGAATCAACCAACCCCTGCAACAAAGATTGCTCGCCTTCTACATCGAGCGGTGTTAACCCTCCTAGCAAATCGAGCAATGTAAGACGATCGCGATTCGATGTAAAATCCGTAGAGCCTACGACAGTGGCAATAGCAGATAAATCAGGATACGCATCTACATAATTTGGATTAGTATCATTACCATTGCTATCGTTATCATGAGTGCTTTCACTATCAAAAGCGTTAATTTCATTGATGAATAATGCGACAGGCACATTGTTTTGTTTCAACTTATTAAGCCACATCATATCATCAGCAGTGGGCGCTTCATCATTACGCAACACATAGACAGCGAGATTGATTTTTTTGATAATTTCTTCGGATTTTTCAATGCGAAGAGCGCCCAGTTCCGATGTATCGTCAATACCCGCTGTATCGGTAATGACCACAGGGCCTAGAGGCAATATTTCCATAGATTTGCTAACGGGATCGGTCGTAGTACCTGCCACCTCAGACACAAGGGATACTGGTTGATCCGTTAGCATATTAATTAAGGTCGATTTACCCGCATTACAACGTCCAAAAAAGCCGATGTGTACGCGGTTCGCCTTTGGTGTTTGTTCCATTATACGCGAAACTCCATTGTTTCTTCATCATCTGTGCTCTCCTGAGCATCCATATACGCAATAAGACGTTCTAATTCAGTTTCAGAGCTAAAGGCAATTTCAATTTTACCTTGTACCTTCTTACCAGCTCTAAATTTAATAGATACTGGAGAACCTAGGCTCAATTTTAAACGATCTACCAATGCGCGAACCTCAGCTGTATCATGTGGCTCTGTAGTGTCTTTAGACTTAGTCTTTTTAGACATCATTGCTTTCACGAGCTGCTCTGCTTGACGAGCGCTTAACTCGCCCTCTTTGATGCGCTCTGCTGCTTCTACTTGTTGCGCTGCACTACGTAAAGCCAATAAAGGTCGAGCTTGACCAACAGTTAAATCGCCTTCGATCAAATCCTTTTGAACAGATGCAGCTAATTTCAAAAGGCGCATCATATTGGCAATATAAGAACGACTACGTCCAAGTCGTGCAGAAATCATCTCCTGAGTTTGCCTATACGTATTCATCAAACCTTGATACGCCAAAGCTTCTTCAATCGGATCCAAGCCTTCACGTTGGAGATTTTCTACTAAAGCGACTTCTGTCATTTCCTCTGTATTATAATTTTTTACAACTACAGGTACTGTTTCTAGGCCCACCATCAATGCAGCGCGATAGCGGCGCTCACCGGCTACGATTTGGTATTTATCCTTTTGCTTGCGAACGACGATTGGTTGAAAGATGCCTAAATTCTTAATAGATTCAGCCAAAGTAGCTAAACTTTGTTCATCAAAATTCTTACGTGGTTGATCCTCATTAGGAATCACTTCCCCTATAGGCAACTCGTGAACTTCACGCTCAGGTAAAGCCGTCTCTATGGACTGTTCTCCCATCATTGCTGCTAATGTTTTTCGTTCCTTTTTCTGCTTCATCGCCATAATTAACCCCAATCTATTAGTACTTTCACACCGCATATATAAAATGCAGCACAAACCAATATACAGTTTGTGCTTACATTACATAATCATATTTATTTAGTCTATTCCATACCAATTATTTCGTTTTCTTAGAATCTCGAATAACCTCTTTAGCTAATTTAGTGTAAACAGCCGCACCCTTTGATTTCGGATCATACACAATAATCGGTTCCCCATAACTTGGTGCTTCACTGAGGCGAACATTTCGAGGAATAATTGTTTTATACACCTTAGTACCAAAGAACGATTTTACCTCATCTGCCACTTGGACAGACAAATTAGTACGTCCATCAAACATGGTAAGTAACACACCTTCTATTACAAGTTCTTTATTAGATGTTTGTTGCACGATTGTAATCGTCTTAACCAGTTGACTAACACCTTCCAAGGCATAAAATTCAGTTTGAATTGGAATCAAAACACTGTCAGCCGCTGTGAAAGCATTCAATGTTAGCAAACCAAGAGATGGCGGGCAATCAATGATGATAAAATCATACTCATCGCGTACAGAAGCGATGGCTTTTTTCAAAATTGTTTCACGTGAAACAATCCCTACTAATTCTACCTCAGCACCAGCCAATTGAATCGTTGAAGGCACTACAAAAAGCTTTTTAAGCATTGTAGGTTGAATCACATTAGTAATGTCTTCACCATCTATCAACACATCGTGAATACATAATTCCAAATCATCTTTTTCAATGCCTAATCCAGAACTAGCATTACCCTGCGGATCCAAATCTATTAATAACACCTTTTTGCCTGCATCAGCTAAACAAGCACTGAGATTAACAGATGTTGTAGTCTTGCCTACACCGCCTTTTTGATTAGTAATCGCTATTACTTTGCCCACAAAATTCACCTCAACTTTACGTTCAAAAATATTTCATTTCATTATAACATAGGGCACGCAAAAGAAATAGAACTTTATAGGTCTGACCATCATTTTTCAAATAAAATCTAAAAACAAATAAGAATGTTTCACGTGAAACATTCCAAAAAACATATGTTCACTAACATGATATATGAGCTTATAAATTTATTTGATTATGTGTTATCACTTAATTGATTTACACCATTATGTATAAAATAATTACGTATAACTTTTTTCTATGGACGCACCTTAATAAATTATATGAAGCTATGACCTTTACAGTATATATAGATATATTTATACTTATAAAAGACAGTATTTTAATAGGTTTAACATTTTAACCATACAATCTATTTTATTTTTAAAGGAGGCGTTTCACATGCCCATTTATAACGGAATGCTTCCCGTCATCAACAAGGATGAAGTAAAGCGATATGCAGGACTTCGTCATGCCGAAGATTTTCCAGAAAAATTCGTCGACGAAGCTTGTAAAGAAATCCAATTATTAGCGACACCAAAGGGTGTCTACCAAGAATATGATTACGATGCGGAAAACAAAGTTATCCTAAGTAATCCGCCGCTCAAAATTGAAGGTTCTATCATTGAAAAACATCTTGAAAAATCAACGAAAGTGTATGTGCTAGGTGTTACAGTCGGTGAAGACGTTGAAAGACGTAGCGAACAGCTATTCAAACAAGGCAACTACACCGTAGGTCTCTTACTAGATGCAGCTGCAACAACTGCAGTTGAACAAGTGGCTGACCAAGTTAACGAGGTAATCAATAACATTGCTAAGAAACAAGGTTATGCACCTACATGGCGTTTTAGCCCAGGCTATGGCAACTGGCCTTTAGAAATTCAACCACAACTTGGCAAAATCATCAAAACCGAACAAATCGGACTACAAGTTACAGAAAACTTCTTATTATTTCCAAGAAAATCCGTAACAGCTATTATCGGTTTGATGCCAGGAGATCAATGCTTGACAACAAAACGCGGTTGTAGCTCTTGCTCACAAAAAGATTGCCAATCAAGAAAACTTCCAGAAAAAGCAGCGGCTACAAAACCAGAAACAAGCAAAACAACAGCCGAAACATCTGGTATAGCTATGAAAGCACAACCAACAGAATAAAATTTTAACACACGATGTTTCACGTGAAACATTACCTTGTACATCTGTACCATTGTACCAATTCTGTACCATTGTACCCATATGCAGGCAAAAATGTTTCACGTGAAACAATCTATTTATGATAATAAAAAGATGCAATTATGATGATGAACAACGAGATTGTAAGCCCGCACATACAAGTAGCTAACAGATTTTGTGAATAAACATTACTTTCACAGCGACTTTGGCCCTGCGGAGCCCAAAGGGCGTAGACAGACCCGGCCGGTGGAGCGAGAAAGAAATGTTCATTCACAACTCTAATGTTTACATACTTTAAGGCGGGCTGACATCACAGAGTTCATATATCAATAATTGCATCTATTATATATAAAGGATGATTCACATGTACATTTTTGACGGCGCTATGGGTACAATGCTCCAAGCAGCAGGCCTAGAAGAGGGCTATTGCCCAGAATTATTTAACGTGGAACGACCAGAAGTGGTAAAAAATATCCACGCACAATATTTACAACATGGTAGTGATGTAATTACTACTAATACATTTGGCGCATGCGGCCTTAAATTAGAAGATTACGATTTACAAGATCGTGTAAAAGAAATAAATATAGCAGCCGTAAAGGTTGCCAAAGAAGCAATTGCAGAGTTCAAGCCATCCGCTCGTGTGGCTGGTTCTATGGGCCCTACAGGACGTTTTTTACAACCATTGGGTAATATGAGCTTTGATTCTATTTATGATACATATAGAGAACAAGCAGAGGCTTTGATTGAAGGCGGCGTTGATTTCATCATTATCGAAACGATTATCGACGTACAAGAAATGCGTGCCGCTCTATTAGCATCTTTAGATGCTCGTGAAGCAGCAGGTAAGACTAAAGAAGATGTACAAATTATCTGTCAATTTTCTTTCAGTGAAGACGGTCGTACCATCACTGGTACACCTCCAGAGGTTGCTACAACTATCGTAGAGGCAATGGGGGCTGATATCATCGGTATTAACTGTTCTCTTGGACCTGAACAAATCACACCACTTATCGAAAAAATCGCTAGTGTTACTAATTTACCAATCATCTGCCAACCAAACGCAGGTATGCCACAACTCATTAACAAGCAAACGGTATTTCCGCTTTCAGCAGAAGATATGGGCCCATTGATGATTCCAATTGTTGATGCAGGTGCCAGTTATGTAGGTGGCTGCTGTGGTACAACACCAGCGCATATTCAATCAATTTCTGACGCTGTGAAAGCACATACGCCTAAGGAACGTGCTCATATTGAACCAAAAACGGTGATTACAAGTCGTACAAAATTGCTTGAATTAGGTCATAATGTTAAACCGTTGATTATCGGTGAACGCATTAACCCAACAGGTCGTAAAGTGCTTGCTCAAGAACTACGGGACGGTTCTTTCATTTGTGTAAAACGCGATGCCTTAGACCAAGTAGAAGCAGGTGCAGATATCCTCGATGTGAATATGGGGGTAGCCGGTATGGATCAAACACCTTTGATGGAAAAAGCCATCTTCGAATTATCCATGCTTGTGGAAACGCCATTGTCCATCGATACATTGGATCCAAAAGCCATGGAGGTAGCCCTTAAAAACTATCCTGGCCGTGCACTTATCAACTCTGTAAATGGAGAAGAAGAGTCCATCACACACGTTATGCCATTGGCTAAACGCTATGGCGCTGCATTACTTTGCTTGCCAATCTGCAGTGGTGATTTACCTGAAAAGGCTGAGGATCGCGTTGCTTTGGCTGAAAGCATCGTAAATCGCGCATATGGCTATGGTTTACAACCGCACGACCTCTTGCTTGACCCATTGGTATTAACACTTGCCAGCGGCGAAGATAGTGCACGACAAACGCTTAGCACATTGCGTTTATATAAAGAAAAATTCGGTTTCCCAACTGTTATGGGCTTATCCAATATTTCCTTCGGCATGCCACAACGCCCATATCTAAACGGTCAATTCCTAACAATGGCCCTTGCATCCGGTTTGACTACACCAATCATGAATCCGCTTAACTACGCAGCTAAAAAAGCATTTGTATCAAGCACTACATTACTTGGTTGGGACCCAGGTTCTGCTGAATTCATCAAAGAATATGGTTACGAAGACGAAACTACAGCACCAGGCAATGCGGCGCCAAAAGGTCCAGATAAAGCATCCTTTGACAGCAACGATCCATTAGCCAATATCCGCACTTGTGTAGAACAAGGCGAAAAGGAAGCCATTGTTGATCTTGTAAAAAAAGCATTAGCTGACGGCATGGACCCATTGGATATTACGAAAAAAGGGCTTTCAGAAGCCATGAACGTAGTAGGCGATAAATTCGGTTCTGGTAAATTATTCTTGCCACAAGTTATGCTCGCTGCGGAAACGATGCAGGCTGCTTTCAATACCATCAAAGAAATCATTCCGGCCAGCGACAGTTTAGATAAAGGAACCGTTGTTGTAGCCACTGTTAAGGGCGATATTCACGATTTAGGCAAAAATATCGTAGCTGCATTGCTCGAAAACAATGGTTATAAAATCGTCGATCTCGGCAAGGATGTTGACCCTGAGGTCATCGTACAAGCCATTAAGGACAACAAGGCGGCCCTCGTAGGCATTTGTTCCTTGATGACGACCACAATGCCTCAAATCGACAATACCATCGCTGCTATTCGTGCAGCCGGCCTTAAAACGAAGGTCATGGTTGGTGGCGCCGTAGTATCCCAAGATTACGCTGACCAAGCGGGCGCAGATATTTACGCCAAGGACGGCATCGCGGCTGTAAACCACGCGAACGATTTCTTTGAAACTTTGAAATAATGGCTAATCTAGGCATATAATATAGATAATACTCATGGTTAAAGTCTAAAATAATGCTCACATAACGCATATGAGGCTTTCACCATACATAGAATAGATAAGAGGTATATGATGACATTACGTGAGAAACACCAAAAAGGCCAGTTCACCATCACCGTTGAATTGGACCCACCTAAAAGCAGTTCTGCCCAAAAGGTTTTTGAACAAGCAGCGCGCCTAAAAGGCAAGGTTGACGCCATAAACATTGCGGACAGCCCTATGTCTAAAATGCGCATGAGCCCTATTTCCTTGTCCTATTTATTGCAACATAATGAAGGCATCGAAACGATTTTCCACCTCACATGCCGTGACCGCAACATCATAGGCTTACAATCCGAACTGCTCGGTGCTGCAGCACTTGGTGTTAATAACATTTTGACACTGACAGGCGATAAGCCGGACCATGGCGACCACCCATTCGCACAATCCGTATTTGAAGTGGACTGCATGGGCTTACTAAATATTGCTAAAACATTGAACAGCGGTAAAGATTTAGCAGGTAACGACCTCGATGAACCTACGAACTTCTACATTGGCGCTACAGGCAATCCTGGTGCTCCTGATTTAGAAATCGAACGTCAAAAACTAGCTGCTAAAATCAAAAATGGGGCCCATTTTGTGCAAACACAACCAATCTATGATTTAGAACAAGCTAAACGTTATATCGATAAAATGTCTGAATTCAATGTACCTATTATGCTTGGTTTGATTCCTCTTAAAAGCTTTAAAATGGCAACATACCTACACGAAAAAGTGCCTGGGATTAACCTTACCCAAGACATTCTAGACCGCGTAGAAAAAGGCGGAAAAGAAGCGGGTACAGAAATCGCCATCGAAACCTTGGAACAAATCAAAAAAATCGCTGCAGGCGTACATATCATGCCGCTTAATGATATAGATACGACTTTGCATATTATTGATCACGTGTAATACTTTTAATACAACAGTAAAAGGAATGTCCTCCCAAAACCTCCACCGGCCGGGTCTGACTACGCCCTTCGGGCTTCGCAGGGCCAAAGTCGGTTTTGGAAGGACATTCCTTTTTATTCATTTATAAGACATTACACGTGATTAAATAATATGCAAATCTTAAAAGAACAGGGAACAAATCAATTTTGATTTGTTCCCTGTTTCGTTATACTGTAAAAAATAGACCATTCCAAAAACGATTTCGGGCTCCGCGAAGCGCAGTAGCGTATCGGCTTTTGGAATGGTCTATTTTTATAGCGGTCTATCTTTGATTTCTTTTGGTTTTCTCGGATATTTCCCAGGTGTTTTTCCTGTTTTCTTAATGTACACGATAGCTCGTTTATCATCCAATGTCGGTAAGGTCACGGTTTTTACATCTTCGATGGATGCTTTTAATGTGCTAAGGGCTTTATCAGATTCGCCGACTTCTTCTTCGTAGATAGCGCCTTTTAAGGCGATAACATAGCCTCCTTGTTTAACGTAGGGCACGGTCCATTCTAATAGGATTGGTAATCTTGCAACGGCACGGCTTGTGGCGATATCAAAGCTTTCACGATAGTCCTGATGACTCAAATCTTCAGCGCGTCCATGTAAGGTCTTGCAGTTCGTCAATTGCAATTCGTCGATAACGGACTCAAGAAAGGTAAGGCGTTTCTTGAGGGAATCAAACAATGTTACGTGCACGGTTCTATCATAAATGGCCAAGGGAATGCCGGGAAATCCTGCACCGGTCCCGACGTCAATAATAGAGGAACCAGATTTGATTATCAACGGATCATAACAAGATAGGGAATCAATCATGTGCTTAACCACGACTTCCTTCATATCCGTAATACCCGTCAGGTTGAGGTATTTATTTGTTTCAATCATGCGTGCATAGTACACGTAGAAATCTTTTGCTTGCTGCTGTGTGCATGGCAAACCAAATGCTGCCATTTGTGAAAGCATATATTCAACAAATTCAGATTCACTAGCGATAGGCACATCATATTTTTCTTTCATCGGTGCTCCTAACTATATGTATGTAATTTAGGCTAAAATTCATTTATTCGCGCTGTAAGGCCTATTTAAGTGTTTTTATGATAACTTAATATAAAGCACTTAAAAAAGAGCATACAAGCGAAATATAAGAGTCATATTTGTATCTATTATACCATATTCTCAATATATTCTCATTTATTATATAGATAAAAGTGCAAAAAGAGGAGGTACGCATAAAAATCTTATATCATCTAAACCGCCTCATAATTGTAAACCTATTTTGTTAACCTTCTAACACATCCTTTTCCAAATTTATATATCTTATTTCTACCTTTTAAATTTTACTATTTATCTCTAATTTATCACTATGAACTTTTCTTCACATACAGATTATTTTGTCTATTCTGAATGTACACTCAGTGTATTTCTCTAGTGTACATATTTTACTAGTATAATAATATGTATTTTATAAATATTCATATAAATTTACAAACTTTTACGTATATACGCACTTTTACATTTATAAAAAATAAAGCTTGCTAATGGTATCATTTATAGATACACTACAATCAATAGGAGGTGATACCCATGAAACAAAAATGTATGTGGTTCTTATTTAAACTTGGGCTATCCTTATTTACTCCAGATTATATGAGTCAAGGTCGCGAAGTCGATGAGCATCAGGAACGGGAAATCTTATAACAGAAAAAAGCTAGTTAATCAAACGATTAGCTAGCTTTTTTCTATGTAATCACATATTCTATTTGTTCCTATTATATTGTTCTAGTTGAATCAACAGTACAGACACGTCCGCCGGGGATACGCCAGAGATACGGCTGGCTTGGCCGATGGAGTGAGGGCGAATTTTGTTGAGCTTTTGTTGCGCTTCAAGGGAAATACCTTTAATTTCTGTATAATCCCATTCTTTTGGAAGAATTTTTTCTTCCAGTTTGCGAACCTTCTCAACTTGTTCCATTTGCTTTTTGATGTAACCTTCATAGGTAATGGCAATATCCATAGCTTCTTCTACGTCAGGTGTAAAGCGTTTCAAACCGAATGCATCAGCTACGGTAGCATAGGAGAGTTCGTTACGTTTTACCAAATCATATGCGTGGATGCCTGTTTTGATAGGGGCTGTGCCCAAGCTTTCAAGCAAGGCTTGCGTTTCCTTGGACGGATTGACAGGTGTGTTGCGCAACAATTCCATGCCTTCTTCGATGGCCGCTTTTTTAGCTGTAAATTTAGCCCAACGATCGTCTTTCACAAGGCCGATTTCACGACCTTTTTCGGTAAGGCGCATGTCCGCATTATCTTGACGAAGCAATAGACGGTATTCACTACGGCTCGTCATCATGCGGTACGGTTCGTTGGTACCTTTTGTCACGAGATCATCGATGAGAACGCCAATGTATGCTTCGGAGCGAGCAAGGATGAAAGGTTCCTTACCTTCAAGCCATAAAGCAGCATTAATACCAGCCATGAGGCCTTGTGCAGCGGCTTCTTCATAGCCAGATGTACCATTAGCTTGACCTGCAGAGTAGAGGCCTTCAATATGTTTCACTTGAAGCGCTGGTGTTAATTGTGTTGGGTTCAAGCAATCGTATTCAATAGCATAGGCAGGACGCATGATTTCGACGTTTTCAAGACCAGGAATGGTGCGAAGGAATGCATATTGTACGTCCATAGGAAGGGATGTACTCATGCCTTGTACATACATTTCATTTGTGCCCATTCCTTCTGGTTCTACGAATAATTGATGGCGTTCTTTATCGGCAAAGCGCACCACCTTATCTTCGATGGAAGGGCAGTAGCGCGGGCCAACACCTTCAATTTTACCGCTGTACATAGGAGCACGATGAATATTGCTTTTAATAATCTCATGCGTTTCCTTATTCGTATACGTCAACCAGCACACATCTTCGTTGCGGTTGATCCATTCATCCATAAAGGAAAAGGCATGATGATGTGCATCGCCTTCTTGAACGGCCATATTTTCAATATTAAGCGTCCGTTTATCTACGCGAGCTGGCGTGCCAGTCTTAAAGCGCATCAATTCAACGCCATTATCTAGTAGGGATTGAGAAAATTGTTCCGCTACCCGTTGCCCATTTGGGCCACCTACATAGTCGATATCGCCGATGAGGATTTTACCTTTCAAATAGGTCCCTGTACAAAGAATGACAGCCTTAGCGCCATAGAATTCGCCAAGCTCAGTAACGATGCCCGTTACCTTGCCATCCTCAACCTTGAGCTCGGTCACCATGATTTGCTTAACATTGAGATTATCCGTATTTTCCAAGGTATGTTTCATCAAATGTTGGTATTTAATTTTATCTGATTGGCAGCGCAAGGAATGCACGGCAGGGCCTTTACCCATGTTGAGCATACGCATTTGAATAGCCGTAGCATCCGCATTGATACCCATTTGACCGCCCAACGCATCGAGCTCATACACAAGATGGCTTTTACCAGGACCGCCAACGGCAGGGTTACACGGCATAAGTGCAATATTATCCAAACTGATGGTCGCCATCAACGTGCGATGACCCATGCGGGCGCAGGCGAGGGCCGCCTCACAACCAGCATGACCGCCACCGATGACGATGACATCATAATTATCTACAGTATACATATCTATTGAATTCCTTATATTTATTACTTATTTTGAAAGTTATTTACCTAAACAGAAGCGACTGAATAGTTCGTCGATCATGGATTCACGAATGGTATCGCCCGTAATGTCGCCTAGTAGTTCCCAGGCGCTACGCAAATCGGTAGCGACAAAGTCCACCGGCATGCCCATGTCGATGGAGGAGAGGGCTTCTTCGACTTGAGCCTTCGCTTGTTCCATGAGGCTGATGTGGCGCACGTTACTGATCATAGCGCTGTTATCTTGTTTTACACGACCGCCATAGACGAGTTCTTGCACCCATTTAGAGAGAACTGCAGATCCTTCGCCGTCTTTGGCACTGATGCGCTCAATAGCTGTAAATGTGCCGTGTTCTTCGATATTTTCGTCTGTAACGACTTGTGCCACATCGGACTTATTGAGGAGTACGATGGTATTCAAACCGCTCACAGAGATCAAAATTTCGATTTCTTCAGGGGTTAATGAAGTAGACCCATCTATAACGCAGAGCACGATGTCTGCTTTGTTGATATAATCGCGAGCACGCTCCACGC
Source organism: Veillonella sp. ACP1 (assembly GCF_000286635.1). Taxonomy (NCBI): domain Bacteria; kingdom Bacillati; phylum Bacillota; class Negativicutes; order Veillonellales; family Veillonellaceae; genus Veillonella; species Veillonella sp. ACP1. Next base: position 98,285 of record NZ_ALKL01000011.1, on the reverse strand, counting down.
CGAGGGCTTCTACCGTATCTTGAGTATCGCGAATACCTGCCGTATCGATGAGGCGCAATGAAATGCCTTCTACGGTCATATATTCTTCAATACTGTCCCGCGTCGTTCCCGGAATATCCGTTACAATAGCGCGGTTTTCGCGCAAGAGAGCGTTCATAAGGCTCGATTTACCTGCATTGGGGCGGCCTACAATAACCGTCGTAATACCATCGCGAATAAGACGACCTGTGTTCGCTGTAGACAAGAGTTCATCCATAGCTTTCAAAATAGGCTCTAGCTGCTCACGAACCTCTTGGCTCGTTACATCCTCGATATCCTCCTCAGGATAGTCGATAGTTACCTCTAAATGAGCAATCATGGCGATGAGCTGTTCACGCACATCTTTTACAAAGGACGAAACTGTGCCGTCCAGCTGCGATACAGCGAGAGAAAGGGAGTCCTCTGTTTTTGCTTCAATAATATCAATGATTGCCTCTGCTTGAGTGAGGTCGATACGTCCGTTCATAAAGGCGCGCTTCGTAAATTCGCCGGCCTCTGCCATGCGCACATCATGATTTACGAGCAATTTCAAGATTTGTCGAACCGGCACAATGCCGCCGTGACACTGAATTTCCACCACATCCTCTGCCGTGTAGGAGTGGGGGCCCTTCATCAATAACACAAGAACCTCGTCGATGGTCTTGTTCGTCGCTGGATCCACAATCGTCCCGTATTGAATCGTTCTATTTTGGCGGTCCATCAACGGAACCGTGCCAGCGCTCTTGAACAGGCTATTTACAATAGGAAAACTATCCTTACCGCTGACCCGAATAATACCAACCCCGCCGATGCCGGGCGGCGTCGCAATGGCCGCTATTGTATCATCTATATACATAAAAATCTCCGTACTTCGAATATCTTTAATTTCTTCGCCTGTGAAAGTTAAACTAAACCAATCTTACCCATGCGAAGATTACCTTAGGTTAGCTTTCACCATAACCTATCGTATTACGTATAAATAAAATGGTGGTGGCGGTGGCATTCTGAAACCGACTTTGGCCCTGCGGAGGCCGTAGGCCGGAGTCAGACCCGGCCGGTGGAGGTTATCAGAATGCTATCGCCACCAAACACTTTTATTTTTTGTAAGAGATCACGATATGGCGGAATGGTTCATCACCAGCGGATTCTGTGACGATGTGTTTATCATCATGCAACGCCGTATGAATGATTTTGCGTTCAAATGCATTCATAGGTTCTAAGGAAACCTTTTGACGGTTACGTTTTACCTTAGATGCAAGGCGTTTTGCAAGATTAATCAACGTTTCTTCACGACGAGCACGGTAATTTTCCACATCCACCACGATGTGACAATGGCCAGACACCTCTTTGTGAGCCACCAAATTCGTTAAATATTGGATAGCATCAAGGGTTTGACCGTGTTTACCAATCAAGATACCAAGGTCTTCACCATGTACTTGGAACGTGATTTTATCAGCGGTAAACATCTTTTCAATCATCACGATAAGGCCCATTTGACCGAACATCTTTTCAAGGAATTCCTTACCTTTTTCAGCGATGATTTGTTGTGTTTCTTTTGAAAGCTCTTGTTTAGCTTTCACAGATACCGGTGAATCATCAACAGATTCAGCCACATCGCGTTCATCAGTCGCAACAGGCGTATCCGATACAGCATCAGAAGTCTCAGCGATGACTTCTTTTTCTTCTTCCGTAGCCGCAGCTGATACCGTTGTATAGAACAAACGAACCACAGCTGGTTTACGGCCAATACCTAAAAAACCATTAGAAGGTTGTTCAATAACCTTTGTTTCTACCAATTCCCGGCCATCTATAGAAAGTTCTGCAACCCCTTTAGCGATGGCATCTTCAATCGTTTTAGCAGATACATCGATAAATTCCATAGTGCCTCCTATTTATTAGCTTCTAAGCCTTTGTAAATGAAATGTTGTTGCACCAATTGGAACACATTGGATACAATCCAGTAAATAACAAGACCAGATGGGAAATTCAAGGAAATGTAACCGATGAACAATGGCATAAAGATTTGCATAATCTTTTGTTGTTGTGCAGCGGCACCACTAGCACCCATACCAGTTTGTCGGGACATAAGCCATGTGGACAAAGCACTCAATACTGGCAAAATGTAGTATGGATCTGATTCGCCAAGGCTAGGAAGCCATAAGAAATGTTCGAATTCAGGATTGTAAGGATATCCTTGCAATGCGTAGAAAATAGCGATCAAGAACGGCATTTGCACCAATAAAGGCAAGCAGCCAGCCAATGGGTTTACGCCCATTTCTTTGTACATAGCGCCCATCTCAGCTTGTAAACGTTGAGGGTCGTTTTTGTATTTTTCTTGAAGCTCTTTCATGCGAGGTTGTAACTCTTGCATTGCTTTCATAGATTTAATTTGTTTTACTGTCAACGGCGCTAAAATCGCTTTAATAATAACAGTAATGATGATAATAGCCACCCCATAGCTTGGGAAGCCGACCATGTCAGTGAAGTTGAAAGCATATGTCACAAGTGTGCGCATAAATTCAACTAAATAGTTAAAAATTTCCATTGTTTCTCCTTCGAGTGCAGGTCTAAATTGGGTTCCTTCGCGCATCCATATATCGTTATGGTATGGTCTAAATTTCATCCATACAGATGCTCAGGTATTTCCAAAATTGTGCTCGCTTAGACGAATATTATTTGTGAAAGTTTTCACTAACGCCATTTTACTATTGCTTGTGAAAGCCCTAACTAGCGTTAGCTTTCACCAAAACCAATCTACGGAACGGGATCATACCCACCCTTGTGGAATGGATGACAACGCAAAATGCGTTTTAGCCCAAGCCAGCTACCTTTCAAAGGACCATATTTTTCAATGGCCTGCAGAGTATATGCGGAACAAGTGGGATAATATCGGCAACATCCCGGTTTGAGAGGGGAAATGGCAATCTGATAGAAGCGAATAACGAGCCATAAAACAAAGGTAATACCTCGTTTTATACAATTTAATACAGTTATACATGTATTTTTCATAGAATTCACCATGATTGGATTAGCGTATGTATCTAAGACATTTCCACCAAATCCATATACCTCATAATACGCGAATAGGACCAAAGCATAGCGCTGTCCATGCTTGTGGTCCTATATAGGATTATACTAAGAGCTTGCTTTTACGCAATAAGTACAGTATTTCCTTTTCCGCTCGTTCATAGGTTGCGTCCTTCAGAGGGCCACGTCCAACGATAACAATATGATACCCTTCGCGAATTTGATGCTGATTGAGGCGATACACCTCTTTCATAAGGCGACGTGCTCGATTGCGTTCAACCGCACAACCCACCTTTTTACCCGTCACAAATCCGATGCGAGTCTTTTGCTTCGCTACAGGCATACGATATAACACACATAGGCGTCCTACCTCGTACTTACCATGCTTATACACAAGGCGATATTCATTATTGTTTATAATACGTCTCGTTTTATCTAAGCGGTAATCCATTGTATCGTCCGAGTCCTATAGAATAGAAAAACTTGGCAAGAGCGCCAAGTTTTCTGAAAGCTCTTGCTGAGCCATTATATTATGCAGATAAGCGTTTTCTGCCTTTAGCACGTCTTCTTTTTAATACGAGACGGCCACCGATAGTTTTCATGCGTTCACGGAAACCATGGGTACGTTTTCTCCAAAGAGTATTTGGTTGATATGTACGTTTCATTAGTAAAACACCTCCTCGTTATATATTTGTTTTACTTATACCATAACAGGGTAATTATAGAGGGAAAACGCAAATCTGTCAATAAAAAACAGGTGTTTTCTTAGCATTTTTAGTATATGCGAAACCGATATCACACTATTTTTGAATATATAATTTGTTTGCTGCCAACATTTTCATAATTTAGTAATGAGGAAAGGACCATGATTTTTCGCTCCACCGGCCGGGTCTGACTACGGCCTGCGGCCTCCGCAGGGCCAAAGTCGCTGCAAAATCATGGTCCTTTCCTCATTCTACTGTAACTATGAAAACGTCAAACAAATTATATTGCATTCAAAGATCATCCTATCGGTTTCGCACATATTAAAAACAAATAAGTAAATACCTGTTTTTTTTATTGAAACAGATTGCGCGCACCTTCCCTTGGCGGGGAATACAAAATCTACTATTTTAGGGCAACATACCTACACCTCTTTTGAAATAGAACAGGCCTGTTCTATTTCCGGAACACCCTATATACATACCTATTTCGAATTAGTACACGCCTGTTCTATTTTTCAGAACACCCTATACACATACCTATTTTGAATTAGTACACGCCTGTTCTATTTTTCGGTACACCCTATACACATACCTATTTCGAATTAGTACACGCCTGTTCTATTTTTCGGAACATCCTATACACATACCTATTTTGAATTAGTACACGCCTGTTCTATTTTTCAGAACACCCTATACACATACCTATTTTGAATTAGTACACGCCTGTTCTATTTTCCGGAACACCCTACTTATTTCCCTGCGAAGGGCGGAGTCAGGCCCTGCCATTTTTCTTCTACCCATTATGAAATTTGTTTATTTTAACTAGTTTTAGATTAAAGTAGGTTTGGTGGTCACTTTTTCGCGACTTTGGCCCTGCGAAGCCCGTAGGGCGGAGTCAGACCCGGCCGGTGTTCCCCATTCCCATATGAAATTTGTTTATTTTGACTATTTTTGATCAAAAGAGGTGAGGTTATCATTTTTTTGCGACTTTGGCCCTGCGGAGCCCGTAGGGCGGAGTCAGACCCGGCCGGTGGAGTAAAAAAATGATAACCTTACCGACCTACGCAAAAATACGAAAATAAACAAATTCCATAAAAGTTATCCACAGATAGAATGACAATCTTCCTCATTTTTGGTACAATCATAATTGAAATTGGTAAAAAATATATATTTTTATAAGTTTTTTTCGGATAGTTTAGAAAAGTTATCCACATTTTTTCTCTTTTGACCTATGAATAGTATAAACTCAGTATTTATAAGGTTGGAAGGGAATTTTATTTTCTCTTATTCACAAGTTGTGCACAGGTTATTCACAGGTATTTGTGGTTTTTCCACAGTTTTAGAATAAGTTATACACATAACAACGAAAGTTATACACATTTTTAGTAAAAGTTATACACAAGAGGAACAAAATGCAAGCAGCTGATATTAATGATATATGGGAACGTATATTACAAGTAGCAAAACAAACACTGCCGCCTGCGATTTATTCAAGTTTGAGTACTTCTCTCATACCGATGAGTATAGATAATAATTCTATACACATTGGGGTTATGCAGAGTTTTATAAAAAGTGTCATCGAATCTCAGCAAACGGTAAGTAAGTTGTTAACAGATGCCATCAAGCAAGTGACAGGCAAAGAATTAAATATGGTTTTATTGGATCTGTTTCCACAAAAGGATGATGTTCCAACAGCACCGCATGTAGCAGATACTTTCACAGAGAATACTGCAGAAAATACTAGTACAAACACTATAGAAAATACGGTGGTAAGTGACGCGGACAACATCGATAAAAAATCCTCAAAACCTGCAAAGCAGGAGGTTCCATATCAAGAGGAATTTTACACACCGGTGTACGCAGATCCTGTGTATATCCAGCGTAAAGAGGTGGACGAGTTAATTCCAGATGAACCGATGTTTCCTGTAGAGCAGCCACAGATGGTGCAAACGTTGCAATCTACGGATATTCCTATCGATTTGTCATCGTCACAGCTCAACAGTGGTTATCGATTTGATAATTACATTACAGGCAATGCAAACCGCATTCCGTTTGGAGCAGCACAAAACGTGTCGGAGCATCCTGGCGGCGATTATAATCCGCTCTTTATCTACGGTCCATCGGGACTCGGTAAAACGCATTTGATGCACGCTATCGGCAATGCCATCGTTGAAAGATATCCTAATCTCAAGGTGATGTGCACAACGAGCGAAAAGTTCATGAATTTGTTCATCGAATCTATACGCAAGCGACAAGGAGAGTTGTTCCGTAATACGTTCCGCAACATCGATGTATTGCTCATTGACGATATTCAGTTCTTGGAAAATAAAGAGGGCACGAAAACAGAGTTTTTCAACACCTTCAACGAATTATTAGACAATAACAAGCAAATCGTCCTCACCAGCGATACTATGCCAAATGACATGGACCAATTCGAAGAGCGCTTGCGTTCTAGATTCCAAGCGGGCTATGTGGCAACCATGGAAAATCCAGATTTGGAAACGCGCATTGCCATTTTGAAAGCCCTCGTTGAAAAGGAAAACAACAAGAATCGTAATCTCGTTATCGACAACGATGCCATCAACTACGTGGCGTTACAATTCGACGAAAACATTCGCGTATTACAAGGGGCTTTCAATAAACTCATCGGTACCGCATCGCTAGAACAACGGACCAGCAGCATTGATTTGGAATACACGAAAAAAACATTATCCGACATCATCACGACAGAACGGGTAACACTCATCGACATCGAGTCCATTCAAGACTTTATCAGCACCTATTTCAACATTAAGAAACAAGATTTGTTAGGCAAGAAACGGAAAGCCCAATTCGCATTTCCACGACAAATTGCCATGTATTTGTGCCGCGATGTGATTAATGAAAGCTACCCACAAATTGCAGCGGCTTTTTCCAGAGATCATACGACGATTTTGCATGCGTACGATAAGATCAGTAAAGAAATCGACAAGAATCCGGAAACGAAACAGATTATCCTAGACATCAAAGCTAAACTGTCATCACTCAATTAAAACGGGTGTGGATAACTCTGTGGATATATTGTGTATAAATCTGTGGATATTGCAGAAATCAATATTTTCTGTGACTATGTGGATAACCTAAAACAAGGTATACACACACTTATCCACAACTGTGGAAACGCATGAAATCTAGTAAACTTTCACATGTACACACATTCACAGCGCCTACTACAAATACTACTAAACTAACAAACAAATCAAAAACATATCAGAAAACCGATCTATCGTTGATTATCTATAGAGCATCAACGAAAATCGCACAACGAATATTACAAACAAGGAGAGTATTTACGTTATGAACATCAAATTCCCTAAGGCCAATCTCCAAAAAGCCATTAACGTTCTACAAAAAGTATCACAAAATAAGACAAGTTCAAATCTACCAGGATCCATTTATATAACTACAAAAAATAATCAAGTGGAACTACAAGGTAACGATTTTGAATTGGGCATCAAATTAACAATCGACGCGGAAATCCTAGAACCAGGTACTTTAGTGGTTGCTTCCCGTTATTTCCAAGAATTAATCCGCAAATTACCAGGCGAAACGATTCAATTAAGCAAACCAGAGGATGGCAATACACTAAAAATTACATCCGGTTCCTCTGAATTTAATTTAGTAACCTTGCATCCAGACGATTTCTCCTTGGTAGAACAAATTCACGACCAAGACTATGTCAATATCGATAGCCAAGCGATGAAAGAACTCATCGACCTTACGAACTATGCAGCAGCAAGCGACGATGATCGCCCTGTATTTGCTGGTGCTTTGCTGGAAATCAAAGATGCAAACGACAAAGAAGTGACTATGGTTGCTACTGATACTCATCGCATGGCTGTTAAAAAGGTAACCATCGATGAACCTGCCACATCCCCTATGCGCGTTATCATTCCAACAAAGGCTTTGGCAGAAGTATCTCGTTTATTGCCAACCGATAATCCTTCTATTATTAAAATCATTTGGAACCGCACACAAATCGTATTCATGTTCGAATCCATCTACATTATTTCCCGCTTAATCGAAGGCACGTACCCAGAATATGAAAAGGTAATTCCTGCTCAATTCGATTCTAGTGCCGTTGTAGATCGCAAGGAATTTGCCGGTGCTGTTGATCGCGTATCCTTGTTAGCAAAAGATATGAGTTACAACGTTATTCGCTATGATTGGTCCGAAGAACAAGTGACTTTGTCCAGCCAAAATGCTGAAATTGGTATGGCGAAGGAAGAAATTCCTGTGGAATTTAAGGGCACACCGTTTACGATTTCCTTTAATGGTCGTTATATTTCCGATATTTTGCGTCATAGCACAGGCGATAACATACACATGTATTTAAAACAAAATGGTCCTGTTGTGATTCGCCAAGATAATAATCCGAACTATACCTATGTAGTAACACCTGTTCGTACAAATTCTTAATTGTTAGATATGGTAATATATTCTCATATTTGTGAAAGCTATTTCTAATACTGCTTTTTATATTGAGAATTAATTATGTATTATATATAAATAATTGCATATTTATATGCATAAAAATTCATATTATCAAGTATATAATGATGAGTTTTAGTCATGATTATATACTTGGTATATCCTGTAATTTGTCCACCATAGGAGGACGTTATGAAACAACAACCTGTACCAATCCATACGGAGTATATTCAAATCGATCAATTGCTTAAATTAGAAGGCGTCATTGAAACAGGGGGACAAGTAAAAGGTCTCATCGATGATCAAGTGCTGACATTAAATGGCACCATCGTTACAGAAAAACGCAAAAAATGTCGCGTTGGCGATGTGATTGGTGTAGAAGGTCTCGATGTGGAATTCATCGTTACCAAAGAGGAGGCATAATCGGTGAGAATTAACTCACTGCAATTGTTCCAATTTCGCAACTATAAGGATTTAACCCTTGATTTGCAGCCTGAAATCATCGTCTTGTACGGCACCAATGGGGCTGGTAAAACCAATATTTTAGAGTCCATTTACGTCGGTACCATTGGTAAAAGCCACCGTACAAACGATACGTCGGATATGCTTTTATTTAACGCTGATGAAGCGGGTATTGTGGTGAACTTTGAGAAAAAGGAGACGCCGCAAAAGGTTAATATCAAGCTATTTCGACAAGGTCCTAAGGATATCCGCTTAAATGATACTAAGATTTCGCAAAAGGAATTGATTGGTACTTTAAATACGGTCATCTTCTGCCCAGAGGATTTACAGCTCATTAAGGGCAGTCCATCGGGTCGTCGCAGATTTTTAGATATGGAAATATCTCAAACGAGCGCTACTTATTATCATCAATTATTGCAATATAATCGTTTATTGCAACAACGGAATACATTGTTGAAGGAATATCGCGGTAAACAGAATATTCCTCTTGCTGAATGGGATGTACAACTGGCGGATATGGCGGCTTTCATCGTAAAAAAACGGATGGAAAGTTTAAAGAAAATCAATTTGCTTATCGATTTGATGAATCGTAAATTGACGGGAGGCCTAGAAAATCTCACTATAGGCTATGAACAATCATATGGGGAAGAGGGTCATATGGTGTACACGAAGGAGGCCTTTTACGATTTATTGCAAGAGGCATTGCCTCAAGATCGTCATCGCATGACGACAAGCGTAGGTCCTCATCGAGATGATTTACGATTCTTTTCCGATGCTATCGATTTAAAAAAATTTGGATCCCAAGGGCAACAGCGGACGGCTGTGCTTTCACTAAAACTGAGCGAATTAGAATTCATCAAATCCGAAGTAGGCGAATATCCCGTATTGCTCTTAGACGATGTGTTGAGCGAGCTCGACGAGGCGAGACGGAACAATTTGTTGCAGTTCATTCATAAACGCATTCAAACCGTCATTACCACGACGGATATACATGATTTTGAAAATATGCAAGGTGTTCAATTTATTCAATGTCAGGAGGGGCACATCCATTATGGAAAGCCTTGATATGTGCTTAGCTGGTGGCCTACATGAGTTAGGTTTACTGGAACAATTTAAACTGAATACCCTCGTTCATCATTGGTGTGATGTGGTGGGGCCGATTTATGCTGGTCATACGCGCATCATCGACATCAAACCTCCAAAAATTGTGCTCAGCGCGGACAATTCGCAGTGGATGCAAGAGGTTAAGATGAACCAAAAACGCATCCTTAAGGCCATTAATGACTATTACAAAAGTGATATTATTACAGAAATGGGCCTCATCATGCATCGGCAGAGCTATGTGAAAGAAACGGCTAACACAGACATTCTGAAAATAGACATGCCCGACATCGATGGGTATATCGATATGTCGAAAATCGCCTTGTCCGATGATGATATGAAATCTATTGATGCTATGGTTGAAAGCTTAGCAGAAGAGAAACTAAAAGAACCGTTTCGTAAGGTGCTCATTAGTAGCCGCAAAAAGGAAATCTATTTGCTTGAACACGGCTATCATCGATGCGAGCGATGCCATACGTTGATGAGTAGACAAACAAAATATTGTGTGTCCTGCGAATATGAAATGCATCGTAATCATATTAATGATATAAAAACACAAATTAGACGACGTCCGTACATAAAATATAGCGAAGCTCAACAATACATCAAATGCACTTTTAAAGATTTTTCCATAGCCATGCGAGAACTGATTTATTTCTATTTAGATAAGGTCTACCACGGATCTACAAGCCGAAACCACATGTACATGGCCACCATGCTCATCACTCATAAACGGCTTGAAGAACTGACAGACCAGCACGTTATCAACTTGTGTAATAAATATCGATCAAAATTCTTGAGCGAGGAAAAACAAAAAGAGCTAAATATGCTTAGGGGTGTATTGGAATAGATGACCATTATTTCTCGCTCCACCGGCCGGGTCTGACTACGCCCTTCGGGCTCCGCAGGGCCAAAGTCGCTGCGAAATTAATGGTCATCTATTCAATAGCAGGACAGAGAAAAATGGAGTTTATTTAGCATTCTTACTTAGATGAAAATAAGAGGAGAAATATGTATCTTCATATTGGCGATAATTTTAGTATCCCTATGAATTCGATCATTACCATGATTCATGCGGAGTCTGGTAAGCATCATAGGACGGGCATTTCTCATTATGACGCAGAGGTTATATACATTGTGCCCGAGGATAAGGTAAAGACGTATATTGTAACAGATGATGGTGTGTATGCATCTGGTATATCACTTAAAACGCTTAAAAAACGGATTGATGAGTTTTATATGCTTTTAAGTAGCAAATTATAGGGCTTTCACGATATAAGCAATCTATAGTATAATAAAGAGATAATCTAGCACCGCAGATGTATTGTGTATTAGCATATTGCGGTTTATGTCGTTAGGAGGAGTTTGTTTAATGGCTGAAGAAAATTATGGCGCTCAGAATATACAAGTTCTTGAGGGTCTAGACGCGGTCCGTAAACGCCCAGGGATGTATATTGGTAGTACGTCCATTCGCGGTTTGCATCACCTCGTTTATGAAGTAGTAGACAATTCAGTGGATGAAGCGCTTGCAGGGTATGCGACGCATATCGAAGTATCCATTAATGAAGATAATAGTATTACCGTTGTCGATGATGGTCGTGGTATTCCAACAGGAATGCATGAGTCCGGTATGTCTGCGGTAGAGTTAGTTTTAACAAAATTGCATGCTGGCGGTAAATTCGGCGGTGGCGGCTATAAGGTATCAGGCGGCCTTCACGGTGTAGGTATTTCCGTAGTCAATGCGTTGAGTGAATGGACTAAGGTTCAAGTATCTCAAAATGGCATTATTCAAGAAATCGATTTTTCCCGTGGTCATAAAACATCTGAATTGCACGAAATCGGCAAGGCAGAAGGTACTGGTACGACTGTTATTTTCAAACCAGATTCTGAAATTTTTGAAACGACGGTGTTCAATTTCGATACATTGAAAATTCGTTTACAAGAGTTGGCATTCCTTAACAAAGGCCTTCGCATCACATTGAGCGATTTGCGCCAAGAGGAACCTCGCATTGAAAGCTTTCATTACGAAGGTGGTTTAAGTTCTTTCATTACATTCTTAAACGAAAATAAGGAAGTTGTTAACCCTACTGTTATAGACATCGAAAATACAAAGGATGACGTTGTGGTAGACGTGGCGTTGCAATACAACGATAGTTACAGCGAAAACTTGTTGTCCTTCGTAAACAACATCAACACTGTTGACGGCGGTACCCATCTATCCGGTTTCCGTGCTGCCTTGACGCGTACCCTCAATGATTATGGCCGTAAATCCGGTTTGATCAAGGAAAATGAAAGCAATCTTTCCGGCGAGGATGTACGTGAAGGTTTGACAGCGGTTGTGTCTGTGAAAGTATTAGAACCTCAGTTCGAAGGTCAAACTAAAACGAAACTTGGCAATAGCGAAGTTAAAGGTATTACCGATGTTATCGTATCTGAAGGTCTTAAAACATTCTTTGAAGAACATCCACAAGATGCGAAGAAAATCATCGAAAAAGCAACGATGGCAAGTCGTGCTCGCGAGGCTGCTCGTAAGGCCCGCGACTTAACACGCCGTAAAAATGCGTTGGAAGTATCTAGCCTTCCTGGTAAATTGGCAGATTGCTCTGAAAAAGATACATCTATGACAGAAATTTATCTAGTCGAAGGTGATTCTGCGGGCGGTTCTGCAAAACAAGGTCGCGATCGTCGTTACCAAGCGATTTTACCATTGCGTGGTAAAATTCTTAATGTAGAAAAGGCGCGTCTTGATAAGATTTTAGCGAATAACGAAATTCGTTCCATGATTACCGCATTTGGTACAGGCATTGGCGACGAATTCGATATTACAAAATCCCGTTATAACAAGATTATTATCATGACAGATGCGGACGTTGACGGCGCTCACATCCGTACATTGCTTCTCACATTCTTCTACCGCTATATGAAACCATTAGTAGAAGAAGGCCATATCTACATCGCACAACCGCCTTTATACCAAATCAAAAAAGGCAAATCTCATTGGTATGTGTACTCTGATGCAGAATTGACGGCTAAGCTTGATGAAGTAGGCCGTGATGGTATCACAATCCAACGTTACAAAGGTTTAGGTGAAATGAATCCTGAACAATTATGGGAAACAACAATGAACCCTGAAAATCGTACGATTTTACAAGTTAGCTTAGAGGATTCTATCGAAGCTGATAAAATCTTTACGGTTCTCATGGGCGACAAGGTTGAACCTCGACGTAAATTTATTGAAGATAACGCAAAATATGTGCGCAATCTAGATTTGTAAGAGGTGACCCATGACAGATAATCAGAATACTAACGTAGAGTATACTTCTAATACTCAAAAACATTTAAAACGATCCCTCAAAGCGCGTCATATGAATATGATCGCCTTGGGTGGTGCCATCGGTACAGGCTTATTCGTAGCCGGTGGTGAAGTAGTAAGTACGGCTGGTCCTGGTGGTGCTCTTGTGGCCTATGGCCTCATCGGCATCATGGTATATTTCCTCATGACATCCCTTGGGGAAATGGCGACGTACTTGCCAATTCCGGGTTCTTTCGGAACCTACGCAAAACGCTATGTAGACCCTGCCTTTGGCTTTGCCTTAGGTTGGAACTACTGGTTTAACTGGGCTATTACATTGGCTGCCGAAGTATTGGCAGGGGCGCTCATCATGAAATATTGGTTCCCTGACATACCGGCCATCGTTTGGTCCGCATTATTCCTGTTAATTCTATTTGGGCTTAACTATTTGTCCACTCGTTCCTTTGGTGAAAGCGAGTACGTGTTCTCGTCCATCAAGGTTATTACCGTTTTCGTATTCCTATTCTGTGGCTTTATGCTCATCTTTGGTATCGGCGGTACATCCCCTGGATTTGAGAATTGGACAGTAGGGGAAGCACCATTCGTAGGAGGTTGGGAATCCATCCTTGCTATCTTCATGGTGGCTGGTTTCTCCTTCCAAGGTACTGAGCTTATCGGCGTAGCCGCTGGGGAAGCAGAAGACCCTGAAAAGAACGTGCCAAAAGCGATTAACTCCATCTTCTGGCGCATCCTATTGTTCTATATTGGGGCTTTCATAGTTATCGGTTTCCTCATTCCTTACACTGATCCAAACCTATTGAATTCCAGTGTAGAAAACGTATCCATTTCTCCATTTACACTCGTATTTGACCGTTTTGGATTCGCGTTTGCAGCTAGCTTTATCAATGCTATCATCTTAACTGCCGTATTGAGTGCTGGTAACTCTGGCCTCTATTCCTCTACGCGTATGCTTTACGCACTCGCTAAGGAAGGTCAAGCACCACAAATCTTTGCAAAACTCAACAAACGCGGCGTTCCAGTTCCTGCATTGATATTGACTACAGCCATTGGCTTGTTTGCATTCCTTACAAGCTTTATCGGCGAAGGTACAGCGTATACATGGATTGTTAACATCTCCGGCCTTTGCGGTTTCATCGCTTGGGTAGGTATTGCCATTTCCCATTATCGCTTCCGCCGTGCGTTCATTGCACAAGGTAGAGACCTTAAAGAATTGCCTTACAAGGCGTGGTTGTTCCCAGTTGGTCCAATCTTGGCGTTCATCCTATGCGTTATCATCATCTGTGGCCAAAACTACTCCGCTTTCACAGGCGATACCATCGACTGGTACGGCGTATCCGTTGCGTATATCGGATTGCCTATCTTCTTCGCTGTTTACCTAGGTTACAAATACATCAACAAAACTAAACTCGTTCCGTTGAAAGAAGTAAACCTAGATCGCGATTTTGATAAATAAAAACGCAATACAATTAGACCTATTCATTATGAAAGTAGTGAATAGGTCTTTTTTTGTACATGCAGTATTAGGTTATTGTTTTTATATGAAAGCTATCATTATGAGATTGTTTTTCTATAAAAGCCTTGCTATAATGAATCAAAATATATTGTAGTTAATTAGAGAGGATATAATTATGATTATTACCACAACTATGCATATTGAAAACAAACCTGTACAAGAGTATAAAGGTATCGTATTTGGTGAGGTCGTAGAAGGCCGTAACTTTGTAAAAGATTTTATGTCTGGTATTCGTGACATCGTTGGTGGCCGCAGCGGAAGCTATGAAGATTCCTTAATGAGTGCACGCCAAGCAGCAATCGATGAAATGGCAAAACGAGCTAGCAAAATTGGCGCTAACGCCGTTATTGGCGTATCATTCCAATACAGCACAGTAGGGGCACAAAATGGCATGCTTATGGTGACATGTAATGGGACGGCCGTTGTAATTTAATCAATATTAATAGGATAAGTAGTGTCTCCTCACTCCATTGGCTATACGGCCTAAAGGCCTACCCAAAAGTCGTTCGAAAACACTACTTATCCTATTTTGCTTAAAATTCCACCGGCCGGGTCTGACTCCGGCCTTCGGCCTCCGCAGGGCCAAAGTCATGAAACAAGTGGCCCCATCTATTTTCTATTAAATACAATCGAACTAAGGAGAGAAGGCCTACCCATTACTTAGTCCTGAACGTAAGATTTCATGAAATGAAATCCACAGTGAAGGTAAAGTCGCATGGAAGTCATGTTCAGCTTTTCTTATTAAATACGACAGGCTAAATTAGAGAAAAGGCAGCAGATCAAAAAATCTGCTGCCTTTTAGTATTCAATGATGGGGCTCTTAAAAAATTAGAACAGGCGTGTACTAATTTAAGAAAGGTGTGTATAGTGCTTTTTAGAAATAGAACAGGCGTGTACTAATTTAAGAAAGGTATGTATAGTGCTTTTTAGAAATAGAACAGGCGTGTACTAATTTAATAAAGGTGTGTATAGTGCTTTTTAGAAATAGAACAGGCGTGTACTAATTTAAAAAAGTATGTATGGTGCTCTTAAAAAATAGAACAGGCCTGTTCTATTTTAAAATAGGGATATGTATGTAAGGCAATATAAAACAGCAGGGCTGCCACCCTGCTGTTTTTTCTTTGTTGCGTGAATACATTGCAACTTATTTATTTCCCTTGTCAAAGTTATATTAACATTATCAGAATTAGTAGTCAATCAATTATTAGATTGATAATAGATATCTATTTATATTATTTATTTAACCTTATACCATGTTGCGTACATAACTGGTAGTACGATGAGTGTTAGTATGGTTGCTACGAGTAGACCGCCGCTGAATGCGATGGCGAGTGGACTCCAGAATACGGATCTCATGAGTGGTATCATACCTAGGATGGCCGCGATGGCGGTTAGCATGATTGGTCTGAAACGCAATGTAGCGGAGTTGATGATGGCTTCGCGGGCAGATTGTCCTTCGGCGCGGTGAATTTCGATTTGGTCCAACAGGATGATGGAGTTACGAATAATCATACCGGAGAGGGCAATGATGCCGAGTATGGCCATAAATCCAAGTGGTGTACGCGTAATATTTAAGGCCAGTACAACACCGATGAGTCCAAGCGGGGCTGTAAATAGGGCCATAAACATAAGGGCAATTCTCTTTAATTGGAACATGAGAATCGTCATGATTGCAAAGAGCATGATTGGCATTGGCACAAGCAATTTTTGTACAGCAGTGACGCTCTTTTCAGCAGAACCATCGAGATCAATAGAATAGCCAGTTGGTAAGTTTTGACGATATTCAGCAAGTTTATTGTAAATTTCTTTCGTCTTAGCATTGCCGAGCACGCCAGGTCCTACATTAGCATGAATGCTAATGGTTGGCATCATGTTGCGGTGCCAAATAATGCCTTCCTCTTGGCTCATAGAAATCGTTGCAATTTGGCTAAGCGGTACATAGGAACCATTTCCTGTTTGGATTGGTAATGATGAAAGTGCCGCCAAGTTGTGGTTTTCATTGCCGCTTAATCTGAAAGTAACAGGAATGGTTTGGTTTCCTTCGTAGTATTCACCAGATTTTGTACCGGATAATAAACTTTGTAGATGAAGCGATACGGCATAACTATTAATGCCTAGCATACGCGCTTTATCTGGGTCAATGTGGATTTGAGCAACTGGCTCTGTATCCGGCCAATCGAAGGCGATATTATGTAAATCTTTATCCTCCTGCATTTTGGCTTTCACATCGTTTGCAATCGTTTTAACCTCAGATGCATCAGGACCTGATACGCGGAGCATAACAGGGTATTTGGACGGCGGTCCGATTTGGACGAATTGCATATTGATGAGCGCCGATGGATATTGATCGTTTAGTTGATCTTGTAAATCCTTGAATAATGCATCTCGATCCTCTAAAGATTTGGTAACGATGATGGTTTGCATGAAATTAGCACGTGGCAATTCTGGTTCTAAGGTCAATACAAACCGCGGTGACCCTTCGCCTACATAGGTGGTGAAATGGTCGATATGTTCATTATCCTTTAACAAAGCATCCAATGATTTAGCTTGGTTTTGGGTATAATCGATGGATGAGCTTTGAGGAAATTGCATGGATACGATGATTTCATTCCGTGTCGACGATGGGAAAAATTCCTGTTTGATGAGAGGGAATGAAAGCAAGGACAGGATGAAAGCCCCTAATGTTAGGAGTAATACGGCCTTATGATGACCTAGTGCCCAGTGAAGGAGGCTTTCAAAACGAGCATAAAAAACGGTTTTCAAACGATGCATGATATGATCGCGACGAGTCCATTCCGACTCGGGTTTTTCATCCTTGTTTTCGATGATTTTATAGCCTAGCACCGGACTGACCAGAACGGACGCAATCCAGGATAGGATGAGGGCCATGAAGACAACAATGGACAGGGATTTCGTGAATTCTGCAACCATGCCCTCCGCCAAGGCGAGAGGTAAGAAGCCGGCACAGGTAATGAGAGTGCCAGACAGCATTGGAAAGGCCGTTGATTCATAGGCGAACGTAGCGGCGCGCCAGTGATTAAAGCCTTCTTCGAGCTTAACGCTCATCATTTCCACGACGATGATAGCATCATCAACGAGCAGGCCCAGTGCCAAAATGAGGGCGCCAAGGCTAACCTTATGCAAATAAATGCCATTTTCATACATCAGTACGAATGTCGTAGACACGACGACCGGAATGGTGAGGGCCACCACGATACCGGTGCGAATGCCGAGGGATGCAAAGCTGACGAGCAATACGATGGCGATGGCTTCGAATAAAGATTGCGAGAAATCGCCAATGGATTCCTTAACAATGTGCGGCTGATTTGACACTTGGTCGAGGTTTAAGCCTGCAGGAATCGTTGTTTTTAGCTCTTTTAGTTTCGTATCGATAGCGTTACCAAATTCGATATTATTGGCGCCTGCATCCATGGAAATGGCGATGCCAATGGCCGGCTTGCCTTCGTAGTAGAATTGAGGACTGGATGGGTCCTTATAGGTCATCGTTATGTCTGCAATATCGCCGAGTCGAATTGTTTGGTTATTGATGCGAATCGGCATATTTTTGACCGCATCCACGCTATCAAAGACGCCGTTAATGCGTAAATATACATTATTCGTATCCGTATTGACCATGCCCGCCGGCACCATGGCGCTTTGCTGTTTAAGGGCCGTCAATAATTGTTGTGTGCTCACCTGATACGATGCGAGCTTGTCCTTGTTAATCGTTACATCTAAGGACTTTTCTTGTACCCCGATTAGGGTAATTTTCTTAACATTCGGAACGGACAAGAGCTGCCGTTTTAAATCTTCCGCCTGTTGACGTTTCTCTTCATACGAGAATTCGTCACCTGAAAGTGCGTAAATGGTGCCATATACATCATCGAATCGATCGTTGATAGATGGGCCTTGTACACCGGATGGCAAAGATTTCCATTCATCATTGATCATATTCCGCGCTTCTTCCCAAGCGGGGCGAATCTTGTTCGATGGCAAATCTTCTTTTAGATTGATATAAATAACGGATTTGCTACCATCTGTGAAAGACTTCGTATAATCTACACCTGGCAAATCTCGTAGCTTTTCTTCGAGCTTGTCCGTTACTTGATCTGACATTTGTTGCGGTGAAGCACCGGGCCATGAGACACCCACAACCATGGTACGCATCGTAAAGTCTGGGTCTTCCATACGTCCCATGTGGGTGAACGAGAATATACCAAAGGTGAGGAGTACAGCAATGAAGTAGTAGATAATGGATTTATGGCGTAACGCCCAATCTGCTAAATTAAACTTCTTCATTTATGCACCGCCGTTCCTTCTTGTAATTGTTGGGTTCCTGCGGTGATGACGATATCCCCTTTAGTGAGGCCATTTTTAACAATGACCGAATTATTACCAAATTCGCCAGTTTGAATAGGAACGAGATGTGCTTTGTTGTCTCGAATGACATAGACTGCGTTATTACCTTGTTTGTCTTTCACCAACGCCGTCAACGGTATGGAGATATCCGTTGTATCCGTTTGATTGAGGATGGCATTGATAGTCATACCGAGTTGCACCTCTTTTGGAGGGTTTTGCAAGGTAATTTTGACCATATACGTCCGCGCTACAGGGTCTGGGACCGGTGAAATTTCACGAACAATACCTTGTACTTTCACATCAGGCAAAGCCCAAAATGTGATGGTTGCCGTGCTACCAGGGTGAATTTTGCTCATTTCCTGTTCTGGCAAAGCGATGACTGCCTCAGGTTCGTGACCGGCCGCCAAGGTACCTATTGCCTGGCCTGCTGCTACGACCTGACCGGCCTCGACATTAAGAGCCGTAATAATACCGCTGTCTGGAGCAACCAAAGTAGTATAACTATTTTGATTGTTACTCAAATTGAGACCTGCTTGGGCCTGTTGCAACTGAGCTTTCGCCGCATTCAGTTGATTTTCAGCCTGATCCAATTGCAATTTGCTGATAGCCTGCTCAGCGTACAAAGCGCGATATCTTTCAGCATTTGTATTGGCTAAATCATAGGCCGATTGCGCCGCCGTAACAGCACCTTGCGCATTTTGCACCTGACTTGCTGTATCAGCGCCATTAATCTGAGCAATTACCTGACCGGCCTGCACAGTAGTGCCCACACTGACAAACTTATTAATCACGCGGCCGCCCACCTGGAATGCTAGATTCGTTTCCGTCCGATTCTTGATGGTTCCCGAATACCCAGCACTCGTCGTTCCAGCCTCTTCGCCAATCGTAATCGTCCGTACCTTGAGACTCGTATCATGATCATCTTGATTCGACCCACAACCGCCGATGATGAGTGCACTCATCAACAGAGCCGTGGTCAAACCTAATACACTACGATTCATAATCCTCTCCTTCACACACGTAATAGAGATTATTGTAAAAGCAATAACTACTATGAAATATATATTTTATACAATTAAATAATACTATATATTAGATAAAAATTCTATAAGTACATTAGAAAATATATATGTTTTCTGATTTTAGTAACTACGAGGCACCTTCCTAAAACCTCCAGCTACCTTAACGGTCTGCGCCTGATGGCTTGAAGAATATAGCTTAGCAATATCAAAGGACTGGCTCGCCCCAAAGCCGACACGCTACTGCGCTTCGCGGAGCCCGAAGTCGTTTTGGGACAAGCCAGTCCTTTTTTACTGCAAATCTGAATTAGAAAAATTAAAACATATATATTTTCTAATATTAGGAGTAGGGGACCTACGGGGAGAAATTTAGGTTATAATAGTTTTGATAAAGGTTGGTGGAATTATGAAACAAGAAAAAGACAGAGAAGTATATAATCAAAAAACATTAGAAGCAATGAAAGAAGCAAAGAAAATAGCTAGAGATTCAAAATACCCTAGTTATGAAAATTTAGATGAATTAAAAAAGGCTTTATTAGATGAAGATCATAGAAAAAAAGTCACTAATTGATATCTGGCAAAGGGGCTCTCATTGTCCCAAGCGAAATACCATATTAGTGACTTCTTTGAGTTAAGTATACAAAGTGAAAAAGGCACATGGTGCTGCCACTTCGGGTCCCGCTTTAGCGCGATAGCGTGTCTTTCTCATAGATTGTGTTGAACTAAGTTGTGCGAATATAGCAGAAATGAAAATTTGAGCACGTAGAATCATAGGATATTAGTGATAAAAAATAGACTTCCAAAAACGACTTTCCCAGATGCTGTGGATTTTCCGATGGAAAATCTTACGTCTCTGGATTAGCGATGTGTGGCTTCCATGCGTCGCTGCGCTCCTCTGTTAGCTCACACCCTGCGTCGTCCCTGCGGAGGCCGTAGGCCGGAGTCAGACCCGGCCTGTCTATCCGCAATAGATTATGTTAACCAAGTTGTGCAACAAACGTAGAATAGAAGAAGAGAGAACCCCTCCTGAAAACGACTTCGGGCTCCGCGTAGCGCAGTAGCGTGTCGGCTTTCAGGAGGGGTTCTCTCTTCGATCCTTATTCTTCTGTTTGTTCCACAACTGGTTCAACATAACTAACCAAAATTTTGTCTATCCGTGTATTATCCATGTCCACGATTTCGAATGTGTATCCGTCCCAGGTGGTTTTGTCGCCTTCGCGTGGAATTCTACCGAATAGAAGGTTCATAAGGCCGCCCAGTGTTTTGTAGAGATCGTCTTCTTCGCGTGGTAGTTCTTTGACGATGTGGAAGAATTCTTTGAATTCGTCTACGTCGAGTAGACCGTCTACGAGCCATGTGCCGTCTTCGCGTTCGACGATGCGGTTTTCTTCTTCTTGGCGCTCTTCTTCGCCGGATGGCATGAGGCCTACGATTTCTTCCATGATGTCGTGCAAGGTAACGAGGCCGCTAAAGCCGCCGTATTCGTCGAGGACGATGGTTTCGTGAACGCCTTCATTACGCAATGTGTTGAGTAATTTCATAAGAGAAATGGACTCAGGTACGAGCAATGGTTCTTTCAAGCAAGAATGGATGACATGATGCAATGATTTTTCGCCTTGTAAGCATTGGACCATCACATCGGTTACATTGATCATACCTCGTAATTCATCGAGAGAGTCTTCACCTACTGGAATGCGGTATTGGTTCGCCGTTTTTAGGACTTCCATGATTTCTTCTTCGGACGAGTTTAAATCAATCCATTTGAGTTGCGTCCGTGGTGTCATGACGTCGCCTGCGTTCATATCTGCTAGGTGGAAAATATTTTCTACGAGGATTGGTTCTTCTTCTTCAAAGGCCCCCATGGCTACGCCTTCGGTGAGCATTTTGTTGATTTCCGATTCCGTTACAGGCGCTTCTTCTTTCACAGTAACGCCCAATATTTTCAATAGAAAATCGGTGGACACGCCGAGGAACAGTACGATTGGTTTTAATGCTTGTGAAAGCCAGTAAATTGGCTTGGAAACAACAACGGCAATGGCCTCAGGGTTGTTGATGGCTAGGCGTTTTGGCACTAATTCACCGATAACAAGGGATAAATAGGTGATGATAGAAACAATTAAGAAGGAACTGATAGAAGCCTCATAAGGAGCGATACTAGGGAAGGCTTTCACCAATATGTCAGCTAATGGTGCGGAAAAGGTGGCACCGGAATACAAACCGGTCAAAATGCCGACGAGAGTGATACCGATTTGGATGGTAGAGAACATCTCGTTAGGATTCTCCGCCAACTCAAAGGCCTTCTTGGCGCGCTCATTGCCAGACTCGGCCATCTCCTCGAGGCGACGCTTCTTGGCATTGACGATGGCGAGCTCGGTCATAGAAAAAATGCCGTTCGCGATGATTAAAATGACGATAATTATAAAATCTAAGGTCAGATCACTGTCCATGTAAGTAAATACTCCTTTTTATGAGATACAATTCTGCACATGAGAAAATTGAAATATTACTCTTTAGTATATCATATTCGAATCATATATGGTAAATAGCGCAAAAAAAGGAGGGCTGCCACCCTCCTTTTTGTTTGCGTGAAAACGTGTCACACATTGACTTCCTTTGTCATATATTATATTACATGATTATTTAACGTTTGTAAATGATGTTATCTATGTATACAATGATTGATAACGTTGAGATTTTTGGTCTAACATTAAGGGGTCGGTTCATAGCAACCCTGCTTTTTGTATGGTCTATTTTTCCTTAGTTTGGCTGAATAACCAATCTCTAATGCCTTCGATATTATAAGCTACAGACCATGTGTACATATGGTTGCCATCTTTAAATACCGTGTAATTAATAGGAGCCTTTTGATCGACTGTAGCTTTCACCAATGCGTCGAATTGTTCCGGTGTAGAATGGCTATCCCACATAGGAGAGGTTGCAATTTTAGTGCCTAATTCGGCCCAATTTTTAGTAGCTGTATTCATGCCAGGATATGCTTTATCATCGCCTTCGGATACGAGTATCCACAATTTTTTATCCTTTAATACTTTCATTTCCTCCGTATTCCATTGGCATGCTACGAGGAATTGAGCCGTAAATAAATCAGGATGTTTGTCGCTAATAGCGATGTTTGCCATACCACCTTGAGACTGACCAGAACCATAAATTCGGTTTTTATCAATTGGATACGTAGCGATGACATGATGTAATAGATTATCTACCAAGGTAAGACCTGGAGTCCATTCATTTTTATCGGTAGTCATCATACCAAGTGTATCTACTAAATCTTGAGTGTATTGAGGGGCAACGATGATGGCTTCATGTTTTGCTTGTTCCTCAGGGCTAGCGAAAACAGTAGCACCATTACCTTGGAATAGTACCGTGCGATTATCATTGATATTGGCACTGGAGTCAGCTATGAAGAAATATAGAGGATATTGTTTTGATGCATCATAGTTTTTCGGTAAAAATACATTGTAAGGAATGCTATTACCCGTAGATGGATCTGTGTAAATATATGTTTTAAACTCATCTATAATAGTAGATGCCGTAGATGTATTGATTACGCTCGTTTGTGAAGGGCCGTATATAGTACCTGTTTTAGTCACTACCGGTTGAACTTGTGTGACTGTAACGTTTAAATCAGGCAATTTACGATTGGAACGTAGCGGTGCATCGCCGCCTACAGCACTATTATTTTTAGGTTTATTAGAGCGTGGTGCTAAAACGAATGGTGTAGAGTTTTCATATTCAAATTCCACTACAACGTATTGATCAGCTGCTGTAGCTTTGGAGTTATTGTCTTTTTTACTAGCTTTGACCGTATTTGTTTGTCCTACTGTTGTATCTATTTGAGGGGCACCATCGTGCAAACCTTTAGCTGTAGATTTGTAATTTTCTTTCAGTTCAGGCACAGAATTAGTATAGATATTGTTGATTGTTTTGCCTTCTACCGTGAAAGTATTGAGCGCTAGTGCACTTTCTTGGATTGCTTCTGGATATTTGATGATGATAGCCGCTATTTTTTCACCATCACCATAAATTTTTGGCACTGCCGTTACAGATTGCATGCCGTACGCTTCTGTTTGATGAGTCTTAGCTTCAGAGGTAGCAGTGGTAGAGCTTGTACTAGACATAGTAGTAGCCATGTCCGTAGCAGCTAGTGCATTTGTTGTAGAAAGTGTGCCTAGCACAAGAGCCATTAATAAGATTTTATTAATCATATCTCCTTATTTTACAGCGTTTATCAAAATATTGATTAAATTATATAATAAAATTAAATTTAGCGCAATTTATTAGAAATCGTGTAATTTATAATTACATACATTGGATAGGTAATCTTTATGTATTGATAGAGAAATATAATGTAGTAGGAAATTAGTAGTAGATTTTGTAAGATAGTATAATAGAAACAATAACAATATAACATAGCGCAATATTTACGATAGTTGGGAGTGTATCAATGGTAGCCGATCAAGAATGGGAAAGTATATTACAAATAAAGACAGCAGGTCGCGATGATAGCCGTTCGGATACAGAGCACCATCCATATGAGCCAACAGATTACTGCGTTCTTGAACGCCTTGCGAATAGCGGATATATTACGAAACAAAACACCCTCATCGATTACGGCAGTGGCAAGGGGCGCGTTAGCATATTTATAGCTAATCAGACGCGGTGCCATTCCATTGGTATCGAATACGATGAACGTTTGTATGAACGGGCCATCGTAAATGGTGAAAGCCCAGCTACCAAGAACCGTGTATCCTTTGTCCTTGGCGATGCTGCTACCTATACATTGCCAGACAATGCAGATCGATGCTTTTTCTTTAATCCCTTTGCACTTCACACCATTAAACGCGTACTAGGTAATATCTTTGATTCTTTATATCATCATCCAAGAGAAATTCTACTATTCTTCTACTATGTTAACGAAGAAGTAGAAAACTTCCTAAATAACCATGTGCGCCTCGAAGCAGAAAAACCTATACAGTGTGGTGATTTATTTCGAGAAACTGATGAAAAAGAACGCATATTGGTATATAGAGTGAATGTGTTTTAGTAAATTGACCTTAATATTGGCTAATGATAGTATGTGAATATAGATTAAAGTAGTATTGGAGGTGTAGTATTGGATAATTTAGAAAAGTTTAATACAGATAATTTTGTTATGTATAAGACACAAGATGGTTTAACACAAATTGAGTTATATGAAATAGATGGTGATATTTGGCTTAATCAAGAACAAATTGCTGAATTATTTAATACTACGAAACAAAATATTGGTAGACACCTAAAAAACTGCTTTAAAGATGGTGAATTAGATATTAATTCAGTTGTAAAGTATTATTTTATAACTGCACGAGATAATAAGAATTACAAAAATGCATTTTATAATTTAGAAGCTATTTTAGCAGTTGCTTTTAGGGTTAGATCAAATAGAGGCGTTCAGTTTAGAAAGCAGAGTTAATTTTATCAAGGGCTGATTCTACTAAACCAAATATGGCATTGACTAGCTGGAGTGGTGAGATAGTCCGTAAAAATGATATATATATAGCCAAAAATTATTTACTAGAAGCTGAACTTAGTATATTAAATCGATTAGTTACAGCTTTCCTAGAAATTGCAGAATTAAGAGTTTCATTAAAGAAAACTTTGACTCTTGATTTTTGGAAAAATAGTATAGATAAATTATTGAGCGATAATGAGCTATCGATTTTAGTAAATAATGGTTCAATATCTAATGAAGTAATGAGGGAAAAAGTGTCTTTAATCTATGCTGAATTTGATAAAAAGAGAATTGAGTATAATAAAGCTATAGCGGATGAAGAGGATTTTTATAATCTAACAGGTAATGATGAACAATCATCTATAGATACAGTATGGATGCATGTAAAAGAGATTAATAAAAAATAAATTTTATAAGTTACTAAAAAGATATCCTTTAGGGGATATCTTTTTCTATTATCTTCAGAAAATCCGCATATTTTCTGATATAATAATAGATTAGAGAGTATAAAAATTTATTTTTCTATTCACCATGGTATGTATTGATTCGTAATGATTAATCGTAGTGATTAGGGCTGAGTATATACCATAAAGGAGGAACGTATGGAACGCGTATCAGCAAGTCTTATTGAAGAAGTTCGCAATGCCTTAGTGGAGCGTTATAATCGTGATCAAGAAATTCAGCAAATGATTGAGGAAATCGGTGCTGAGGAAGGTCTCAACGAAAAAGAACTGTCTGTTATTTACCAAGCCTATTTAGAGGTTAAGGAACGCATGCAATATACGGCGAATTTGATGGAATTGTGGAATCAAATTGAGGTCGTTCAGGACCGCATGAGCATGCTTAATTCTTATGAAAGCTTGGAACGTGATTTATTTGGCGATGTTCTTTCCTTTGATAAACCGATGGGCTATGGTGCGTCCAATCAAGATAATTTGGACTATGCAATGGAGCAAATTAAGTTGCACGATATAGATCATAACATCGAAGATATCGACCTTTCTAAGGAATATCCTATTGATAATCAAGATGCTGTTTATTTTAATGAGCATTCAGTCAATAAGAAAACAACATCTAGTCGTAATGACGTCAATAATGATGACTTTGATGACGAAGAGGACGATTTTG
This sequence comes from Veillonella sp. ACP1, assembly GCF_000286635.1. Lineage (NCBI taxonomy): Bacteria > Bacillati > Bacillota > Negativicutes > Veillonellales > Veillonellaceae > Veillonella > Veillonella sp. ACP1. Next base: position 71,662 of record NZ_ALKL01000011.1, on the reverse strand, counting down.
ATGATGAAAGCCTATTAGACCGAGATATTCATACATCTTTAGATCCTTATGATATGGTAAATTCCTTGTTGTATTCCAAACAATCCACGGGCGATAAGGATAAAACTAAACAACAAAAGGAAATCGACAAGCTTATTAAAAAACAACTGAAACGCGTAGAAGAAGAATGGGCGAAGCTTTCAGGTAAAAAGGATAAAAAAGATAAGAAAAAGAAAGATAAAGATAAAAAGAAGGACAAGAAAGACAAGCAGTCTAAGAAAGAGTCCGAATTAGTAAAGGAATCTAAGAAGTCCAAGAAGGACAAAGAGTCCAAAAAGAGCAAGAAGGATAAGGATTCTAAAAAAGCTAAAAAAGACAAGGATGCTAAGAAGGATAAAAAAGCTAAAAAATTAGAAAAAGCCTTGAAGAAGGAGTCCAAAAAGTCCACAAAAAAGGACTAACCGTAGATTTCATAGATGACCACGGACAGAAAACTACGGATAAGGGCTGTGGAAAATGCAAGCGGTGCAAAGGGCCAAGTTGTAAAAAATATTAGTCTAAATAATGAGGACCTAACTATAATGTCTTATTCGAGTTTTAAATATAGAGATTTCTTTGGTGGAAATACAGTTATGGTGATTGTTCCCCATCAAGATGATGAAATTAATATTGCAGGAGCAACAATATATGGTGCTATCGAAGAAGGATTAGATGTTATTCTTGTATATGTTACAAATGGAGATTACCAGTATAAGGCAGATATTCGTTATAAAGAGGTCATAAAAATGGCCAAAATAATGCATTTGCCTTTAAAAAATATACATTTTTTAGGATTTCCAGATGGATATGGTAAAGAATTCTTATCTAATCGGGAGAGTATTGTTACACATCACGCTGGTTTTAGTCAAACACATGGCGCTTGTAATATTCAAGACTATGCAAGTAAATATATGGGTAGATTATTAGATTATACCTATACAAATATAGTGCTTGCTTTAGAAGATATTATATTACGATTTAAACCCAATGCTATTATTGCTGTTGATCACGATATACATGTAGACCATAAATTGACATCTATTGCTGTTGAAGAAGCTATTGGTATAATTCTAAAAAAACAGGTTACCTATAAACCTAAAGTGTTAAAGTCATTTGCTTATGATACTAATTTTGAATCTATTAATGATTACTATGACAATCATTTAGAATCTACGGTCCAAAATAGACAATGGATTAAAGATAAGCGATGGAGTACGAATAATCCTATGTTACTATGGGCTGATCGTATTAGAATCCCTGTACCACAAGCTTGTCGTAATACAGTATTAATAGAAAATCCTATATTTAAAGCGCTAGGATCACATATGTCTCAGTCATCGTATAAACATGGACCTAAACTTATTAATGGAGATCAAGTATTTTGGGAGCGTAGAACAGATAATGTAGCGTTACATGCTACAATAACTGCTACATCTGGTGATTGTAGTAAACTTAATGATTTTTTACGTTATGATGTAAGAGATGTAACAAAGAATATAGCTTCTTCTATAGAATATGCATGGATTCCAGATACAAAAGATAATAAACCAACGATAACCATTAGTTTTAATAAACCAACAACTATAGAACGAATAGATTGGTTTGAAAATGTTTGGTTCGAGTCTGATGAATTGAATGGTTTGCAAGGTGTCACTATTAAAACTAGTAATGGTTTAGAGGTTAATGTGCCTCAATATTCATATCCACTTTTTGAAGACTGTCCATATATGAAGACCTATGTATTTGAACATCCTATAGTTGTTGAATGGATAGCGATGACTGTTACTAAGGCAAAAGAAGGTATAGCTGGTATTAGTGAAATTGAAATCTATTCTTTTAATGAAAGTAAACCTACTTTTTGTCATATAGTAGCTAATCAGCAATTTGCTTATGATTGGACTATATATAGAAGAGAAAGTTTACCATCTATATATGTTTATTATGATTCAATGTTAGATAAAACAGATATGGAATTTTCGATAGATGGTAATTCTATAAAACGTGATTTTATGATGGATTATATACCAGTTATGATTCAACATGGACCAGTTAATATACGATATGGGAATGACACTATATATCATGAAATGATAATAAAAAAAGGAAATATTATTGATTCTATTCGCAAAGAATGTTTGAAAATATATAATAAATTTATGTATGTACTTCGTAAAATAAAGTATAGGATTGGATTTAATATGGCTCAGAAATATAGATATAAGGGGTTTTAATGGAATGGAAAAAAAACGAGGTATTCTTAATATCATAGAAAGTTCTGTATGGGGTGGTATGGAACAATATGTTTATGATATGAGTGAAGAACTTAAACGACAGGAAATTGTACCATTTATATTGACTGATGGATGGAAAATAGATTTTGTTGAGCGTTACAAAGAGGTAGCCACGGTTTTTACATGTACAATCCGTAAAAGTAAATGGGTATTTTCTCTTAATAAAATAGCTACTTTCATCCGAAAACATCATATTGATACTATTTTATGTCATACAGGTAAATATATATTGTTATCTATAATTTTAAAAAAGATGACCGGTGTAAAGGTTATCTTTTTTAAACATAATGTATTACCAGCGAAAACGGATATCTATCATCGATGGATTCAAAATCAAGTAGATGCCTTTGTATGTGTTTCAAAATGTGTATATGATGCGCAAGTAGTACCTGGAAAAGAAGATAAGTATCATTTAATTTATAATGGAATAAATACACATCGATTTCCTGATAAACACATTGAAAAGCCTCATGATCGATTTGTTGTTGGGTATGCGGGTAGAATTAGTGAAGATAAAGGTATTATCGAATTATTAGATGCTATAAAATATTTACATGAATCAGGTAAATCCGTTGAATTACGTATGTGTGGGGATGTATCAGAACAAGCGATACAAATGCTAAATACTTATATACGTGATAATCATATGGAGTCGTATGTTATTAATTTAGGGTTTCAGTATAATATGAACGAGTTTTATCGTTCTATTCATTGTTTGGTAACACCATCGAAAGTAAAAGAGGCATTTGGTCTCGTTATTTGTGAATCTATGTATTGTAAAACACCTGTTATCACTAGCATTTCAGGAGCTCAAAGAGAAATTATTACTCATGGGGATGATGGTTTATTATTAGATTTTGTAGATGGTGAACATATAGCTAAGGCCATTATGTATTTTTTGGATCAACCAGCGGAATATAAAAAAATACAGAAACACGGTTATAATCGTGTAGCATCTACATTTACGATAACTTCAATGGTATCGTCTATCAAATCTTTATAAACTTGTTGATATGATGGACAACTATTTACCAGAGGGAGAGATATAACATGACAAAAGTTACTGCAATCATTCTTGCTAGAAACGAAGAACAGCATATAGCGGACTGCATTAAAAGCATTCAATGTGCAGATGAAATACTCGTCATTGATGATGGTAGTACAGACAAAACAGTTGTATTAGCAGAAGAATTAGGGGCTAAGGTTATTTCTCATCCTTTGAATAATGATTGGTCTCAACAACGACGATTTGGTATTAGCCAAGCAACATCAGAGTGGATTCTATTTATTGATTCTGATGAACGAGTATCTCCTGCATTAAATGAAGAAATAAGAAAAGTTGTACAAGGTGGGGAGAAAAAAGCGTATTGGTTATCTCGTCACAATATATTTCATCACAATTCTGCAACGCATGGATCTATGCGTCCAGATAAGGTATTACGGTTGATGCCAACAGAAGGGGCGACCGTAGAGGGCTTTGTGCATGAAACCTTTATTAGCCCATTTCCACAAGATACACTAAAAGGAAAACTGTTTCATTATACCTACGATAATTGGACTCAGTATTTCAATAAGTTCAACAAATATACATCGGCAGCTGCTGAGAAATATCATGAACAAGGTAAACATTGTTCTTTTTGGAAGGATATTATACTTCGCCCTCATTGGGCATTCTTTAAGATATATATTTTGCAAAAGGGATTTCTTGATGGCAAAATAGGTTTCATCTTATCTTTATATCATTATATGTATACTGTTACAAAATATGTAAAGCTGTATTACTTAAATAAATCAAACGGGAGATTGTGATTTACTTTAATATTAGAAGAATTAAGGGGATATATTAGAATCTATAGTGAGAGAAAGTCGTAATATATAATGAGTGAACAATTTTTCTTATCATTACAACAAAATATAAAATTAATGATATGGGCCCCTATATTAAGTACTATATTCCGTATAATATTTATGCGTAGCTATAATCCATATCCTACTTGGCAAGGACGTTGGCAATCTGTTTTAGGTGCACTACGCTATGGATTTTGGTGGGGCATGGACTTTGATGCCTATGTATTTTTAGTACCTTTAGTTCTCATTACTATACCAGCATTATTCTTTGGTACATATCATCAATATGAAGATATGGTGCGCCTCATTGGATTAACGATTTACTCTTGTGTAGTATATGCTGCCTTTGCAGGAAAGATGATCTTTTATAAGCATTTTCATGATACTTATAACTATATGGTCCACTATGGCAAACATGCAGAAAAGAATAATCTTATCGATGTATTTTTCAACCAAGATAGAGGCCTATTGGTATTGGTTGGATTTATTCCAGTAGCTATCATTTCATGGTTGGCAGGAAGTGCTTTTCTATCTTTACCATCTATCCCTTATCCTACTTTTGAGAGTACATGGATGACAGTATTGTGGAATATATTCTTAGTCATTGTATCGGTTATTGGCTTTTATTGGTTTCGTTATGGTGGTACTTTATCTCATGACGATAAGCCAGAATGGGATACGATTCCTACAGTTGTAAAAGAAGATATATTTTTTGCTCGTGCGACTGTACCTGATTTATGCGCATTGGAAACGGTTTATAAAAACCCATTACGCTCTGAGTATACTGCATCTGAAGAAGATATTAATAACGCTATAAATCGTGTTGTACCTAGAGATTATAAAGATAATTGGGATACTCTTGATAATCCATTATATGCTTTCAAAAGAATTGCTAAAGGTCCTAAGATTACGAAACCTAAGCATATTTTCTTTATTGTTGGTGAAAGTATCCCTCAGTGGTCGTTAGATAAAACGCATAAGTCTCTTAATATTTGCCCAGGATTATGGAATTTTAAAGAGCAATTACATACAGTTCAAATCCCTAATTTTTTACCGGCAGGTAATGTATCAAGACCATCTATCGTAAGTCTTATGAGTGGTATCTATGATGCGGGATTGGAAATTAATGAGAGAGAAAGTTTCTGGAAGGGTGCATTTCCTACGTCCTTTGCACATCAAATGAAGCAACTAGGATATCAAACTATATATTGGTATGGTGGTAATGCATCGTATGGCAATTTTAATCACTTTGGGAAAGCACAAGGCTTCGACCGTGTGGAAAGTGCGTCTATCTTCTGTGGACCTAATGCACCTAAAACATGGGTTGGTGTTTATGATCATGTATTTTTAGAAAATATTGCACAACAAATCAAAGAAATTGATGAGCCTACATTCCATTTTATCTATACAACCTCTAATCATGGTCCGTATAAGATGGAGGATGACTTACTTGATTATGATCCACAAAAGGTTATGCCAGACGTAGGTGAGGATTTACGTTCTAATAAAACGCGTAATAAGGAACTAGCAACCTATCGTTATAGCGATAAGGCTATCTTTACATTTGTTGAATCTATGCAACAATTGTATCCAGATAGCTTATTTATTGTTACAGGAGATCATTCGAATCTATTTGGTTCATTAAATAATACGTCGCTTATTCATCGTGATTATACATTACGCGATACATTCTGTACGGTTGGTTTATTTCAACATCCTGAGTTAGAGGATAATATGATCGTTACTAAAAAAGGTACCCATATGAGTATTATGCCAACGATTATCGAGGCTATTGCACCTAAAGGATTTGAGTATTATTCTATTACTCCATCGTTATTTGAGGAGCAGCCTGAAACCTTAGTAACTCCTTATCAATGGATGACTGATACTATGATGGGTGATGTCCGTATGGATTATGGTGAAAGTAATATGCCTTCAACTGAGCCTGTGGAACAAGTTCGACCTATCGATAATCATGCTGATGAAGCACGTAATTGGACTTTACTAACAACTTGGTTGATCAATTATGAAAAGATACTATTTTCTAAAAAGTAGATGAAAAATAAATACATATATGATTAAATATATATAGTTAATTGCAATATATATTTTAAGGAGGGTATCTATGTCGATACTAAATGTAGTAGGCGCCAAAGTATGGGGCGGCGGAGAGCAATATGTATATGATATGTGCGACGAACTACATCGACGGCAGATATCCTCTTTTGTTTTAGTAGATGAAACAAATCAGGAACTACAAGACCGATTTACATCAGTATCAGAAATCATTACAGCTAATCTTTATTCGTGTAAAGGTTTTTTATCTATTGGTTCTATTGTTAAACAAATGAACCAATATGGTATTGATGTTATTCAATGTCATTCGGGTAAATATATTCTATTATGCTTGGCATTAAAACATTTAACAGGTGCAAAACTGATTTTTTACAAACACAATATAGTACAGGCAAAAACTGATATTTACCATCGTTGGATTCAATCTCATGTAGATGCTTTCATTTGTGTATCTAAACGAGTCTATGATGCACAAGTTATACCTTCAATTTCTGAAAAATATCATCTAGTTTATAATGGCATTAATACACATCGCTTTCCTACTATTGAGAGTAAACAAAATGAATCTAAGCACTTTATTGTAGGGTATGCAGGACGTATTACGGAAAACAAGGGAATATATGAGTTATTAGAAGCCATTAAAATAATACATGATTGTAATGGTGATATTCGATTGCGTATATGTGGTGATGGTATTCATGATGATATTCAAGAATTGCATCATTATATGATGCAATATGATATGAAAGACTATGTGGAATATATTGGTTTTCAGCAGGATATGAATCGTTTTTATCGGTCTATCGATTGTCTAGTGGCTCCATCAAAAGTACGAGAAGCATTTGGTCTTGTATTATGTGAGGCTATGTATTGTAAAGTTCCTGTTATAGCAAGTACATCAGGAGCACAGGGAGAAATTATTGAGAATGGCGTATCAGGTATTCTTATTGATGCGGTTAATAGTGAAGTAATTGCTGAAGCTATTCAAACGTTAATGCAGGATGATGTAATTCGCGTATCTATGATAGAACAGGGCTATAAGCGTGTGAAATCTACATTTACCATCATTAAGATGGTGGATTCCATAATAACGATAGTTCGTAATTTGAGGTGATAAGGTGTTAGAGTATATACAAAATCAATGGGCCAAAGGTCGAAAAATATATGGTAAGCGTAGCTGGAGAGAAACGCGTCGTGTTGTATTGCATACAGTACGGTCTATGAGTCGTCGGCAACAGATGAATCGGTTAGAAAATTATTTTGCTAACTATAAACCAGATTCAGAATTATTACAACGTCAAATTGGTTTATATGAATTAATGACACGTATCTTTTTCTATAAAGATTCCACAGTGGATGAGCGCTTAGATGCTATCATTAATCATTTTGATTACATACAAAATGTATTTACTGATGAAGCGATTCAGTCCATGTATTCTGTGGATAAAGATAATTTTTTAGATGATGTGAGTCGTATTAAGCGTGGTCTTGTGGTATGGCAATCTGAAGAACTCAATATGAAAGCCCAATTATATTATGGCGCAGGGCAACGCAAGGAAGGTTTATTAACATTATTATTGACGTTAGAATCCCAAGGTGTATATCATGCTAATTTCCGATTTGGTAAAGGCTTTAATGGGGAAAAAGCTATGTGGATTGGTACCATTCAGGGATATAAGGACGGTTTAGCCAATGCAAAAACAGCTACCAAAAAGATGTTTGGTTATCGTCCTAAAAACTTTATTATGTATTTGCTTAGATTAATTGCTCAACAATGTGGAGTAGAAACTATCTATGCAGTATCTGATGAAGGGTTTTATGCAAATACACATTTAGTACGTGGTCATCGTGCAAAGGTAGCAGAACTTGACTCCTTGTGGCAAGAAAGTGGTGGGAAACTTTCACAAGACCCAAGATTTTACATTGTTCCATTAGAGGAATACCGGAAACCGATAGAAGAAATAAAATCACAAAAGCGAAGCCAATATCGGAAACGTTATGATATGTTAGACCAATATGCAGCGGAAGTACAAGAAAATTTGAAATCGTATATGAAATAGGAAATCTGTTAGGGGAGAGTCATGAAACAGTGGATTTTAGAAAAACATGAGTTAGTATTAACTATTTTACTAATTATTATGATGTGTACAACTAGAATGTCTGTGGCCATTGGGAATGTGGTATATGGATTATTGTTATTGATTACAATTTGTACATGTTTTATAAAGCGAAAAGAATTGTGTATATCAAGTTCTATTAAGCAATATGGTATAGCCTATGGTATTATGTTACTATGTTTATTACCATCCGTATTTTGTAGTGAAGATATTGGTAGGGCATTAAAGTACTTTTTTAATATATATGTATGGAAAAGTTTAATCGTATTACCGATACTATTATGTATTAAATCTAAATCTAAATTATATACTTTATTAATAGCATTTTTCTTATTTATGGGAATTAATTCCATAACGGCTTTTATTCAACAACTACTAGATTTTCGTGTTAATGATGGACGTTCTGGTGGTTTATTCAACGGATCTGTTATGGGCTTGGCTATGTTGTTAGCATTGGCATTCCCTATATCTTTGATAGCTGTATTTGATAAAACATTTCCTAGTAAGGTTCGAAAATCTGCATTATTTTCTATTGTATCTATGTTGTTTGGAATGTGGGGAAATCAAAGTCGCGGTACCTGGCTATTTAATGGTATTAATGGATTATTAATCACATTGCGTTATGGTCTATCTAATATAAAATATTTGCTTATTGTAGGCTGTATTGCTATTGGTATTGTTGGGGTTGTGAGTCAGCATGACCATTATGTGAATCGATTTAAATCGACATTTAATACTACGACGGATGGTTCGAACCTTGGCCGATTATATGTGTGGAAAGCTGATAAACATATGATTATTGACCATATAGTTGCAGGTGTAGGTCCTGGGTTATGGCAACGTACGTATGAAGAACGATATAGATTACCTGAAGAAACACAAGGGTTAGGACATTCACATAATAATTTTTTACAAGTAGCAAGTGAATCTGGACTGTTGGGATTGTTAGGATTTTTGGTATTTAATATATTTGTACTATATAAATTTATTCGGATGTATTTGAAAAATTATAATCCCTATGATTTAAGTATTATCTTTGGATGGACTAGCTTTATATTCTTATTTGGATCTATTGATTACACATGGGGAAATTCATCGGGCATTAAAATTTTCTGGATAGTTATGGCAACGATGCTCCAGTTAAAAATATCCCATGAAATTACTGATAAGAATGAATCTACAATATAAAAAAACTTAAATTATAATGATTTTAAGGATTGTTTAAATGAAGAATATATGAATCTATAGTATACTAATACTAATAAATATTTAGTGAGATTGTTAGTTATTGGTAGAAGAAAGAAGGTTGTTTACTTAATGAGTGTATTAAGCGAGCAACCTTCTTTTTATTTGGGGATACTATGACAATATGTAGACATCAGAATGTAAGAATGGCTATTACAATGTTGATAACGATATTTGTTGATTATATAGCCATTATATTAGGTCTTTTATCTGCGTATCATTTGCGGATATCTTTATCATTGATTGAGGTGAGCCCTCATTTTAAGTTAGAAAGTATCTATACTTTTATCATTGTACCTATTGTTTTTTTAGTAACTTTATATTTGAATGGCTCTTATCAGATAGATAAACCTTATTGGGACAAGGTTAAAACTGTATTTCGTAGCGTCACAATTGGTGTCATTGCAGCCATTGTTTTGATGTATACAGGACATGTAACGAATGATGTATCTCGCTTGTTTGTAGGATTTAGCTATATATTTATTATGCTATTCATTACTGTGTTTAGATTTATATCTCATAAAATTTTAAATGCTCTTCAGATTTTGTATATACCTGTACTATTAGTGGGTGCTGGGAAAACAGCGGAGTTAGTTAATAAATCTTTACAGCGGATGCCTGTTTCATATTATAAAATCATTGGTTATGTAGATGATAATCCTAAATCCTATACCATTGCTAAAGAATATCCCTGTCTAGGTGCTTTTTCTGATGTTGAAAGAGTTATTAAAGATACAGGTGTACAAACAGTTCTTATTTGTGCACCGGGCCTTGAGTCTAAAAAATTGGTAGCCTTAATTAATCGATTACAACTATTGGTAAAACGCGTAGCCTTTGTGCCTGAATTATTTGGTTTGCCAACAAGTAATATTATGGCTCGTGGCATGATGGAAGAACAAGCCGTTGTATTACGAGTACAAAACAATTTGGCTCGCAAGTCTAACCGTATTATGAAACGAATCTTTGATATTGTAGCTACTGTATGTGGGGGTATTTTTATATTACCATTTATGTTAATCATAGCTATTATTATTTATTTAGATTCAGGTGGACCTATTATATATAAACAAAAACGAGTAGGCCGAGATGGAAAAGAGTTTAATTTTTATAAGTTTAGGTCTATGGTTAAAAATGCAGATATGATACTTGAAGAGTATCTAAATACTCATGAGGATGAAAAAAAAGAATGGCAAAAGAATTTTAAATTAAAAAATGATCCTCGAGTTACTAAGATAGGTAAAATAATTCGAAAAACAAGTATTGATGAATTACCGCAATTATGGAATGTATTAATTGGTGACATGAGCCTAGTTGGACCGAGACCGTTATTACCCAATGAAGTAGAACGATATAGTAGCTATATTGAGGATTATAAGTTAGTATTACCAGGACTAACCGGTGTATGGCAAGTAAGTGGTCGTAGTGATACAACATTTGAAGAACGAGTGATAATGGATTCTTGGTATATTCATAATTGGTCTGTATGGATTGATATTGTGTATTTATTGAAAACCGTTTTGGTAGTTGTGAAGTCAAAGGGTGCTTATTAAATAATATATAGGAATTAGTATGAATACATATCTTATTTACATTGCTCCAGGTATTGGTGATTTTATTATTTCCGTACCTCTTATTCAAAATATTAAGGAACAAGATCCAACAGCTGTCATTGATATATTTACATGTAGCAATAAACGACGCATAGGTCTGAATAAAAAGATGGTAGAGTTACAAGGTGATATTCGTCATTGTTACTACTATACTAAGGATGAGCCATTTCATTCTTTAATGTTTTTGTTGAAAGCTGGTTATCATAGTTATGATTATGGTATTGTACTTGAGCATTTTGATTCTAAATATATGTCATCGTGGCCGAGTAAAATTATTGATTTCTGTTGTAAAACAACCATAGGTGCTAATAATCCATATAATGGTGCGACTTATAAAAAAACTATTAATCGTCTAGATAGTTATTATATATATGATTTAGAAAATGATATTTTGAAACAGTTAGGTTTTGCGCCGACTGTTATGCAGCGTGAATCATATTCTATTGATAAGAATCTTGCATCAAAACCAATCGTAATCAACCATCCATCTATCGTTTTTTGTATAGGATCTGGTCATGTAGCAAATGAAAAATTGCATGATCCTTATGCATTAAGTCTTAAGTCATGGCCGACTAAGAATTGGGTAGAGCTTGGAAATAAACTGGTTCGACTTGGTTACGAAATTATACTTATTGGAGGTTCTATGGAGGAAGGGATGATTGCTCCTTATCGTGATGAATTAGATTCACGTATTGTTAGTTTTATAGGAGAACATTCCATTGAAGAGAGTTTTCAAGTGGTACGAGAAGCAGATCTTGTTGTCGGTGTAGATACGGGCCTTATTCATGCAGCGGCTATGCAAGGAACGGCTACATTAACACTTTTTGGTCCTACAGACCCAATTATTGTAAAACCATTTGGTCCATATAGTGAGATTATTCATTATACTGTAGAATGCTCACCATGTTTAGGTTATGATCATTCCTACACATGTATTAATAATAAATGTATGCAAGGAATTTCAGTAGATCTTGTATTAGATTCTATATTACAAATTTTCGAGAGATAGAGGGAGATTCATGGATAGTTATTTATTACTATTAATATCTTATGTGATATTTGTAGTATTAGGCTATAAGAAATTTGAATTGCCTATCATATCCCCAACAATGATTACATTGGTATCTTTAACGATTGTTATTGCTTTAGGATACTGGTATAGACATGAAATGGGAACAGACCTTTATTTTTATACTTTTATAGTAATGGCTCTTGGTGGAGGGGTTATTTTAGGTACTGGTTATGGTGTGCAGAGATGGGCTAAACTTAATTGGGGAAATCCAACATCTATTGAGTATAATTTTGATAGTAATCGCTACCCTTTAGTGGGGATAGTAAAACTTTCTGTACGATATAAATATATATCTATGTATATGATATTTTTTATTTTGTTTTCTTTATTCTGTGTATTTATTAATACGACGGGTGATAGTGATATAGGTCGTATGGCTCAATATAGAGATATTATTTTATATCCTCAATTACATCCTAATGATACACGATTTGTATTTATTAACTCTCAATTTTATAAGATTGCATGGGCCATAACATATGTGTCGGCTTATGTAGCTATATATAATGGCATTATTTTAAATAAGCCTATTTTTAAAGGAACGGGTCTTCTTACAATAGTTATTTTTTTCTGTATTGGTAGTTCTATTGCTATGGGGGCACGCCAACCAGCTATCGAAATATTTATATTCATGATTTTGACGTATCTATTTCTCCTGGTAAAAGAGCAATATTTTGATCAAATTAAAAGATTTTTATTTAAGCTCATTCCTATTACAGTAATTAGCCCCTTTTTATATATTCTTTATGGTATATTAGTAGGTCGCCACGATGGTAATAATGTAACATTACAACGGATTACTGAATTATTAGCTGGTGGTATTTATGCGTTAAATATTCATATATGGGAGCCAGCACGCACTACTTATTTCGGACAATCTAGTTTTGCTGATGTGTATGATAAATTGATTAATTTTGGCTTGTTACCAGAATCAGCACGAATGGCTTATCATGAATTTGATAAATTTGGCAATACATTATCTTTATTTGGGCGTTGGTATGAAGATTTTGGTATTTTGGGTGTTATTATTATGAGTATTATAGTAACTGCATTATTTTCATTAGCCTATGAATATTTACAGCGTCGCTCTAATGGCAATATTTGGACACATGTTTGGACAGCTATTTTTCTCACTGAACTAGTATCACTTGTATGGGCAGGTTATGATGATCGTATCCGTGCATTATTAGCATTTTATCAATTTGTTATCGTTGGTTTAATAGGGCTATTTATTTACGTAGGTTATCGAGTAAAGATAAAGCAACCAAAGAGGTAGATTATGAATATTTCCATCAAAAAAAGAGATGTTCTATGGTCTTATGGAAGTATGGCTCTTACGATGGCAGTAAATCTCTTACTATTGCCACTTTATATCTATTTCTTTACACCTGATATGGTGGGACTATGGTATGTATTTATTAGTATAGGATCTATTGCCTTACTATTTGATTTTGGTTTTTCCATTACCTTTGCTCGTAATATCACGTATTGTTGGAGTGGTGCTCAAGAACTTAAAGAAAAACATGTTGCTTTTTCTGAATCAAAAGAGGTTAATTTTTCCTTATTAAAAGCTGTCCTTAAAGCTTGTCAATCGATTTATGCTATCTTAGGTGGTAGTGCTTTAGTGTTAATGTATACTTTAGGAATGTACTATATAGGTAGCTTAGTTGGTCCGAGTTCTCACTTGGAAGCTTATATTGCATGGGCAGCGTATGGATTTGGAATTTTTTTAAATCTTTATTACAGTTACTATATCTCATTTCTTCGAGGTGTAGGTGCTATTACATTGGCTAATAAAAGTATTGTTTATGCTCGTTTATTGCAAATGGTATTTACGATTATTTTACTTTTATTGGGCTTTGGTATTATTGGGGCGAGTATAGGTTACCTTATATATGGTCTTGGATTTAAACTCTTTGGGCATAGATATTTTTATAAATATGAGCATATTGGTGAGAAATTGACATCTGCTACAAATCTTGTTGCTACATCTACAGCAGATATATTCCGAACTATTTGGTATAATGCGTGGCGAGATGGGATTGTATCTATATCTAATTATATATCAACTCAAGCAACTATTATTATTTCATCATTCTATTTAAGTTTGGCACAAACTGGTATGTATTCCATTGCTATTCAACTGACTACTGCAGTAGCTGTTGTTGCTAGTACACTATATAATACATACCAACCGGCCTTTCAAAATGCATATATAACTAAGGATCAGCCTCGTTTGATAGAATTATTTTCTTTTTCGGTGATGATATTTATTGTGATTTACTGGGTTGGTATATTGGGTTTATGGCTTATTGGACTGCCACTATTAAATATGATAAAGTCTAATTTTGCTATTTCTAATACCGTTCTTTTAGGGGCTGGTGTTATGCAATTTATTATTTATTATCGAAATTGCTATACGTCTTATTTCTCTTGTACAAATCGCATTATTTATGTAAAGAGTTTTATTTTCTCATCTGCAATAGGACTAGTATTATCTCTTTCATTTATGCAATTTTTTAATCTTGGTATTCTTGGGTTACTTGGAGGAATAATATTATCTCAATGTATGTATAACAGTTGGTACTGGCTCTACAAGGCTCATAAGGAAATGAGGATAGGTTGGATAGAATCTATTATGAAAGGGATTGTAATTATTGGGGCTAAAATTAAGAAATAATTATATTGACTCAAATATTAAATATAATTATTTTTCTATTTAGAAAGAGGAATTAATATGGAAAGTAAACCTATTCGTATTTTACATATAATTGGGATTTTAGTTGGTGGTGGTGTAGAAACAGTTGTTATGAACTATTATAAGAATATAGATCATTCTAAGATACAATTCGACTTTGTTGTTCACGACAATGATAAAGTAGATATTACAGATATTGTTGAAAAGATGGGTGGTAAGGTTTATAAGATTCCAGCATATTATAAAAATATTTTTGGTTTTATGCATGGTATCTATAATATAGTAAGGAAGAATAAATATAATATTGTTCATTGCCATATGACAACCCTTGGTATATTTTCACTATTACCTTCATGGATAGCAGGTGCTAAAGTCCGTATTTTACATGGTCATAGTACAACTGTTAAAAGTGAAACGAAGCGAAACCTTATGAAATTAGTATTACGTCCATTTTCAACATTTGTAGCTAATCGTCAATTTGCTTGCAGCAAAATAGCAGCTCGTTGGTTATTTGGACCTGATAAAAATGTAGAGATTATTAATAATGCAATTGATGTAGAAAAATTTCAATTTAATGAGCATTATCGAAAGACGCTTCGTGAAGAATTGGGGTTAGAGAATAAGTTTATTATTGGACATATAGGTAGATTTATGTATCAAAAAAATCATGAATATTTGATACAAGTATTTAATTATATAGTTCAAAAAATTCCTTCGGCACATCTTGTTCTAGTTGGTGATGGGCCTTTGAGAAAAAATATATTACAAAAAATTGAGAATTTAGGTTTATCTACACGAGTGACATATCTAGGTTTACGTAAAGATGTACATAAATTATATAGTTTATTTGATATATTTTATTTTCCATCTTGGTATGAAGGCTTAGGAATAGTAGCAATTGAGGCTCAAGCCGCAAAGTTACCAATTTTGATGAGTAATTTTGTACCAGATGAAGCCGTCGTAGATAGTACATTAGCTAAAAAATTAAACATTACAGAGCATGATATAAATTTATGGATAAATGAAACAGAACAAATTTATGAGTACACTTATCAGAAATCTAATAATTTTAGTTACCGTATGGGTGTAAATGATATTATTAAACGTAATGGTTATGATATACATAAAGAAGCAAAACGTTTAGAGGAGCTCTATTGTGAATACAGCAAAAGCTAGTACTAAGCAATTAAATATTTTAGTTGAAATTATGCATGGTCTAGGGGATACGGTATGTGCCATATCGTTATTGAAGGGAGTTCGTTATTTGTATCCTAATGCAAAGGTTACAGTACTTTGTAAGACGAACCCCGGACGTGATATTATTGAGGCTTCTTGTCTATCAATAGATAAGATTATTGTTCTTGATGTGTATAAGAATTTATATTTCACATATAAAACAATATCAGAATTAAGGCGAGAAAAATTTGATATAGGTATTAGTACAGCAATTACACCGGTAAATAAATCGCAACTTTTTATGAAACTTTGTGGAGTAAAGGAACATATAGGATTTCAAGCTTCAGGTACGAATAAATATGATTATAATATGCATTTTGTAGAAGCTAATGTAAAGACTTTAGGTTTAGATCTTAGTGATAAATTTAGGCCACAATTATATGTAGATTCTGATAGTGATGCATTTGTAGAATCTTACTTTAAAACCTTAGATAAAACCAAACCAATTATTGGATTATGTATTGGTAATGCAGATCCATCACTTACCAATCGTTGGTTACGGACGGGTCGTGTTTTTCCTAGGGCTTGGGGAATTATTCGAATGCATAATCTTCTAGAATTATTGGTGAAAGAGGGAAATCAAATTGTTCTAATTGGTGGACCTCAAGAGATACCATTATTGGAAAAGCTAGTCGAGTTTTTAAGACTACCACAAGTTATAAATTTAGTGGGAAAATGTAGTATTAAACAAAGCATAGCGGCTATTAAACGATGTACCTGTTCTATAGGTATTGATACGGGAATGCAACATATAGCGGGGGCCTTATCGGTACCGACTATATCAATATTTGGTCCCACAAATCCTAAAAATCATGGTGCATTTTCAACATGTAGTTCCTTTGTAGAACATGATGTGGATTGCAAGTACTGTTATGGAACAGATAACTATATTCATTGCAAAGATCGTCGTTGTTTAACAGAAATTACTCCACAACAAGTGATGGATACTGTGTATCAGGTATTAGATTATGAAAATAATAAGAGATTATAATCTGTGTAGTTTAATTATATAATTATCAAATTATATTAGTTATATGGGGAAATATATGAATAGGAATTTGGGGATTGAACTATTTCGTATAGTCTGTATGTTATTAATCATAACATTTCATATGTCAGATCATGGTGTCATATCTATTAATAGTTCTATGCCTATTACAGTAAATTGGCTAACTCTTGCTTTAGCAAGACTGGGTGGTGCTATAGGAAATTGCGCCTTTGTAATAATTGGTGGCTATCTGTTATGTATGAAAGAGTTTGATAGTCGTCGTGTTATTAAATTATGGCTACAAACACTTTTTTACTCTATTATATGTGGTCTTATAGCCTTTAAAATAGGAGTTATCGATGTAAGTGTAAAAAGTATTATAATGATGTTATTGCCAATTACCTATAATGAATATTGGTTTATTTCATCCTATTTAATTCTTATGCTATTGGTGCCTTTCTTAAATCCATTATTGAAGGGGATGTCACGTAACAAGCATCGAGCTTTTATAGGTCTAGGTTTACTTGTATTTAGTATTATACCAACCATAACACGAAATTCCTAGATGGATACTTATAATCATATATTGTTATTTATATTCTTATATACGATTGGTTCATATATTAAAATTTACTCTATACAGGGTCATCTTAAGTATCTATTGTATGGTTTTATATTGATGATACTAGTAACGGGATCAATTTGGGGCATAGCTTATGTAAATCAGTCCTTTGGTAAAAGCATAGATATATTTGCTCTAGTATGGCCAACCTATAAATTTACCGAATTATTGATATCGTTATTTTTCTTTTTAGGTTTTAAGGATATACGACCATTTTGTGGAAAGATGATTACATTTTTCTCTACATCTGTATTTAGTGTATATCTTCTCCATATAGGGCGTTTGAAAAATTGGATATTCCTTAGCCTACTAGATGATTCTTATGTTTATACTCAATGGTTTTTCCCTTTATGGTTAATAGCGGTAGTATTACTTGTTTTTATAGCCTGTGTGCTTATTGATAAGATACGTATTTACCTTGTAGAACGGCCAATGGATCCATTAGTAAAATCGCTGGCGGGACGGTTAAACACGTGGCTTAAAAGTAAAGAGATTATATAGGATTTATTGTTTAGGGAATTAATATGCTTTTTAGCATTAATATTAGTTCATTATATAAATAGGAGGCATTACTTATGGATATTATTACACAAAGATTTGATGATCATTTAGATATTCACACAAAGATGCGTAATTATATAGGGGACATTCGAGTAGTTGCTAATATATGCAAAAATGCTATTGATACAGGTCATAAGATTCTTTTCTGTGGTAATGGAGGATCAGCAGCTGATGCTCAACATTTGGCTGCAGAATTGGTAGGACGCTTTGTGAAAGAACGTGAGTCTTTACCTGCTATTGCTCTTACAACAGATACTTCTATTTTGACAGCTGTAGCTAATGACTATTCTTATGATGATGTTTTTTCTCGTCAAGTAGCTGGATTGGGACAAGCTGGAGATGTATTAATAGGCATTTCTACATCAGGAAATTCTAAGAATGTAGTTAAGGCCATAGAGCTAGCAAAACAGAAAGGTTTAAAAACCGTTGCTTTTACTGGTGAAGGTAGCGGTAAACTTGGTACTCTTTGCGATGCCCTGATAGCTGTTCCGTCTAAAACCACGGCCCGTATTCAAGAAATGCATATAATGGTAGGACATATTATTTGTGAAATTGTTGAGGAAGATTATGATTAAGAAAACTATTAATAAGTTTTTACACGATAGTCTCCCTAATCTTCATATAGCTGTCATTGGCGATCTAATGGTAGATCGTTATGTATTTGGCAATGTGAGCCGTATTTCACCTGAGGCTCCTGTGCCTGTTAATCGCGTATCCTCTGTGAAAGAAGTACTTGGCGGAGCTGGTAACGTAGCATCTAACTTAGCCAATCTTGACTGTCATGTCTATTTGGGTGCTGTTGCAGGTGTCGATGATCATGGTAGAGTTCTTGATAACCTATTAGCTGCTGATAGAATCGATACATCTGGTCTCATCCATGATGAAAGCCGATTGACCATTACTAAAATGCGTATTTTAGGTGATCGTCAACAAATGATGCGCCTCGATTTTGAAACGATTACACCTATTACATCTGCTGAAGAAGAACAATTAATCAGTTGGCTGGAAGGTCTTTGTCAACGTGGATTACAAGGCATCGTAATTTCCGATTATGGAAAAGGTGTATGTACACCGACATTGTTGCAATATGTATTTAAGTTGGCGAACACTTATCAAGTACAGACCATTGTAGATCCTAAGGGCGCTGATTGGTCCAAATATGATGGTGCTACATGTATCACACCGAATGTAAAAGAATTGGGTGAATCCTTAGGCCGTGTAATTCCAAATGATGATACATCTGTTATCGAGGCGGCTAAGGAAGTACTTAATAAGGTTAACATTAAATATATTATCGGTACCCGTTCAGCGAAGGGCATTACCGTTGTGGCTAAGGATGGTAGAACTTGGCATAATCCAGCCACACAACAGGATGTATTCGATGTGAGTGGGGCTGGTGATACTGTCGTAGCCATGATCATTTCATGCTTAGCTAGTGGTTTATCTATGCGATTAGCCTTACATATCGCCAATGGTGCGGCTGGTATCGTCGTATCCAAGGTGGGTACATATCCAATCCATCGCCAAGAGCTGATTGATTTATGGCGCTCTGTGCGACAATTGACAACATCTAGTCCTTTATATACGAAAGAAGAAATGAAGGCGTTAATCGATAAATGGCAAAGCATGGATGAAACCGTTGTATTTACAAATGGTTGCTTTGACATTCTACATCGAGGACACATTACGTATTTACAAGAGGCGGCACAACTTGGCGGTCACCTCATCATTGGACTTAATTCTGATGCGTCTGTTAGACGATTAAAGGGTGAAACAAGACCTATCGTATCCGAAGAGGATAGGGCTGCCTTATTAAGTGCTTTGCAATGTGTAGATGGTGTTGTCCTTTTTGAAGAGGATACGCCTGCTGAATTATTAGCTTATTTACGTCCTAATATTCTTGTTAAGGGCGGCGACTATAAAAAAGAGGATATCGTTGGTAGAGAATCTGTTGATGAAGTAGAGGTACTTTTATTTAAAGAAGGATACTCCACATCGGATATCGTAAAGAAAATAGTCACGATGGCTAAGAAGGGGAAATTATGATTATTGTAACTGGTGGTGCCGGTTTTATTGGTAGTAATATTGTGAAAGCGTTGATGATTTAACAGATGGTCGTAAAATTCGCAATCTTCAAAATTTGGATTATTTAGATTACATTGACTGTGATGATTTTGATGCTGCCATTGTAGACGGCATATTCAATGTAGGTCCTATTGAAGTCATATTCCATGAAGGCGCATGTGCAGATACGATGGAATACAATGGCAAATATATGATGAAGAACAACTACGAAGGTTCCAAAAATCTATTCCACTATTGCCAAGACCGTGCTATTCCATTTATCTATGCATCCTCTGCATCTACGTATGGCAATGGTACAAATGGCTTTGTAGAAATGCCAGAAGCAGAAGAAGCTTTAAATCCGTATGCATATTCTAAGCTATTATTTGACCGCTATGTACGTAAATTTGAGGGCGAATATACAGCGCAAGTGGTAGGCTTGCGTTATTTCAATGTATTTGGTCCTAATGAAGCACATAAGGATAAAATGGCATCTCTTGTACGCCAAATGTTCTATAAAAACCAAGAAACAGGCGTTATCAATTTGTTTGAAGGCACAGATGGCTATGAAAATGGTGGTCAAACACGTGATTTCATCTATGTCAAAGACGTGGTAAATGTAAACTTCTATTTCTGGGAACATCCTGAAATTTCTGGTACATTCAACTGCGGTACAGGTCACGCACATAGCTTCAATGAATTCATGCAATCTGTTATTGACTATAATGGTAAAGGTCGTATTGAATACATTCCGTTCCCAGAAGTGTTGATTGGTAAATACCAAAGCTTTACCGAAGCTGACACAACAAAATTATTGGCGGATGGTTATGATAAGGGATTCACGCCATTAGCAGATGCAGTAAAGGAGTATTGTGAATTATTAGATAATAACGAAGGATATCTTCGCCGCTAATATACTTGTATATCCAGACTAAATGATTTAAGAGAAGTTCATTTAGTATAGAATTATCCATCTTTACTCTGTAAAGCTGTTTATTCTCTTTATACTAGGTGTATTAGGATTCTAATTATGGGGAATCTTTCTATATACAAAACGATAAAAATTTTACCATTTTATATATTCTATCTCTCAAATATATAGTATTACATAAATAAGAAAATAGATGCTTTCTGTAAAATACAAAAAGCATCTATTTTTTACATACTATTAAACAGGGTTATAGGACGAAAAGTGTTGCTAAAAAGTCTGAAACCCCTTGATTTTACTGACTCAAATAAGGTTTTATCTTTCTAAAGAGATAAATTTTTTAGAAGGAGTATAATTATGAAACTAGTCAGATGCCCTAATTGTGGTTTCGTCTGCAAGAGAAATGGTAAAACAAATGCGGGTTCTCAATGTTGGTATTGTAATCAATGTTCTTGCTCATTCACAAATAAAGTGAATAAAACTAACAATAATTTACAGATATTTTTGGATTGGTTATTTGGTAAACACACACAGTTAGATATGGCTGGCGAGGGACGTTCATTTCGTAGAAAAACATCACAGTTTTGGGAGCTTTGGCCATTACCACCAAAAGTTGAATCATCAAGTAGTGTGGTATTTGTTGATGGTATTTATTTAGCTAGAAATGCTTGTATTTTAATCTGTTGTAATGAGACGCATATCTTAGGCTGGTATGTTTGTAGATATGAGCATTCTAAGGCTTGGGAGGCTTTATTACGACGTATTTTATCACCTATAGTAGTTATATCCGATGGTGGTACCGGCTTTCAAAAGGCATTAAAAAAAGTTTGGCCGAAAGCCAAACTACAAAGGTGCTTATTTCATGCATTTCAACAAGTAAAACGCTATACAACAATACGTCCTAAAACGATTGCTGGTTGTGAGTTATATGGAATTGCAAGGGATTTATTAACAATACACACGCAAGATCATGCTATGAAGTGGATACAAAACGTTATGTCATGGAAAGTACGACATAGGGTATTCCTATCAGAAATAACAGTTGATGAAAATGGTACGATACGACCTAAACATGAACGACTTATAAAAGCAGTGTTCTGGTGGTGCTATATGCACTCACCAAACCCGCTTTCTAATGCAGAAATACTTAAGGTTATGCCGACCAACAAGAGTATTTCTGATATATATCATACCATACATGAACAATTTAGGTTGGAAGCTTCTATTCCGACTTGGGGTGATGCTATTGTTTGGAGTGATTTACATAATTATGATCGCCTATTTACCAAACTTTGGGACTAAAATAGCAACACTTTTTGCCCTATAACCCTAATTTGGGCAGTGTAATATATTTTGTGTAAACTGTTCTCAAACAATTGAAAAGAGAACCAATCTTCTTTATGATTAAGTTACCAATCAAAATCACAGAAAGAAGGTTGATTCTCTATGTTTAATGGTAACATAATCTTAGTTGACACTCCAGATAATCATTCAGTTTTTATGGATTCATCTCGTAATTTGAAGAAATGATTATACAGTTATATCAAAAAGGTATTACCACACGTGAAATAGCAGATATTATTGAAAAAATGTATGGTTGCTATTATTCGCCACAAACTATCTCTAACATGACTAAAGTCGTTGCAGAAGAAGTGGATGCGTTTCATAATCGGCCATTACCTTCACAGTTTGCTGTAGTCTATCTAGATGCTACTTTTATTACCGTTAAACGTGGAACAGCGCAAAAAGAGGCTCTTTATGTTTTAATTGGTATTACACCATCAGGCGAGAAACATGTCGTTGATTATGGCATATATCCTAATGAAAGCACATTAGCCTACAAAGAGCGATTAGATTATGTAAAACAAAGAGGTCTAGAGGATATTCTCCTTTTTATCGCTGGTGGTTTTCAAGGATTGCAGCAAGCTTGTCAGGAAATCTAAGTATCCTAAGATTACGAATACATTATCCGATATTACTGATGTATTCACTTTTTTAGAGTTTCCTGAATCCATTAGACCGTCAATCTATTCTAATGATCTAATTGAAGGCTGGAATAGACAACTAAAAAGACGTTTGCACAAAATTATTGACACTACCGATTTATAAGGTGTAGAAATTGTAGTATTAAATAGGGGAAAAAAGATTATGAACTATAACTCAGATAAACCAATTGAATCTTCAGAACAGGATTTACTTGGGAGAATAACATTCGCCAAACAGTTAGGGGAAGCAATATACAAATATGATGGCAAAGATGGATTAGTTATAGGCGTATTTGGTAAATGGGGAGCTGGCAAGACATCTATTTTGAATATGGTTGTAAATGAAATAAACTATTTGTCTGAGAGTAATGATGAGAGGCCTATTATTGTAAATTTTTCCCCTTGGAATTATACCGATAAAGATAATCTTATCAGTATATTCTTTGAGGACTTGAGAAAAAAGATAAAATTTAATAGTAATAATGAAAACATGAAACAAATAGTTAAGGCTATAGATCAGTATTCTGGAGTCTTAAATTTATTATCATTTACATCAGTTGTATTAAATCAGAATTGGATTATGATGTTAAAGTACCCTTTTAAATATTTTTATCAATATATTAGAGGCAAGATATTAGAAGATACTAATCTAGATAAAGCAAAGACAAATCTAGAAAAAGCACTTATTAAAAGTAATCAAAAAATTATTGTGATTATAGATGATATTGATCGTTTGACCAATACACAGATTAGGGATATTTTTCAATTAGTTAAGCAGGTTGGTAACTTTCCTAATATAATATATGTTTTATCCATGGATAGAGATGTTGTATGTAGTGCTTTAGAAAGTGTACATAATATTGATGGTGCAGAATATTTAGAAAAAATTGTACAGATTCCATTTGAAATACCTGCACTTTTGAAGCCAAAATTGAAAGAGATATTTTTAGAAAAGCTTGATGATACAGTTAATGATATTTCTGATAATGTTAAAAT
Organism: Veillonella sp. ACP1; assembly: GCF_000286635.1. NCBI lineage: Bacteria > Bacillati > Bacillota > Negativicutes > Veillonellales > Veillonellaceae > Veillonella > Veillonella sp. ACP1. The sequence goes on along the minus strand of NZ_ALKL01000011.1, from coordinate 47,307 downwards.
TGATAAATATTATTGGAGTGAAGTCTTTATAAATTGTATAGAGCCATACATTAAGACATTAAGAGATGTAAATCGAGTTATAAATACATTTCAATTTAGATATAAATTATTAAGTACAGAGACTTCTTTGGAAGATGTGGTAGCTCTTACTACTATTGAGGTTTTAGAACCTCAATTATATCAGTGGATTGGTAGCAATAAAGATTTACTTTGTAGCACGGCAAATCATAACTCATTATCTGGGTCTAAGGGAAAAAAAGATTATCGAGAATCTATTGTTACTGAATTAAAAAATATAGGTATAAATACGGATATAGCGATAAAGTATCTCACAACATTATTTCCCGTATTTGCAAGTGAAATGAGTTCTAGTAATTCTGGATACCTATCATCAAATATTAGCGAGTCTCTGCGAATAGCACAAGAGAATCGATTTGACTTATATTTTTTGTTTGACTTGAGAGGGATTCCAGTTCCAAGATATGTAATTAATGATTGTATAAATGAACTCGAGTTAAATGATTTAATTATTACGATCACTCAAATTAATAATGAGGGGAATATTGAATATTTTATAGATGAACTAAGATCACTAGTTGATACTATTCCTTATAAGCGATTAGGGTTATTATCATCTGTAATATTAAATAAACTATACACATTCTCTAATAATAGCGGATTTTTTAGGTTATCAGCATATAGTAAAGCCGAATTTCTTGCTTTTGATATTATGAATAGAATTAACGATGAAAGTGAACGATATAGTTTAATTAAAAATGTATTAGAAAATATAAATAAAGAGCAACTAGGGTCGTTAGCTTCTTTTATCAATGAAATAGAAATATCTCATGGAAGGCTCGCAGGAAAAGAGGGAAATATAGATAAACAACTTATTGGTTTGCATTACTTAAATAATATAGAAGAAATTTATATTTCAAAAATCAATGAGATTACTCAATCTGAAGCAATTATTGATATTAAAGGGTTTTATATGGCTTTCTATTTGTGGGAGTGTATCGATAAAGATAGAGCACAAAATTATTTAGACAATATATTGAACGAGGATTGCAATATACTTAAGTTTATATGTGCTATTGCAAGTAGGTGGACGAGTAGTAATGGTGATAGTGGGTGGGATTTTCCAGTAGATAAGTATTTAACATATGTTTCTAAAGATACAATATATGAGAAAATTCAAGCGTTTGATAAAGGACTATTGGATATATTTACATTAGAAGATCAGATTAAACTAGCTTCTTTTGTTTTAAATTATGAGAGCGCAAATCACCATAATGTTAGTGAAGAAGAAGCTATGAAGTTTGTAAATGACTGGATAAATCAATGAAGTTAAATAATTATTATATAAGTAGATTTAGGAATAGCATAACCAAACTATTAACATTTATTTGGCATTCTATGAGAACTGATATATATACGCAGTATCGTCTTTATATTAAAGAAGAATTAATTAATAAATCTAACTCAGAGTTACGAATTATACATCAATTATTAGTAAGTGATTTTGAAAGTCGATATATGTTTATATGGGGCACGATTGCTTTAGGTGCTATTTTGACACTTGTAGTAAGTATAGGATCAAATTTAGCAATAGAAGTATTAAAAGCGGGTGCTAATGAAATCATTGTATTTGCCTATAGCCAATTTATGATAGTTACCATAAAAGCACTATTGTTCTGTAGCGCAGTTGGATTTGTTTTAACTATGCATTTGAGTATTTCAAAATTTAAATCTATTGGGTTTTATGGTATTTTTTTGTCGGAGTAATAGGGGTAACTTATTGGAGTCATTATGAATACCCTATTATTATGGATTTATTTTTTCTAATATTAAGTTGTATATGTACAGGTATTATGTTTGCCGCAGTTTTTGACACTATAAAAAAATGTGCTGTTATTAAGAAATTAATAATAGAGGATCTTATAAGTAGTAGACAAAAGAGTATTTGATTACCAAAAATTGTTAATTGATTAGATAATTTTACTTAATACGCTTTGGTTAATATTCAAAATTTGATATTTTTGAACATTACTAGATATTGAAATGATATAAACAGGACAGTTGATGAGAATTAGCTGTCTTTTTTAGGCTCTCTGTCAAATGTAGTGGTGTCACCCCAACATTTGACAGAGAGCCCCACCTTGTATTACTTTAATTATTTGTTAATTAGCATATCAATAAAACTTTATATTAGCAATACTAATAAGAATTCGAGAAAAGAGGTGCTGACTTCGGTCCGTGCCTCTTTTGTTTAGAGGTCTTTCTAAATGACATGTTATTTTGTCCCAAAATATATATTATTTGTCCCAAATGTGTTAATATAAACATAATAATGGAGGACGAATCTATGAAGAAGCAGAATATCATCAATCTCATAAAGTATCATGTAGAAAAGAATGAAGTGGCATTTAGAAATGAAGCTATTGGTATTGCACGATATTTTGATAGTCATAATGATGAACAATTAGCTGAATACATCATGGGGCTGCTTTCAGAAGCAAATGTATATTCTCCGCAAAGTACATCATTTGATCAAGGGTATTTAAAACCGATATCATTGGATAAAGAGGAGCCTTTATATCTACCAGTATCGTTGACAGAGGATATAAAGGGAATTATTAATGCTATTAATCATAATATAGGTATTGGTAAGTTTTTGTTCGAAGGAGCACCAGGAACAGGTAAAACTGAGGCTGCTAAAATTATTGCCAAATTATTGCATCGTTCATTATTAATGGTTGATTTTGACCACTTGATTGATAGCAAATTAGGCCAAACAAACAAGAATATTTCTGCAGTATTTAAGGAAATTAATTCAATTTCTAATATAAATCAATATATTATACTTATTGATGAGATTGATGTCATTGCATTAGATCGTGTTAATATTAATGATGTACGTGAAATGGGTCGTGCTACGTCAACATTATTTAGAGAGTTAGATCGGCTGACAGAATTAAATAAAGAGATTGTTATTATTGCTACTACTAATTTATTTAAAAATTTTGATAAGGCTTTAATTAGGAGATTTGATTCGGTTATTAATTTTAATCGGTATACGACAGATGATTTAATTGAAATTGGGGAGCATTACTTTAATCAATATAGTAAGAACTTTAAAGACATATCGAAGGATATGCGCTTATTCAAAAAAATATTACGTCTATCAAAAGAACTGCCTTATCCTGGTGAATTAAGAAATATCATTAAGATATCATTAGCATTTAGTACGCCTAATGATACATTTGATTATTTGAAACGTTTATATAATGACTTGATTGGTGATTTGGACCAAAAAGATGTAAGCACTTTACATACTGAAGGGTTTACCGTTAGAGAAATAGAAAAATTAAAAGGGGAGTCTAAGAGTTCCGTATCTAGAAAATTAACTACGATGGGAGCATAACTATGAATAGTATATTGGAATTGAAAGGGAAACGATTTGAGCAAGAATCTAGACGCGGTGGCGGTGGTGGAGCGTCTATGAATAGTAAAGTCGTTGTTACTGCTACACATATTAATCGTCTTATTCATCAATTGAAAGATATACAGAGATTTTGGGCCGATGAGCAGCGGGCTTTCACAGGTGTTCTCATTAGTGTTCATTATAATAAAATTGTTGCGAAGAGTAATCGGATATCAGGCCTATTTAAAGGCGCTGAGTCTAATACATGCGTAGTAGGTGCTAAATTTGATGATAGTAAAAGTAAGCATATTATTACGTATTATATTAATTCTCAAGATTTAGATTCGAGTATACAGTTCTTAAATGATGCAAGAGATATTTTGGAGACTCATTTTCATGGCCAAATGAACAAAATCTGTCATGAAGATAGAGATCATAGTCACTTCCCTGCAGCGTATTTTGCTAATAGAATTCTTTCAAAATCTGCTTTTAGACAGATTATAGCTGATGTATCATATATTGAATCATTTCAGGTAGATATTCCTAAATTAGAAGATACGAGTAGCATTATTACACTGTATAATGTTGGTATTGATACACAAGTACTACTTCAACATATTGGTATTAATATTATGCGTAGTCGTATATTAGATCATCGTAGTGTATATTTAGATGCAAATCAGTTACAAGTATTGAGTCAAAAAATGCCGTACTTGGTTGCTATGTCGACTATCGATCTTTCAACATTAACGGTTGATTCTAATCAAAGTGAGTATGAAACTAGTGATGCTTTGATATTCGCGCCTACAATAGAACCGACAATTGGTGTAATCGATACATTGTTTGATGAGCGTGTTTATTTTTCAAATTGGGTTGAATATCATGAGATGGTATCTAAAGATATTCCTAGAGATGCAAACGATTATAAGCATGGAACCGCTGTTTCTTCGATTATCGTTGATGGGCCTAGAATGAATCCGTGGCTAGATGATCATTGTGGACATTTTAAGGTACGCCACTTTGGTGTTGCTGTGGGGCAGCAATTTTCTTCCTTTTCTATTATTAAACAAATTAAATCTATCATTGCGGATAATCTAGATATTAAGGTATGGAATATATCTCTTGGTAGCAATCAGGAAATTAATGATAATTTTATATCTGCAGAGGCAGCTGTACTTGATCAAATTCAATTTGAATACGACGTTATTTTTGTGATTGCTGGTACGAATCGGTCTAGTGAAAGTATTATAAAAATCGGTTCACCTGCAGATTCTATTAATGGTATTGTCGTTAATGCTATTACTAAATTTGGTGTTTCAACACAATATTCCCGATGTGGATTAGCGCTGTCTTTCTTTGCAAAACCAGACGTTAGTTATTATGGTGGCAGTAGCGAGCAATATATGAAGGTATGTGAACCATTAGGCCCTGTTTTAGTAGGTGGCACATCATATGCAGCACCATGGATTGCCCGCAAACTATCCTATTTAATCGATATCGTAGGGCTACGTAGAGAAGTGGCAAAAGCATTAATCATCGATGCAGCTAAAGGATGGAATAAAGCACCTACTGCAGATGAAATTGCATGGTATGGCCATGGTATAGTCCCTATTGATATTAATGAGATTTTACAATCAAAAGATGATGAGATTAAGTTTTTAATTTCCGATGTTAGTGAAAAATGGAATACCTATAATTATGAGTTTCCAGTACCTATGAAATCTGATGAATATCCATATATTGCTAGGGCAACCATGTGTTATTTTCCAATGTGTAATCGTTCACAGGGGGTAGATTATACCAATACAGAGCTGAATCTTCATTTTGGTAGAATTAATGATAAAGGCAAGATTATAGCAATTAATGATGATAAACAAAATACGGAACAAACGGGGCGGTTAAGGTATCTACTAGAGGAAGAAGCACGCAAGCAATTTAGAAAATGGGATAATGTGAAGTATATAAGGGAACGCAGTGATAAGCGATTAGAGTCAAAGAAATCTTATACTAACAAAAATTGGGGCATGGAAATTAAGACTAGTAATCGTTTAGACCCTAGAGATGGTTTTGGTGTCCGCTTTGGTGTCGTTGTGACCTTAAAGGAAATAAATGGCGTTAATCGAATTGACGAGTTTATAAGAAACTGTAATCTGAGAGGTTGGATTGTCAATCGATTAGATGTAGAAAACCGCATCGATATTCATAAGAAAATCAATGAAGAGATTGAATTGCTGTAGTTATATTATTATATTAATAGTGAATTTCTAGTGTAAATATTCATTTGAAAAATCTAATAAAGTTTATATTCAATTTATTGCCCCCTAACACATCGATTTTATATAATCAATATATGAATGAAATTATCATGAAAATCGATTGAGTCGATTTCATATTATTAGATGGGTATGTATATAATGTGTATTGATGGGGGTTAGTATGGGGACATATGTATTGTCTGTAGGAAACAAACAACCGATTCATATAGAAATTATGAATGCAGCTAATGATGTAGTTGTTAACGGACAATTGAATCGATATCGTCTTGATTATGATATGGAAACCAGTGCTGCCATCTTGCGCTTTTCCTTGCAAGGTTCAGATATCGTATACTCATTACAACTAGGTGAGGCAGATACAGCCCTTGAAGCGGAGGCTATGACACCACAAGAGATTTTCTTTACCATTGTTAATTTCCTTGGTGAGCTTATTCATAAGGCAAAATTCTTTGGCCGTACATTAGCTATGAAACTAGATGACACAACATCTCGTGTATACGTGAAAGACTTGTTACAAACACACGATACATACCGTGTATTTACTGGTAAACTAGCGTACTAATGTATTGCAATATAAACATAATATTGATAGAACCCCAAAATATGAGGCATCGACTATGATCGATGCCTCATGTTTTGTGTACATTGGAATTATAGAAGTTAAATGAGTATCTTATTGATATCATAATGGTTTCATGAAAATTAAATGAAAATTTATATTGATATTAATAATTATTAATAAATTAATGATAGTATATTAGTGTATATTACAAACTAATGATTATGTTTTATATGGAAACATGGATACATATGAAAAATCATTGGGCTGTAGCATGCGTATTTTGTATTTTGTTTTCTTATAAAGAAGAGGTATTGTATTATGAAAAAACAATTCGCAGCAATTTTTGCAGCAACAGCTGTTTTGGGTGTAACTACTGCATTTGCAGCTAACCCATTCTCCGATGTAACTCCTGATTCTTGGGCATACCAAGCAGTTTCCCAATTGGCAGCAGCTGGTATCGTTAACGGTTATCCAGATGGTACTTTCAAAGGCCAAAATGATATCACTCGTTATGAAATGGCTCAAATGATTGCGAAAGCAATGGCTAACCAAGATCGCGCTAATGCAGAACAACAAGCTATGATCAACCGTTTGGCTGATGAATTCTCCAACGAATTGAATAACTTGGGTGTTCGTGTTGCTAAATTGGAAGACCGTGTTGGTAATGTAAAAGTAACTGGCGATATGCGTCTTCGTTATCTTGGTTCTCAAAAGAAAAATGGTAGCTATGTAAATACTACTGGGGATTATAGCAAACATTCCAAATTTGATGCTCGTGCACGTGTTCAATTCAATGCAAAAGTAAATGACCGTACAGAAGCTGTTGTTCGTATGACTTCTGGTGATTTTGAATTGGGTGATGCTAGTAGCACTGCATCTGCTTCCATCGATCGCGCTTATGTAAACCATAAATTTGGTGAACGTGTATCTGTGAAAGCTGGTCGTTTCGATCAAACTATCGGTAATGGCTTGATTTATGATGATGCATTTGATGGTGCTCAATTCAATGTAGGCAACGATAAAGTTCAATTCCAAGCTGCATATGGTTATATGGTTGCTGGTTCTGAAGATGAAAATCAAAAAGATAATCATACATTAACTTATGTTGGTGTTAAAGGTGATTTGAATAAACACGTTAATCTTGGTGGCTTCTATACACGCAGCAATGATAAAGGTAATGACTGGAGAAATATTTATGGCTTCAGCACTGATATGAACTTTGATAAAGTTTGGGTTGGTGGTGAATGGGTTCGCGCTTCTCATGTTAAAAAAGGAGATGCTTGGACAGCAGGTATTGGATATGGTAATTATGACCAAGCAAAACAAGGTACTTGGGGTGTAAAAGCTCAATACTTTAACTTTGGTGAAAACATGGGTGCCGTATCTTCCACATGGGATATTGCTTATGACTATACTAATACTTATGCTGGTGGTACTGATTTCCGTGGTTACAAAGGCTGGTTGGCAACTGCTAACTATGCATTGCAAGACAATGTTGGTTTGACTGCATACTATGGTTTCAATAACAAAACAAATAAAGCAACAGGTAATAACGAAAAATTATCCAACTACTACCGTGTTGACCTTAACTACCAATTCTAATCAAATAGATTGGGATAACTTAATCACTCTTGAAAGGATAGCGAAGCATAAGCTTCGCTATCTTTTTTGCTATGTTATAGTTTTTAACTTGTGTTGGTGCTTTTTTTATGACCCATGAAAATCCAATGAACTTTTCTCTGAAATATAAAATATTTGTTATAGTATGTTATACTTATGTTATATTCTGTATATAACGGTTATCACTTATAAGGGGTTAGGGAGATACGTGTTAGTAGGGCCGAATTGCAGATGTGTATGATTCTTTTTTGGAGAGAGGTATAGTTATGAAAAAACAATTTGCCGCTATCTTTGCAGCAACAGCTGTGTTGGGTGTAACAACTGCGTTTGCAGCGAACCCATTTCCGATGTAACCCCTGATTCTTGGGCCTACCAAGCCGTGTCTCAATTGGCTAGCACTGGTATCATCACGGGCTATCCAGATGGTACTTTCAGAGGCGAAAATGGTATTACTCGTTTCCAAGTAGCACAAATGGTAGCGAAGGCGCTTGCTAACCAAGATCGTGCGAATGCGGAACAACAAGCCTTGATTAACCGTTTGGCTGATGAATTCTCTAACGAATTAAATAACTTGGGCGTTCGCGTGGCTCGTTTAGAGGACCGCGTAGGTAATGTGAAAGTAACCGGTGATATGCGCCTTCGTTATCTTGGTTCCCAAAAGAAAGATGGTAACTATGTAAATGCTATGGGCGATTACAGCAAAGGTTCCCAATTCGACGCGCGTGCTCGCATTCAATTCAATGCGAAGGTGAATGACCGCACAGACGCTGTCGTTCGCGTAACTTCTGGGGACTTTGAATTTGGCGATGCAACTAATGGTGGCAATGCAACGGCTACTATCGATCGCGCTTATGTAAATCATAAATTTGGTGAACGCGTGTCTGTGAAAGCTGGTCGCTTTGACCAAATGCTCGGCAACGGTTTGATTTACGATGACACATTCGACGGCGTTCAATTCAATGCAGGTAACGATAAAGTTCAATTCCAAGCAGCCTACGGCTATGCTGTGGCAGGTGCTTTTGACGGCTTAACTAAAAAATCTAATAAAACTTTCACCTATGCAGGCGTTAAAGGTCAACTTAATAAACATGTGAACCTTGGTGGCTTCTATGCGCGTAGAAATGCGCACAAATCTAGTGGTGACGCACTTAGAAACATGTATGGCTTCAGCACAGACATGAACTTTGATAAAGTTTGGGTTGGTGGCGAATGGGTGAAAGCAGCTGGCGTTTCTCACGGTTCTGCATGGACTGCTGGCCTTGGCTATGGTGACTACGACCAAGCAAAACGCGGTTCTTGGGACGTAAAAGCACAATACTTCAACTTCGGCCAAAACTTAGGCGCTGCATCCTCCACATGGGACATCGCTTACGATCTAACTAATACCGCATGGATGGCTACACCAGCTGGTACAATTAGTGCAATGAACTACCAAGGCTTCAAAGGCTGGTTATTAACTGCTGATTACGCATTACAAAAGAACGTGGGCTTAACAGCATACTACGGATTTAATAACAAAACAAACAAGGCTACTGGCGATAACGAAAAACTTTCCAACTACTACCGCCTAGACCTTAACTACCAATTCTAATATGATGATTGGTATCGTTCATAACTAACACAATCCCCTTGATGAGTATCTAGGTACTTATCAAGGGGATTTTAAATTAGAACACGCCTGTAGTAATTAGCAAGACGAGTCTGATATAGTGTCTCTGGAATTAGAACAGGCGTGTTCTAATTTGTAAGATAGCCTGATATAGTGTCTCTAGAATTAGAACAGGTGTGTTCTAATTAGTAAGATAGCCTGATATGGTCTCTCCAGAAATAGAACAGGCCTGTTCTATTTTTTAGGAGAGGTATTAAAGGGTCCAGGCAATACTACAGGCCTGTACTAATTTTCAGATGAGATATTAATAGAACAAGGCCTTACCTCTAGAATTAATATACCCTCTCGTGATATATTACAGATAAGTAGTGTTTTTACGTTTATATGTATAAGGAGATACTCTATGTTTCGCTTTCAAAGTGAGTTATTATTACGTTTACAGAAACAATTTGTATCTGAACATGAGGCTGAATTCAAATCTATTGAGGATTTGATAGAAGCATTTATGACTCAATATAATCGTGGTGATTTTAATGATACGATAGAAATGAAATTACGTGATTTATACGAGGCTGCAAAAGAGGCTGATACGACTGAGGAATCAAAGAAATTGTACAATAAGATTCTTGCGTTATGTCCTGATGAAGTAGATGCTAAACGGGAACTTATAGCTCTTGAGTTGCATCCAAGTTTTCAACTTCATCAGCTAAAACAGCTAGTAGAATCGTTGAAAAAACCTAAGAAAATGGATTGGCATATAATCGAGGCTCGTCCTTATATGCGCTGCCTCATCGACATGGGGATGATATATTTAGAATACAATATGTATAATGATGCAATTGCATGCTTTACTCCTGTCTTTCACGGGGACAAACAAGATCATTCAGGATTCCTTGTGTACATGATGGTTGCTTGTTGTGGCGCGGCCGACTGGAATCGTGGTCGCAAGGTATATCAACGCTATTTCGCATGTTGTGATGATATACAAAATGCATTTAATCAGGCGCCGGATATCATGTTGCCGATGCATATGTTGTATATTTTATTGGCTTTGCAGTGTGGTGAAAGTAAGGTTGCCCATGATGTATTAGCAGACCTTGTTGACGAATATGAAGATATTGATTGGTTATTACAAGATGCAACGCGGTGGAACGATTTTGTGGAAGACCATTTAGAGACCATTATGTATATGGTAGACCAAGTGATTGATATAGATTTTGATCCACGGGAATTAATAAGCTTATATACTACTATCTCATTTTTACCGACTCAATTGGTGAGTTTTGAAAGCCCATTATGGCAGACTTTATATGATGCGTATGAATGTGTTACCGGTCTAATTGTTGTGAATCGGTACTCTAATGATAGCTATATAGGAAAATGCGAGACAGCTCATATGAGTACCGTAGAGGTTACTAAAGGCGGGGCTGTGCGTAGCAATCCGGTATATGACAATATACGGTTTGGTGCACAAATTACACTTTCACAAGCTGGCCTATACACAGTAGCTGATTTTAAAACAGTTACTAAACAAGAAGTATTGATGCTACCAGGCATTGGTAAAAAAACGGTGGAACAACTAGAGCATAATGGTGTTATCTTTAAAGCCTAATATATTACCTATAGTATTGCCTATAATCAATATTAATAAATTATTACAGGGCTGTATTAATTTATAAAACATCATATATTTATTAAGTTCATTCGAATTTGACGATATATATAATTATCTTTATAATATAAGAAGATAGTCAGACGAGTAGATCCGTCAGGCTCATCTCAAGAAACAGAAAAGTGATGAAATGGCCTTTCAGTTACCTAGCTATCCTAGGATAACGAAGGGCTATTTGTCTTTTCCAAGACAAATAAGAGCCACAAGTGAACCAAAGGCAATAACAACAGTCATTACCTCTAGAATTATCATGATTAACTCATAATCACTCATAGAGAATCCCTCCCTCCATTAACGAAGAGAGGCCCAACCTCGCCGACTATCTTAGGTCAATTATAATGCGAACATATGAGTTAAGCAATAAGTATCTATAAATACAGATATACGAATTAAAGGAAAATTAGAGTCTTGATGATAAAGATACATTTGTAACTGAATTAGGTGGACTTATTAAGGGGTTTTTACATTACTACAGGCGTGTAGTAATTAGTAAGATGAGGCTGATATAGTGTCTTTAGAATTAGAACAGGCGTGTAGTAATTAGTAAGACGAGCCTGATATGGTGTCTCTAGAATTAGAACAGGCCTGTTCTAATTTTTAGGAGGGGTATTAAAGGTCCCAGACAATACTACAGGCCTGTACTAATTTTAAAAAGTATGTTAATGGAATCAACAGATAGTACAGGTCTATACTAATTTTATTTCTCTCATATTTACAAACGACAAACTATAAATTATAATTTAAGATAATTTATAGTTTATTTATACTGTGAGAGTGAGAGGATTTTTATGAGACATGTAAGTAAAGCAAAGCTATCGCTAGCTGTGGCACTGGCGATTGCTGGATTTGTAATGCCTAATATGGTGGTAGATGCGGCTTATACCGCTCCGTATACTGATAATACAGATTTTGTAGCTAACAGTGATGATATGATACGTGTATTCCCAGAATACGATAAAAATATATCTTCTATAGTAGCGAATGGTGGTATGGTTATTATTGAAGATGGGCGTTCTCATATTGGCTATGGTCATAGTGCATTTGCTACCAGTAAAAATGGTGGTACCATTACATTGAAAGAAGGTGTGTATTATTCTGGCAGCGTGAGTACACCTGTTGCTCTTGCTCAAGGCGGCGCAATTAATATAGGTGTTCAGGACCAAGGTGGCCAGTTTACGGGTGATAAAATATTCGTTGAAGGCGATGTTATAGTTAAAAATGATCCAATTCATAGCTCAACCATTAATATCGGTATAGATGGTGAGGAATCCAATTGGTCTGGGCTAGCTTTCAATTTATCTGATGAAAATAGACGAAATTTTAATAATATCAATGTGTTCCTTGGTGAAAGAGGGGCTTGGGAGCTTTTGTATCAAGGCGGCCTTAGTGGCACTAACCTTGATAGCAGTACTATGCCTAGTCGTGTGCATCGACTCGTTGGCTCTACGAATCGTAATTCTCAAAATATGGTAGAGCAAAATGAGCATAATAAACTCTATATAGATAAGCTCGAAGGCCATGTGAATTTTATATATGATCCTAATGATGAATATGCAGATACCGAGGATCCAGAATATACACCGCCGACTACAACATATAATGGTTTAACGGCTGATTCCTTCTGGGGTGGCGACATTCATATCACAAGTGCAGCCCCTAATTCTGGCGCTCATCTATACACCAGCCGTAAAGGACTAGACTTGTCTACTGAGGATAATGTAAACAAGGTTTTAGATAATCTTGCACATAAGGTGTATTACCATAATTATGTAACTGGTGAAAGAAACCTTGAAGGCACAGTAGCCATTGCTTCTGAAGGTGCTGAATCTGGACGTATTAAGGTAGTAACATCTGGCTATGCTAAAGAAGGTGCTATTACATGGCAAGCTGACCAAAATGGTCAAGGTAAATACGTGTACGGCAATACAACAGTAACCCCAGCACCGCATCCAACTCCGTCACCAACACCGGCGCCACAACCGGCACCGCAACCAACGCCGGCTCCAACACCACAACCAGCACCAACGCCGGCTCCAACACCGCAGCCAGCACCAACGCCGTCACCAACACCGCAACCGGCACCAACACCGGCGCCACAACCTGCACCAACACCAACCCCAGCGCCACAACCGGCACCAACACCAACGCCACAACCTGCACCGCAACCAGTGCCACAACCGGTACCAACCCCACAACCTGCGCAAACAACGGCATATGATACTCCTCATATGCGTGGCGCTCGTTCCGCGATTATGAGCAATATCAATGGCTGGCGCACATTAACAAATACTTACCGCCCTCGTGCATTGCAACAAGGCGCAACAACAGGTATTTGGGCCCATATCGGTGGCGGTCAATATAGCTATGATACACAAGGTATTGATACCGACACAACCTATACACGTATTCAAGGTGGTTACGACGCTAAAACTGGTAGCGGTTGGACCGTAGGCGGTCAAGTGTCTTACCTTCGTGGCCATGATGATTATGTGTTCAATGGTTCTGGCAAAGAAAAGGCCTTTGCTGTTGGCGCCTATGGTTTGAAAGACCTCGGCCGAGATCAATACATTCAACTTGAATCCCAAGTTGGTCGTGTAACGAATACTTTCACAGCTCGTAATGAAATTGGTGAAAGCCTATCTGGCGAAACGAAGGCTAATGCATACACTATCGGTGCTCGCTATGGTAAAACTGTGAAATTACAAAATGGTGTATACATCGAACCGCAAGCACAATTGAGCTATACTCACTTTGGTGGAGATAGCTTTAATGCAGGCACCATGCATGTAGACCAAGCTGGCGTAAGCAGCACTTCTGGCGGTCTTGGCCTTGAGATTGGTAAGACCTTTGGCGCAGGCAGTATCTATACTCGTGTCGGCGTTAACCATGCCTTCTCTGGCTCGGTAAAAACTACATACACAAGTGGTTCTACTGTGAAATCAACAGAACAAGATCTTAAAGGGACATGGACTGACCTTGCATTCGGTGGCCGCTATGGCATCAATGCTAACAACAGCCTTTACGCTGATATTAGCACTGGTTTATCTGGCGACTATAAAGCAGGCTGGTCTGTGAACGCTGGATTTACACATAAGTTCTAAACTATGTTTACCTAAAATAATTTGAAAATATAGTCTATATATAAAATAGCCCCAGAGTACTAATAGCGGTTTATATTAGCTGTTAGTACTCTGGGGCTTTTATGAATATGGTCTCTCCGGAATTAGAACAGGCGTGTTCTAATTTTTAGGAGAGGTGTTAAGGGGGGCACCAATACTACAGGCCTGTACTAATTTATGAAACATTATATATGTATTGAGTTCATTCAAATTTGACGATATATATAATTATCTTTATAATATAAGAAGATAGTCGGGCGAGTAGATCCGTCAGGCTCATCTCAATAAGTACAAAAGTGATGAAATGGCCTTTCAGTTACCTAGCTATTTTAGGATAACGAAGGGCTATTTGTCTTTTCCAAGACAAATAAGAGCCACAAGTGCACCAAAGGCAATAACAACAGTCATCACCTCTAGAATTATCATGATTAACTCATAATCACTCATAGAGCACCCCTCCCTCCATTAACGAAGAGAGGCCCAACCTCGTCGACTATCTTAAACTAATTATAATGCGAACATATGAGTTGAGCAATAAGCATCTATAAATACAGATATATGAATTAAAGGAAAATAAGAATTTTAAATTAGTATAGACCTATATTAATTAGTAAGATGAGTTTGATATAGTGTCTCTAGAATTAGAACAGGCCTATAGTAATTTTTAAGATGAGCCTGATATGGTCTCTCTAGAATTAGAACAGGCGTGTTCTAATTTTAAAAGGGTATGTACGAAGGTTCGGAAATTACTACAGGCCTGTTCTAATTTTTAGGAGCAGTATCAAAGGGGCCCATCAATACTACAGGCCTGTTCTAATTCCAAGTAGGTATGTCAGAGGAACGCAATCTCAGAAAATGTGGTATAATAAGTTGTTAAATCGTATACAATCATTTTTATACTTACATAATCTATCTACCAATAGTATGTATTAATGTATATATATATAGTATTAATATAGGTAGTAATTCATAATGAGGAGGCCTCATGTTTCAACGTATGTGTGCAGTGGCTATGTTTGTAGCAGCGCTGTTTATATCTGTTATACCCAATGCCGATGCTCGGCAAGATATTTATGCTTTCACCTATAATGGCAATAATTGGTATGTGGACCGCGATTCGATTGATCGCAGTAAACCGGACGGGTTGCTACATTTTACGGTATATACTATGATTGGTTTGCGTTATGATGTGGCCAGTGGTAGTGAGTATTACAACGCTGATGTATATTATTACGATCAAAAATTGTCTACCGAAGGTGGTCAGTTATTATATCGCAACCCAGGTATCTTGGCGGCGGCTCGTGTGGCACGTCAACAACCGGATGCGCCTAAACAAGCACCAAAACCAGTGGTAGCACAGCAAACAGCATCTCAATCGATAGCAGCTCAAACGGCGGCTCAATCTGTAGCGCCAACGGCACCGCAACCAAATATCGTCAAGGCTTTATCGACACCGGTTCAAGCCCCTGTACCTGCTAATGGTCCTGTGAAAGTAAACACTCAAATACCTATTGTATTACCAACAGGCCCAGTGAAAAAGGTGGCGGCTAAAACGGTGATGACCTTCCATAATCCATCGAAACAAACGACAGGTACGACATCTGAATCCGATGAAACAGAGGCTAATCGTACTCGTAAATAATCCTAAAAACTGCAATTTAGTCTTATGTATACTGAGAATGTATCAGTTACAGTATATATGACTAGGTTGCAGTTTTTATTTTGTATATATGAGGCTGTCTGAAGAAATCTCTAACTTGTAATCTGTATGCATTCCTTTCTATCAATATGCGGAATTAGCAAATCAGCAGGTTGAAAATTGTGGTCTTCTAATGAGGCATTAATGAAATAGATGGTATATAATAGAATGTATAAAGTGTTAACAATAGACTGATGACTGGGGGGCAGAGGTCTAACCGTAACTTGATTGTATTTGAGCTGTCATAGAGGGTAGAGAGAGATGAAGCAGTTCGTAAAGAGGCTGGCTTGCGGTGTATTGGCAATGGCCATGATAGGCATCCTTGTAGGGTGTAGTCGAGAGGCGCCGAGTGTGACGACAAATTCTGACCGTGCGCCCGTAGGGTATAAGGCGATTGCCGCTATGAATGCGTCGGCTGCGGAAAAGGCGGACCGCAGTGTGCGCACGATGTCACAAGAGGATAAGATTGGTCAGTTAATGTGTATCGGTCTAGAAGGCACTACATTTGACGAGTCACAAAAAGAATTAGTACGTAAATATCGCGTAGGCGGTATTGTATTAGATAATGATAATATGGAATCCAAGGAACAAGTGCGGGCTTTCACAAAAGGAATACGAGACACGGCAAATACGTCGAGCCTCATGATGCCGTTCATCGCCATGAATCGAGAACGCATGCAGTACAGACCTAGCCTGATGCTACCGTGGACGGACCCTAAGCTATTATCGAAACAGGGGATTAATGCGGTGTCGAGTCTAGCGACGCGCACGGCCATTGAGATGCGCGACCTTGGGTTCAATCTCAATTTGGGTGTCATGGTGAATACCCACTCGTTTTACTCGTACACGAGCGATGTGGACCGGGCGGCCCGCATCGGTGAGACCATTACTAAACGCTATGCGGCGAATCGCGTGTTTACGGGATACCAATATTTTCCAGGCGGCGCTGATTACACGGTGCCGGGCATGAAACTAGATGCATCTAAGGCGAGCCTCATGGACGATGATGGTCGCGTATTTGCTCAGCTCATCGATGCGACGCGTGACGAATATCCTATGATTATGGTGAATGCTGTGAAAGTACCCTCTATCGATGCGAATCATCCGGTGAGTCTATCTAAACCGATCATTACAGATTGGCTACGGAATGAACTGGGCTTTGAGGGCGTGGTGATGACCGATGATATCGAGGTCGGCGCTGCTGTTGCTGGTATGTCCATAGAGGATTATGCGGTGCGCACCATCAATGCGGGCAGCGACATGGTTATCCTTTGTAAGCATGCCAAGCATATCAAGGCAGTTCACGATGCGTTAACACAGGCTGTAGAGAATGGAACCATTTCCGAAGCACGGCTTGATGAATCGGTGCGCCGCATCATGCTCATGAAATTTAGCAATGAACAGTAGAGTAAGCATATGCTTTCAAGAATAACATATTAAACATACAGAAACTCTTTTCTCATCAGGGAAAAGAGTTTTTTATGTGTAAAAAATGAATTTATTATCTATTTGTTAAAATTTACAAGATATATTTTATAGTTTATTTAAAATATGATATAATAAACTCCTGAGAACTATTTTAAGGGAGGTGAGATCTTATATGAAATGTAGTAACCATGAGGTGGTCATTGACGCCATAATGGAACTATACAATCAGGATCGCATGGAAATGAGTGTTGTACACGGTCCTTACAGCGTTGGTAAAACGTATATCGCTAGACAGTTACAGGCTCGATTAGGCAAGGGTCATACCATATATCTGCTTGGACGCTTGGCGAATGAGTCCATTCATATTCGATCAATTGAGAGAGAACTAAAGGTGCCATTAGGGTCTTTTAAGACCTTAGAGGATGCATTGCGTGGCGTTTTTCAAGCAAGTCTTGACAAGCGGATCATGCTCATCATAGATGATTATCCTTCATTTGTGGATACGGTTCCACAAGCGCCTATCATATTGCGTGACTTGATGGAAACCTATCGCGACCATGGCAAAGTATTCGTACTTCTCATGGGAACCCATGTGGACGAATTAAAAGGGCGAATCTTAGGCGAATCAAGCTTGATTGCAGCCTACATTCATAATTATTTCAAGGTCAATCCGTTCACACTTGATGATGTGAGAGCATTAGGTTGGGACTATACGGATGAAGATATTGCTAAGCTATACCACGTAACAGGCGGTATGCCGGGGAACCTCGTGCATATAGATCCCGCCTTATCGGTAGATGAAAATATGGTGCGTCTATTCTTCAGACCACAAGGCATATTATGTACGGAACCACAACGATTACTTATGCGCTACATTCGTAATGTAGGCGCCGCTAATGCGATTCTCTATGCGTTAGCACAATTGGATAAGCCGTTCTATACAGAATTATGTCATGCCAGTGAGCTTAAGAGTGGTACCTTTGCAACCCGTATGGCCGACCTCTTAGATATGGAAATTATTGGACGTATTCAAGGTGGTAGCCGTGGTCCATTGCGTTACGCAGATTACCATTTTGTGAATACTATGTTCCAATTTTGGTACCAGTTCGTGTTCCCAAATCTCGAGGAAATCAACTGTGGTCAAGGGCAATATATTTACGATACCATTGCAAAACCTGTGCTAGATACACTCGCTTAATACAATCGTTTTAGTGAAATGAATTCGAATTCGTGCGACTTGTAATTGATTCGAACTTGCTCACTGTACAACGATCGATTCAAATTCATGTAGCTATGTAAAATTGATCTAAATTGACGTACTTTTCTGAAATAGGTTTGTAATTATACACAAATACATATGTAACAACAAAAATTCCGCTGTAAATGTATGCATTTATGGCGGAATTTCTCGTTTGTCTAAATACTCATTTGGGTGTATATTCCAAGTAAGCCTAGGCAGAAAGGAACGAATATGAAGGTAAAGCATGTGGTTTGTCCCCAAAAGGTATTACAAGCGGTGACAGACCTTAGTTTAGTGCGCGTCTGCCAAGAACGTCGTGTATCAGTGCTCAGTACGGAACGAGCCGTGTGGCCCATCGAGGAATTGACTATCGATGCGGCACAAATCGAGCTATGCCGGCGCTATCGGCCGCTCATCATGCGGTATGCAACCCGATGTAGTACGGCTATGCTGACGGATGACGTCGAATCATTTCTGTGGATCATCTTTATCGAATCCATCTATAGCTTTCACACATCGGGAAAGGTACCATTTTCAGGATATGTGAAAGCAGCCATTCATTATGGTTATCTTAATTTTTATAAACAATCAGCTCATCAGTGGCGCCACGAGTTGACCTTGCCCCTATGTACCGGTGATGATGTATCAGAGCCAGCGATGGATCAGTTCCCTAGCGATGTGGATATTGAACGAGATATTGTCGGTACGGTAACAGAAGACGAATTGCGCAATCGTCTGTGGTCTGCTTTCAGAAAACTGCCCCGGCAGCAACAACAGTTATTGTATGCCCTATATCGAGATGGCAAGAGCTGCGTAGACATAGGCTGTGAAACACATCAGTCTAGACAGGCTGTGCAACAACGCCATAAAAAGGCCATCGACCAATTGCGGTACTATATGATGGTAGCGGATAACAAAGAATTCGATATTCAAGATATGCAAAATATGCATAGTTATAAGTAATTTTAAAAAACTAAAATATTTTTTAATTTATATATTTACAGTTTGTAATTATAGGTATACAATTAACTCATAAGTGCTGCTAAAGCACCTACTATAACACGTGTTATTTATAAGCTTTTACAAGAGGAATTCCTTATTTTATTACTGACTATTTATTAATCTTACAGAAA
The DNA here is from genome assembly GCF_000286635.1 of Veillonella sp. ACP1. NCBI lineage: Bacteria > Bacillati > Bacillota > Negativicutes > Veillonellales > Veillonellaceae > Veillonella > Veillonella sp. ACP1. The sequence continues at coordinate 27,525 of NZ_ALKL01000011.1, read as the reverse complement.
GGTTAAGATAATGTTGAATACAACGTGTGCAAATGTAAGTAATAACGAATCAATTTCTTGTAATCCAAATGCAATATATGGCGATGTAGATCACCATATATGTTGCTTGATCCCAATCTATATTGACGGCGGTGATTGTACCGCGTGTTACTATGTAGATGGTCGGCGTGAAATCATCCATAAATCCATTAAGATGGTATTGAGAGAAGTAGCGCACCACGAGGGAGTTCTAGCAAACGGCATTCAATCGTCGAGGCGGTCAAAGCCGATGTATACGGACCCTAGAACGATGAGTCCGAACATGACTTTTGCGAGCCTGAAATCGCGCAAACCCATCGGGCGTGATGTGGTATATGGTTTATTCAACGTTATCATTCCATTTCAATACCGCATTGAGCCAGGACCAGAACCACATACAACGTATATCATCATAGGAGACTTTGATCCTATACTCGTATTTCATTCCCCTGACCACGTGCAACGCAAACTACGCGATGCTTTGTTAGAACATCTAGATTATACGAAACGGATACTCGCCAAATTGAGTACCTGCGGGAACCCTTATGTGGTGGCTGAAATTTATGGTGCCTCGAGAACGCTAGCGGGAGTATAGCAACACATTTTGAAAGTGTGGGAGGGTCGTAATATGAATTACGCAACAAAATTATGTATTGTTTCAATGATGAGTGTGTTTAGTGTATCGTCTATAGGCTTGGTGCAAGCCGCTGATACACCTATTGTTTCCGCTGGTGGTGCAGCCTATAATATCGGACTACAGGGTGCTTCTTTCACCAATTCGGATAATGTATCCTTAGGTGGTCAAGCTGGGGCAACCAACAGTAATCCATATTCTCATTCAGGAGATCCAAATGCAACGGGTAATAACATTGCCATTGGTCGTGTAGCATTGAATGGTTCTCAAGGTGGTGGGAACGTCGCATTAGGTGCTAAAACATTTATGGAAGGCAAAGGAGACTATAATTTCTTAGGTAACTTTGCGGCAGGCTTTAAATCAACTATTTCTGATACAATTGCTATCGGTGCTTTCGCCGGTTCTAATGCTAAGGGGAATAAAAACGTATGGCTTGGTGCTGGCCAAGCGGGTGGCAGCACAGGTAACAATACAGTGTTGATTGGCTCTAACTCTAATGTAAATGGTGATTTCAACTATGGCATGGGTCATGGCGTTATTTTTGAAGGTAACAAGAATTCTGCCATAGGTGCATACAACAAGATTGAAGGTGACCAATCTGGCGCCTTTGGTGTAGGTACGTATAATGTGGCCACTGTTAAGGGGGATAACTCCTATAGCATAGGTAACAAGAACGAAATTGGTGCCAATAACACATTCGTAATGGGTAATAATGTGAAAACATCCCTAGATAATGCAGTTGTATTAGGTAATAATTCCACTGCTGAAAGTAGCGATGTGGTGAGCACTCCAAGCTACACTTATGCAGGTGGCACCGTTAACTTTGCCGGCACTGCACCGGTATCCACCGTATCCGTAGGCGCTACCGGTCAAGAACGGACCATCACTCATGTAGCGGCAGGCCGCGTAAGCGCGGATTCTACAGATGCCATCAATGGTTCCCAATTATATGGTGCAAATCAACAAATCGATAATCTATATAACAAAATTAGCAACATTGGAAAAGAGGCCAATAAAGGCGATGCTCGTGCTGCGGCACTAGCTGCATTACATCCAATGCAATTTGATCCAGATAATCGAGTACAAGTGATGGGCGGTATTGGCCACTACAAAGATGCCAATGCGCTAGCCCTCGGTGTGGGGTATTATCCAAAGGAAAACTTGCTCCTCACAGCCGGTGCTACCGTTAATGACCACATCATGGCCAACCTTGGTGTATCCTATAAATTCGGTGAAAACAAAACGCTACAAAAAATCTCTCCTGCGTCCTATAATGCTCTCGAACAACGGGTTGATACATTGGAGGCTCAAAATAAAAAGTTACAAGAAACAGTAGATATGCTCGTACAAAAATTGAATAACAGATAATATTGAGATACTCAGATAGCTGTATAATATAAACAGATCATTCATAAAAACCTCAGTATATAAGCGGATAGTTAGTCCATTGCGATTAGCTATCCGTTTTTTATTATATTAATTATCTTATAAATTTGTTAATAAATTAAAGATAATTATAAACAAACTATTTACAAATGTTTAAAATATGATAATATAATTCATGTAAACATCATGAATAAATGATGAGTGAGAGATCGTATTATGTATTTGTTTGTAAATGGAGAGGGAAGATTATGAACAAACGGAAACGCTTATTGGCGATATTGATTAATGGTATGTTGTTATCCAGTTTATGTGTGGCTAGTGCAGCGGATGTTACGGCAGGTGCTGGTAATGGTGTTGCTTATGGGACAGGTAGCAATGCGCCAAAGATTGAAAACGTAGCAATTGGTAATGGTGCTAAGATTGGGTATTCTAATGGCGCCAGTGCCGCTACAGGAGATATCGTAGTCGGTAATGGTGCTAACATCAATAACTATGCTAGCCAAGGTGGTAGTGTTGCAATCGGTAAAAATGCAAAGATTGAAAATATGGCTGGTGGTGTTGAGGCTAGCTTTGCATTAGGTCAAACAACCTTTAGTGGTAATTGGTTCTCTTCTGCAAGAATTCCGTCGGATCCAACAAAGGTAGTAGGTAGCGTAGCAATTGGTGACAATACATTTGCTCGTACTGGCAGTACTATGATTGGTTCCCATAACTATAAAGGTAATCTTGGTGATACCACAGTAGATACAGCGACTACTCGTAAAGATGCATTGAATGCGTATGCCACTACAGTAGGTGCCAATAGCTTTACTAATGGTGCATTTGCTACTAATACAGGTACTTATAACATTATTTCCAGTGGATATAATGGTGGACGTATGGCAAATCCTGTTAAGAACTTGGGATCCACTATTAATGGTTCTTTAAATAGCATCGAATCTAAAACAGCTAATAACTATTACTCTGGTATTGCTAATAGTATCGTTGGTACAGCAAACCGAACTTTCAATTCCAATGGTTCTATTATCATGGGTGCTGGTAACGAAATTACTAATTCCGTTACATCTATTTATGGTGCACCGGAGGATGGTGGCAATTCTGCGAAGGAATTAGCTGGTAAATTCCGTGAAGCCGTAAAAGAATCTAACGGTGGCGGCGCAACGATGGCCTTTGGCGGCGGTAACAAAGCAGACTACACATTGCGTACAGCTATGGTTGGTATTAACAATACTGTAACAGGTGCTAACCGTGCTGAAAGCGCAGACAACCTTGTTATGGGCGTAGGTAATACTGCATCTAATGTACAGCATTTGACTGCTATCGGTTCTAAGAACACCGTTTCTGATGCAAAGAATACGATTATCGTCGGCGATAACCGTACCGTAACAGGTGCTAATCATGCTGTTATTATCGGCTCTAGCGACAATGGAACGACAACAGCAGTTCACGATGCAGTGGCCCTTGGTCATAACACAGACGTATCCACCGAAGGTGGTGTAGCACTTGGTAATGGTTCTAAAGCAACAGTAGCGGCCGGTGCAGTTGGTTATGATATCCTTACTAACGCGCCATCTACCGATACATCTGCTACCTGGAAATCCACAGCATCTGCTGTGTCCGTTGGTGATGTAGCAAATGGCGTAACGCGTCAAATTACATCCGTTGCGGCTGGTACAAATGATACTGATGCGGTAAACGTGGCACAACTTAAACGATTACATGACATGATATCCGTGAATGCATACAATACTGTCAACGTTCAAGGGGATGTAACGAATCTTAAAAAAGATGTATCCCGCTTAGATAAACGCGTTAATAAGGCCGTAGCTGGTTCGGCTGCCTTGGCGGCCCTTCATCCGCTCGACTTTGATCCAGATGCAAAATGGGACTTTGCGGCTGGCTATGGTCATTACCATAATGGCAATGCTGCTGCACTCGGTGCATTCTATCGTCCTAATGAGGACGTTCAATTGAGCGTAGGTTCCACTATAGGTAATGGGGAAACTGTTGTGAATGCAGGTCTTTCTGTGAAAGTCGGTGCTCATAGCAATGTATCTCGTTCTCGCGTGGCCATCGGTAAAGAAGTGTTAGAACTTAAGAAAACCGTAGCTCTTCAAAATGCACAAATCCAAAAATTGACAGCCCTCTTAAACGATGTGGCAGGTACGCATATGAAAGCAGACCGCACTACATTATTCCCAGATGTGGCTAGCAACCATTGGGCATATGAAGCAGTGAGTGACCTATCCCGTCGTGGTTTAGTAGAAGGATACCCAGATGGTACATTTGGTGGTAATCGCTTGTTAACTCGCTACGAATTTGCAGAAATCGTATACCGTGCCCTTCAAAACGGCGTACAAGTAGACGAACAACTGGTAACAGAATTCAGCCCTGAAATGGCATTGTTCCGCGTTGACACAGTGGCAAAAAATAGCCAAGGACAACCGACAATTGAACGAGTTAGAGTGAATAAAAAATAATATATAGAGAAAAAACTGATACGAACTCTAGCGATTAGTAGTAGTGTTTGTATCAGTTTTTTTATTTGTGGTATTACAAAACGTAAATTAAAATAGTAAATCGTAATATAAAATATCGTTTTTGCAATTTAATTGAATATAAATAGTTGGTGTGTTACACTTAGCATACTAGGAGGTAAGTATATGAACACTACCAAATATATTCGTTTAGCATCTATGACGATAGATAATATAAAGAATATTGAACACGGTCGTATCAATTTCATAAATACCAGAAAGGACTATAAATCGAGTCTATTAGGTATATATGGTCAAAATGGTTCCGGTAAAACGGCACTTATAGATGCGATTAGCATTTTAAAATTATTACTTACAGGCCAAAAATTGCCTTCTACAATTCGTGATTATATCAATATATCCTCTGCCTCTCATACGTGTGAATTAAATTTTGAATTGTTAATAGAGGATAATCATAAACATATTTTAGTAGATTATGAGGTGGAATTAGGCATTACTTCATCGATTACTGGTGAAAGTAATATATCGGATGATACCAGAGATGGAGAACATCGTATTTGTATTACAAAAGAGCGCTTACAATATAAGCTTGAAAGTATAGAAACCAATATTAGAAAACGTGTTTTAATTGACACGAATGTACCGGCTAAGCAAATCTTTAAACCTAAATCAAAATTAGACTTACTAGTTGGTCGTGATATTGATGATATTACAGATCTAATCGTAAATAAAAAACAAGCGAATGTGGAATCGCGATCCTTTATTTTCTCTCCTGAGTTTATGAAACGGCTTCATAGTCGTAATGAAGTGATGGAATCAAATCAAGATTTTGCATTAGTCTATTCGATTTTGACAGATTTAGTGAAGTATGGAAATCATGATTTATTTGTAGTAACAACGGAACATAGTGGCTTAATTAGTCTCGATGCACTACCATTAGAGATTAACTATCGGGCTGATACGAGACATATTGTAGGTACGATTGGATTATCCTTAAATCAACCTAATGTATTTCCTATAGCCGTTGTACAAGATATTAGAGATAGTATAGCTATGATGAATTTGGTATTAACCCAAATTGTACCAGGATTAACTATAGGTGTAGAAACACTAGGTAAGGAAAAATTGCAGGATAATCAAGACGGAGAGCGATTTGAGTTAGTATCCTATAAATCAAATACATATATTCCATTAAAATATGAATCTGAAGGGATACGTAAAATTATTTCCGTTTTAGGCCTATTAATTTCTGTCTATAATAGAAAATCCATTACGGTTGCCATAGATGAGCTAGACTCGGGTATCTTTGAATATCTACTTGGTGAGATTTTACGAATCATTTCAGAGAAAGGTGAAGGCCAATTAATATTTACATCTCATAACCTAAGACCTTTAGAAACACTTGATAAAGGCTGTATTGCTTTTACCACAACTAATCCTAGCAATCGATATACGCGAATGGTTAATGTAAAGACAAGCAATAACTTACGCGACTTTTACTATAGAGATATCATGCTTGGGGAACAGAACGAAGAATTATATAAATCGACAAATAATGCTGAAATTTCTTATGCTTTTAGGAAAGCTGGTGCATATAAAATAAGATAAACACTTATTAGAACGTAATTCCAATTTAGGGTTATGTTTTATATAGAGTGGATTGATAGATAGCAATAAAAAGGAGCTGTTTTATTACAGCTCCTTTTTAGATTCTATAAGATGAATTTTAAATACCAATATTGATAAGTATAGATTATAATATAATAAGAGAATATATAGGAAGTTATGTGTTGATTTTATGTATTCTAAATTAGTATCAATAGAGAGCTTTTGTGATACTAATGATGTTAGTGTTAAATTTGTGTTGAAGGGGATGAAAACATGTTACCATTATTGGTTGGTAGTGGGATATTGTCATTATTGTTTGGTAAAGGGAAAGATAAAAAATTAGAGGCTGAAAAAAGAGGCGTTGAACGCGCTGCGAGAATTTATGAACCTATTTTAGAAGAAATAAAAGAATGCGAAGCGCAATTAATATCAAAGTATACTTTGGATAAAGAACGTTTTAGTAAATTAATAGATGAAAAGTTAGAGTACTTAAAAAAACTAGAGAAAGACATACCAAGATATAAAGAAGTATATGAAGAAAAATTAAAATATGAAATTGAGCAGTATAACTCTAAAGATACAAGTAAAACGAAAAGTTCAACTGCAGGTGGATTAATAGGAATAGCAACAGGCGGGTTAATAGGAACGGCAACTGGTGCAATGGGAAGTGGTCTGTTAAAAGCAGCAGGAAGTGGTATCGGTAGAATAGTAGGTGGAGTGCCATTAGCTTTAGGCCTTGGCCTTGCCGGTATGGCCCTTGGTTTAATAGGTCCTATTACTTGGAAAATGCTAAAAAAACGGGAAAAAGAAATTGAAGCCATTGAGAATCGAGGTTTTGAAAATGCACAAAAAATGTGGGAGATAAAGATATCTGAATGTAGAAAGAATATGGATATATTAAAATCTAAAGGAGATAAAGAGTCACAAAATCTCATAAATCTTTATGATGAATGCATTTCTAAAGTGATAGAACATGAAAAAGTTATTGCTTATTATCAAGAACGTGTAGGTGATTTGGGATGAGTACCATTGATGAATTACTAGCCAGAAAAAATGCTACTGTAAAGTCTTTAGATAATACGATTAGTTCATTTGATGATAAACAAAAAGAGATAAAGCGTTTACAGTCTATTGCTATTAATACAACAAATATACTTAATGATTTAGATGAAGAATTTTCTAAGCGTACTTCGTTGAATCGACAAGATATTGCATTTCTATTCACTGCGACAGCTTTGCAATGTATTAGGATATATGTAATTAATGCACTTACTAAAGTTGAGCCAGCAGGGGCAGAAAATAAAAAGGAAGATCTATTACATAAACTACAAGATAGATTATTAGGCAAGTTAAATGATGGAGTAGATACGACTCCAGATGTTTATTATGCACCATTAATGCAAATATGTACTACTCGTGGAGTTCCCTATGATGCTACGAGATTTAAAGGTATAAATCATGGATTTTTTAAAGAAGCGAATCATCGATTTGCTACTTTTGGTCATGATCCAATAATTGGTTTGGTTTTAGGTACATCTAATATACTTACTAATACAATTACTTGTAGGGCGAAAGGTCCTTTACCTTTACCTATTCCTATTACATGTCATGTAGAATATGATGCAAATTTGAAAAATCCTTGTATAGGAGATATTTGTTCAACTATAGAAACTTTAAAAGCTGCATCTTCTAGACTTGATAATGATGCGACTTCTATTGTAGCCGCATTGATAAAGCAGGTTATTCATATAGGTACGGATCTCTATACACCTTGTGGCATTCAAATTCCAGGGGCTAATTTAATACTTAATAATCGATATGCAGAGGAATTAACTAAATATATTAGCGCAGGGGATATCATTAAATTTGGTATGTCTTATCAGATTTATAATCTTATTAATATACTCATCAGTTCTGTACATATGCTTACCTGTCCTTCTACAGATCATCGAGAAAGAGAATTATATCATGTAAAAACAATGAAAATATTAGAATACTCTAATATTATTGCTACAGGTAGTGATGTAATTATTCATGCAGTACGAGCTTATTTTGGGAATGCAAAAGTGTTAAAAGAAATCGATTTTGCAGGCCTTATTGGAACTATAATAATGCTCTTTAGAAATGAGACGATAAAAAGGAAAATTAAAAGAGAATTTATTTTAGGTGAATATGAACGTATAGTTTTAGGTGATTCTTATAATCCGACAGAGTCATATTTATTGGACTCTTATAAATAGTCATTTTAAAACTATATATTATAAAAACAACAAAATGAGGCAACGGCCATATGGCCGTTGCCTCGTTTTCGTATTCAAATTATTTCTCAAAATACCCCAGCATTTCAATGTGTGTCAACACTTCGTCCATGTATTCTTCGGTCGGTACAACGTAGTTATAGCCGTCCTTAGTGGTGCGATTAACAGTTAGGTTTTCGTCGAGATTGGCGATTAAATCGGCCCGAGAGATTGGTTTAGCCAATTGTTTCATCACATATAATAGGCCGTTGTCGACGACCTCGTCCACTTGGTTGTACATGTTACCCGGTGTGAGGTATTGGTTGCCGCCTTTTTCCACAATGGTTTCGATGTATTTAATAAAGCGCTCTGGGATGTAGCTTTCATTTTCAACAAACGGCGTGCGAAGATAGGAAGAACCGTAAATGTTGAGGTTGTCCGTCACGATGAGGAGGAACAGACGTTGATACAACACGTCGCCATCGATGACATAGCCCGGATAGTGGGAACTAATATAGTTGACGATATCCTGAACGGTAAATTCCTTGAACGTATCCATCAACACCTTGATAGCGATGTGAACAGTATTGGTCCAGTCCTCAGGAACACCCTTCACATTTCTAGATGGCGCCATAAAGTACAGGTTGTTCAAGATGTCTTGGGTTACAGTTTCGTCGTGATTGATCTTGTCCTCGTTGGACAGTTTCGTCAATAGGCTCATGCGGAATTGCGTGTCGTACACGTAATCGTAGAACTGTTCCTTGTCGATGTAATTGCCGTTAGATAGGGTGGAAATGTTTTTTTCCACGTCTCCTGAAAGCCAGGTAATGAAGGATCGTTGTAATGATTCGTCACCTACATAGGCACAGCCGTGTTGACGAGCTCGTTCGATAAAATCGGATACATACACTGGATCATTGTACGTTTCCAAGTACTCGTGTGCTACGTAATAATCATTAGATTGTAACACCCGATTGATGTTGTTAATTTTGTAATTCGATTGTGCCCGAGAACGATCGTCACTGTTCATCGTTTCCGCTACAAGCTTTAACACACTCTTCGTATACAACGTGCGTTCTAATAACCCCTTATCTTCCGCCCGTTTATCCGCGTATAACATAATGTCGCGCAATTGCTCCAACCGCTTCCAGCCAGGGTACGTATTGTACGATACATAAGCGATGCCGCGGCTCGATAAATTCTCGCTGCAAATGTCGAGAATTTTGTCTTTCACCATGTCCGGTACCCAAGACCAGATACCATGAACGATGATGTAATCGAAGGTGCCAAAACTCTTATCCACGTCCATAATGTTTTTTTCGAGCAGCGTCACATTCGTAAGGCCGATAGAATCGATGGTCTCCTTGCCGTGCTCCACCTGTACGCCGGATAGGTCGATGCCTGTGAAAGTCGCTGTAGGGTAGTACATCGCTTGCGGGATGATATTACCGCCACAGGATGCACCAAGCTCTAGCACGCGCGCCTTGCTTGGCGCAACCGGATCGAGGCCATAAATCTTAGCCTTAGCGTACAAATTGTTAATATTTGTGCTAGAAAATGGCTTTGAAATGTATAGGAACGTATCATAGGATGCCTTTAAATCGTTGATACCCTTTTCTACATCTGTAGGAACGTCCATAGTATGCGTTGTTGTATCCGTTGCATCCGGTTTAGTTACAACATTCTTGTTTGTTGCCGTTTCAGCAGAGGCTGATGCGGCCTTATTTTTTTTAGTTTCTTTTTTCATAATTAACCCCTTTGTCTACACTCCCTCATGTATTACTGTAGATTAGTATATCATACTACATAGTTTTATGGTGAAAGTTTATATCCCTATATATATAACTATATATAGCAAATTAAAAGGATCATAGAACTGGCATTTCATAGATATATATAACTATAAATAGAGAAAATAGAGAAATTTAAAATTTAACTATTATAGATGGGCTCACAACTAAATTCATGAATAACTCATTCATGCTTTATGATGTACATTTGATAAGTTTCACTAATTTAAACACTTGTTTTTCCTGATAGGTAATGGTTTTTATATCCTTATTTAACATGATTTAATAGCATTTTACAATATATCGAAAAAACTTGTAGTGCATAAACATATTAACATCATATTTATGAAGAAATCGTGATTGTTAATATTTATGTAAGTAAATAAATCGAAAATGATTAATATATGTTTACTGAAATTGAAAAAAATAGTACAAAATGTGTAAAAATTACACCATTTCTTAACAAAAATTAAAAAATAAAACATTTTTCCAATTTTATGAGAAAAAAATGAGAGAAAATGTTTTACAAAAAGAAAATTTTTTGTTATAGTATGTACATGAAGTAAGATGAATGAAAAGTGAAACATGAGAAAATGTTCTTCACACAATGATTTTTATTTCTATTGAATAGGGATTAATTAAGGATTATAAGTGTCTTAAAGAAAGAGAAAAAGAAAGGGGTTCATAGAAATATGAATAAGATCTTTAAAGTTGTTTGGAGCAAAACAAAAGAATGCTACGTTGTAGTATCTGAAGTAGCGAAAAACAATGGTGGTAAGAAAAAAGTTTTAGCTAGCGTATTGGCTGGCTTGGCTATGGTTGGTGCAGGGGCTCAAGTACAAGCGTATAGTGGTTTGTACGGTCATGATGATCCATCTATAGAAACACTAGCAGTAGGCCCTGATACATGGGCAAATCAAGAAGCTGCTGTTGCTATTGGTATGCACAATAATGCAAATGGTCGACCAGCAGGTAAACATTCTGTGGCTATCGGTAATTTCTCAAATGCTAATGGTGAAATATCCATTGCAATGGGTGGTGTAACCAATGCAAGCGGTAAGATGTCTGTTGCAGTTGGTTATCAAGCTAGTGCTACTGATGAAGCTGCCGTTGCATTAGGTAATATGGTTAGCGCTGATAAAAACTCCACAGGTGTTGGTCCTGGTGCAATAGCAAGCGGTACATATGCATTTGCAGGTGGTTACCAATCCGAAACAACTGGTATTAGTGGTGTAGCTATTGGTGATAATGCAAAAGCAAAAGCAGCTAGAGCAATGGCTATCGGTGGTCATGCCGAAGCTACAGCTGAGCAAGCTATTGCTATTGGTAGTGATACTGGTGCAGGTAATAAAACAACAGCATCTAAAAAGAATGCTATTGCGGTTGGGCATGGAGCAACGGCAAGTGGTTTAGATACGGCTGCTATTGGCACTTCTGCTACTGCTAGTGGTCAAAGCTCTGTTGCTCTTGGTAATGGAACACAGTCTACTAATCTTAATACAACTGCTATTGGTAGTAATGTTCAATCAACAAAGACAGGTTCAATTGGTATTGGTGGCAATGTTGAATCCATTGGTGATTATTCTGTTGCAATCGGTAGTGCTTCAGCAGGAAAGACCGTTAAAGCTGTTGATTATGCTACTGCAGTTGGTGGCTTATCGAATGCGGCTGAACGTGCGGCAGCATTGGGTGCTGGTGCCAATGCAGCTCAAGCAAGGTCCGTTGCAATAGGTTATAGAGCTACCGCAAGTACTGCAGATGGTGTTGCAATTGGTTCCACGTCTGTAGCATCTACTGCGGCAGGTGTACAAGGTTTCAATCCAGCTGATTCTCGCACAAATAAATATGGTGGATTAACTAGTGCTGCACAAACATCTACACTCGCGGCAGTCTCTATTGGTAATGGTTCTGCACAAACTCGTCAAATCACAGGCCTTGCAGCAGGTAAAGAAGATACTGATGCTGTTAACGTAGCTCAGTTAAGAAGCGTTAACTTAAAATATGCTGCTGATACGGGTAATAGTGATTTCTTGCTAACAGATGGTACATTGACTGTAAATGGTGATGGTGACCTTATTTCCACATCTGTTGAATCAACTGGTGCTATTAAAGTAACAGCTAAAAAAGGTGGTAATATCACTCATACAGATGGTAAAGCTGTAAAACCTACTACAAATGGCATTGCAACAACTGATAATGTAGTTGACGCTATTAATGATTCTTACTGGAAAGCAACTGCTGGTGGTAACACAGATGGTACTCCAAGTGTAGGTAATGTTAAACCTGGCACACAAGTTACTTATAGTGCAGGCGATAATCTAAAAGTAAAACAAAGTATTAATAATACAACTGGTGATCAAGAATATACATACTCCTTAAATCCAGTTTTAACAGGCATTACATCTATTGCTAATACAGCTGGTGGTCCAACAATGACATTTGGTGGTAACTCCATCAATATCACTGGTGGTTCCTTGAATATGGGAAATTCTAAGATTACAAATCTTGCTCCTGGTACAGACGATAAAGATGCAGTTAATCTAAAACAGTTGAAAGATACTGAATTACATATTACTCCTGGTACGTATACGCCTGACGCTAATAAAAAAGTTAAATTAACATATACAGATGGTAATAATACTGTAGTTACTGGTAAAGAAGCCGTTATTGATTTATCTGGTTTGGCAACAGGTGGTACTGCATCTACTGAAAAAGTACAAAAAGCAGCCAACGGTGCTAATGATACGAATATTGCAGAAGTAAATCCAAAAACTGGCGATACATTTGGTGATGCAGGTGCAACGTATGAAGTATCCGTATCCCGTAACGCTGTTAAAGACTCGGCTCGTGAAGCTGTAACAGTAAATAATGGTGGTACAACAACTGGTGGTACCTATACAGCAGATACAAATAACCCTATCTCTGTAACAGCGGCACCAGATAATGCTAATCATAATACAACATATGCAGTTACATTCGATGGTAATAAAGCTGCAAAACAAATTCCATTGACTTATAAAGCAACTAATGGTACTACTACAACTGCTGATCAAACAGTAAAACTTGATAAAGGTTTGAACTTCACTGGTGGTGATTATACAACTGCTAGCGTTGGTGCTGATGGTAAAGTAACATTTGATGTTAATCTTGGTACAGCTCCAGTGGTAACTGATGGTAAACCTGGTGTTCCAGGACAAGCTGGTGCAGCTGGTAAAGATGGTATTGCTACTGTTAAAACTGTTGTAGATACAATTAATAACTCCGGTTGGAAAGCCAATGCTAAAGCAAATGGTGGTACACTTGTTGGTAATTCTACAGCGACTGTTGTAAAACCTGGTGATCAAGTAAACTTTGCGGCTGGTAAAAACTTAACAGTTAAACAAGATTTGACTGGTGAACATACATATACTTATTCTTTGAATAAAGATCTTAAAGATTTAACTTCAGTAGAAATTGGTGGTAGTACAATTAAGACTGATGGAGATCACATTACAATTACATCTCCAGATACAACTACTGGTGCTGCACCTGGTGCTACTGTAACAAATAAAGTTGCAAATCTTGGCGATGAAAAACATATTAAGCCTGATACTTATGCTGTTGCTAATGATGGCTCCGTAACATTAAAATATGTTGATGGTAATGGCAAAGATTTGACTGAAACAACTAAAATTACTGGTATTGCTAAGCAAGATCTCTCCAATATTACACCTGCTGGCGAAACTAAGATTAAAAACTTAGCTAAATCTGCTATCAATATGGAAGATGGTAAAAATACAAAAGCATCTAAACGTGATGTGAATGGTGTAGATACATATAAAGTAGATGTAGAAGGCGATTTAACTGGTATTTCTTCCATTACAAATGGTGGTACAAACAACGGAAAAATTTCCTTTGGTCCAAATAAAACTGTTACTGTAGATGGTGATCATAGCATTACACTTAATGCAAGCACAGGTAAGATTGGTGGTTTACAAAACTTAACATTTGATCCAACAAACTTCACATCTGGCCAAGCAGCTACAGAAGACCAATTGAAATCTGTTCATGATACGTTGAAGGCTAGTGAACTTCATATTGCGCCAACAGCATCTACTCTTACTAATGAACATCTTGGTGGTACTGCATCTGGTAATACAGCAACAGGTGCTGCCGCACAAGCTTATAAATATGATGCAACTACAAAACAAGTTGTATTGGAATACAACGACGGTACTGGCGCTAATAAGACTGGTACTAAAGCAGTTATCGACTTCTCTGCGTTAAACACTGGTGCAGGTGCTTCTTCTTGGAATATTGCATCTGATAAAGTATCTACTACTGAAGGTACTGTAGCAGCAGGTTCCGGGGCAACTCAAAATATTGCTGATGGCAAAACTGTTACTATGAAAGCTGGTAAAAATTTAACTGTTAAGCAAGAGAACGTGGGTGGTAATGCATCTGTTGCATTCTCACTAGATAAAGATCTTAAAGATTTAGATAGTGTAACAACTAATAAAACAATCACTAAAGAAATTACCTTGAAAGATCCTAATGGTGGTGCTACTTCAACCACTATTAAGAAAGATGGCGACCGCATTACATACACTAATGATGGTAGCACTACAGTTAATAAAGTAGCTAACCTTGCAGATGAAAAACATATTACTCCAGGTACATATTCTGTAGATAGTACTGGCAAAGTTACCATGACCTATACAGATGGTAATAACACTCTTGTACCTAATACGACTACAGTAATTGATGGTCTTGTTACTAAGAAACTTGATAATATCGATAATGATGGTAAGAAAACTATTACTGGTCTTGGTACAATTGTAAAAGCTGGTAACAATGTCACTGTATCTGAAGCATCTGATGCTACTACAGGTCAAAAAACATATACTGTAAATGCTGTAACTCCAGCGGTTTACACTAAAGCTGATGGCACTAAAGTAGTTAAACGTTCCGATGGTACATATACAACTAACTTAGATGGTTCTTCTGGTAATGATGTAGCTGCAAGCGATGTAATCATATCTTTCCAAGATGCAGCTGGCGATACAAAAAATGCCACTTCTATCGTTAATAACGTTGGTTCTGCTATCAAAAATCAAACCGGTGGCGATTTCTTAACAAAATTAGATAATGCTAATACAGCAACTCCAAATGCTGCAGTTAATGTATCCGATTTGAAAAATACGGCAGATGGTTTGACAAATAAAGGTTTGAAATTCGACGCTAACGTTGGTGGTGTAAAAACTAATAAATTAGGCTCCACTGTGAAAGTACAAGGTGCTGGTAATGGTGTAGATGCTGATTATAGCGGTACGAATATCAAGACTTTTATTTCTCAAACTGGTGATGATACTACAATCGATGTAAAACTCGATAAAAACTTAACCGGTATTAACTCTATTACTGGTGATACTAACTCCGGTAAATTAGTATTCCAAGATCCAAACGCTACTGGAAATAATGGTGATGCTTTCAAATTCACTGGTGGTAACATCAATGCTGGCAATAACAACATTACTAACCTTAAATCTGGTATTGTAAACAATAATGCTAGTGATGATAAAAATGGTGCTAATATTGGTGATGTTAAGAAAATTGCTAAAGATACTGATTTACACATTGCTCCAACTGCAGGCACTACAAATAATGTAGCTGAATATACAGTTGATGCTAATAATAAAGTAACATTGACATACCAAGATGGTAATGGCACTGCACAATCTGGTCCTAAAGCGGTTATCGATTTGTCTGCATTGGCTAATAAAATTACATCTGGTTATACTTTCAACACGAATGCTATTGCCAAAGGTGGTACTGTTGATGGCTCTGCATCTGTAAAAGCAGTTGATAATGGTGGCACAATCAATTATGCAGCAGGCAAAAACTTGACTGTAAAACAAGAAGTTGATACTACTAATAAAACACAAACGTATACATACAGCTTAGATAAAGATATTAATGTTGAAACTGTGACTGTAACTGGTCAAAACGGTAAAGACGGTAAGATCGGTATCAATGGTAAAGATGGTGTAACTCGTACTATTTCTGTTGAAGTTCCTGGTCAACCAGGACAACCTGGTACACCTGGTGTAGATGGTACAACAACTACACGTCTTGTATTCGATGATAAAGCACAAGCTAACCTTGATGATGGTATGAAATATGCTGGTGATGATGCACAAGGTACTGATAAAACTAAAGTTATCGCTAAGAAACTTAACGAAACATTAGATATTATCGGTGGTGCTAATAAAGCTGACTTGACTACTGGTAACATCGGTGTAAACAATGATGGTAATGGTAAATTACTCGTTCAATTGTCTAAAAAACTTAAAGGTTTAGATTCTGTTCAAACTAAAACTGTTGAATTAGGCGATCATACAACACCTGGTGGTACAACTAATATTACTTATAATACTGGTGATAAACGTATTGAATACACAACACCTGGTGCAACTGCTGGTTCTACAGAAACTAAGAAGGTAGCAACTACTGACGATATCTGGACAATCCAAGGTAATGGCACTGATGTTGCTCCTGTTAATGGTAAAGTTAATGTAAAAGCTGGAGACAATGTTGTTATTAAAACACCTACAACAGCAGATGGCTCTATGACAATTAGCGCGGTAACTTCAGCAGTTTATACTAAGGCTGATGGCACTAAAGTATATAAAATTGTAGATCCAACAACAGGTGCTGTTACATGGAATACAAAAGCTGATGGTACTGGTACTCCAGTCGTTGCAAGTGATGTAATTGTATCTTTCCAAGATGCAGCTGGTAATACAACTGGTGGCGGCTCTATCGTTAATAACGTTGGTTCTGCTATCGATAAAACTGGTACATCCACAGGTAATACATTCTTAACTAAATTGGATACAGCAGCTAATGATACTCCAAACGCAGCTGTAAACGTAAAAGATCTTAAAACTACATCTGATGCATTGATTAATAAAGGTTTGAATTTCACTGGTAACAACACTGGAACTGAAAATGCTCATAAACTTGGTTCCCTTGTGAAAGTTCAAGGTGAAGGTGTTGCTGCAACAGACGTTCCAAGCTTTGCATCTGCAGCTGGTAATATCGCTGTAGTAGCTAATGGCACAGATACATTGGAAATTAAGTTGAATAAAAACTTGAAAGGTATCAACTCCGTAAATAACGGTAGCACATCTATTACATTGAATGATGCTCCAAATGCTACAACACCTGCTGTCACTATTAAGGGTGGTAACTTATCCATGGGCGATGGCACAACTAATGGCAATAATAAAATTGTGAACTTAGCTCCTGGTACAGATGATAATGATGCAGTTAACGTAAAACAATTGAAGGCTGCTAAGACAGTTGTTGCAGCCGGTACTAATGTAACTGTTAATAAGACTACAGGTGCAAATGGTGAAGATGTTTACACAGTAAGCGCTACTGGTGGTGGTACTGGAACTGCTTCTTCCTGGAATGTAAAATCTACAGGCAACACAGATCCTACATCCGAAACTGCTGCTAAGAACATTTCCGATGGTAAGACTGTTGAAATGGCTGCAGGTAAGAACCTCACTGTAAAACAAATATCTGATGCTAATGGTGCTAAAGTCGAATTTGCCTTGAATAAAGATTTGTCCAACCTCGATAAAATCGTTGTTAATGGTAATGATGGTGCTACAGGTCAAGCTGGTGTATCTATCGTTGGTCCTAAAGGCGCTAATGGTGTTGATGGTAATGACGGTAAAGTAGGCATTACAGGTAAAGATGGTAAAGACGCAGTATCTATCTCCGGTAAAGATGGCGTAGGTCATATCGGTTTAAATGGTAAAGATGGTGCTAATGGTATTAGTGCTGATATCGTTGTTGAAAAAGGTAAAGCTGGTGTAGATGGCAAGGATGGTGTAGATGGCATTACACGTATCATCTACAAAGATCAAGATAATAACTCTCATCAAGTAGCGACTCATGATGATGGTATGAAGTTTGCTGGTGATGATGGTCAAGCAAACCAAGATACAAACCCTAATGTTATTAAAAAGCATCTTAACAATGTAGTAGATATTATTGGTGGTGCAGATAAAAATAAATTAACTGACAATAATATTGGTGTTAATAACGTTAATGGCAAGTTGAAAGTTCAATTGTCTAAGGAAATTGACCTAACTCCAGATGGTAAATTAACGATTGGTGCTACAACTGTTGATAAAAATGGAGTGACAATTGCTAATGGTCCTTCCATTACTAAGACTGGTGTAGATGCAGGCGATAAGAAAATTACTAATGTAGCTAATGGCGATGTAAATGCGACATCTAAAGATGCAGTTAATGGTTCCCAATTGTATCAAGCTATGCAAGATGCAAAAACACATTTAGATCATGGTCAAAATACGACTGTGTCTGGTACAGGTACACAAGCTGACCCATATAAAGTGAATGTTCAAGGTGATTTGAATAAAATTTCCTCTATTACGAACAATGCTGGTGATGGTAAAGTTAAATTTGATCCTAATCAAACCGTTACTGTAGCTGGTGATCATAATATTAGTTTAAATGGTAAGACTGGTGATATAACTGGTTTAACAAACGTAACAATTCCAACAACACCTGGTAGTGATTTCGCTACTAAAGGTCGTGCAGCGACTGAAGAACAATTGAAACAAGTTCTTGATGAGGCTAAGAAAAAAGCTGTTGAAAAAGTACAAGCTGGTACTGCAGCCGCTGGTGATACAAATATTGCTAAAGTAGCTCCAAAAGCTGGCGATACATTCGGTACAGCTGGTGCAACATATGAAGTGTCTGTATCTAAAAATGATGTTAAAGATGCTGCTAAAGAAGCTGTTAAAGTAACTTCTGTAAGCCCTGCTATCACAGTAACTCCAGATACATCTGTAGCTCATGAAACTACTTATAAAGTTGGTTTCGATGGTGCTGAAGCAGCTAAGTCTATTCCATTGACTTATAAGGCTAATGGTAATGGTACTCAAACTGTTACATTAGATAAAGGTTTAGATTTCAAAAATGGTACTAATACTACTGCACGTATTGCACCAAATGGTCAAGTATTCTATGATGTAAATCCTAATCTTCAAAATATCTCTTCTATTTCTGGTTCTACAACTGGTAATGGCCCACGTATTTCCTTTAATAATGCGGGTTCTAATAGCACTGTAAATATTGATGGTGGTAACCTTAACATGGGTGGTAATAAAATTACTAACATTGGTAAAGGTACAGATCCAACTGATGCGGCACGTGTTGGTCAATTGACTAAGGTAACATCTAACAACCACTCTGTTGTAGTAACTAAAACTACAGATGCTGATGGTGCTCCAGTTTACGACTTGGCAGTAACAGGCACTCCAGGTGCTCCTGCAGCTGACCCTCGTGTAGATATGCTTGGTGAAGAAATCGGTCGTGTAGGTGCTCAAGGCGCAGCTCTCTCCGCATTGAAACCTATCCAATACGATCCATTGGAACCAACTCAAATCATGGCTGGTTATGGTAACTACCGTGGTAACTCCGCATTGGCTCTTGGCGTAGCTCATTACAAAAATGAATCTACATTAATCCATGGTGGTGTATCCTGGGCTGGTGGTTCTAGCCACATGATGGCGAACGCTGGTGTAACTTGGAAAGTTGGCAACCGTGATAGCGAAGCTGCTGTAGCAGATCGTTACCGCAAAGGCCCTATCAGTTCCGCGTATGCAATGCAACAAGAAATGGCAGCTATGAAAGCTCAAAATGCCGGATTAAAAGGCGAAGTATCTGACTTGAAAGCAGAAAATGAACAAATGAAAGCTCAAATTGCTGCAATGATGGCAAAATTAGGTTTATAATTTGATAGATTAAACTTTCACAGATAACGGGAAGAGGGAACTCGATACCGAGAACCCTCTCGTCCCTTTTGGTTCGACTAAGAAAAGAGGAATAGATATGAAAAAATCTACAATGCTTGCTTTCACAGCAGCAGTATTAATGAGCGCTGCATCCCTTACTGGTCACGCAGCCAGCGCACCTACATATGATGATGTATTAATTGTTAAAAACCCTGTAATGACGCCACAACTTGGTTCTGTTGTACTCGTTCCTGTAGCGAGCCCACAAACGGTGGCAGCTGTTCATGATTATGTGAAAGCTTGGCAAAATGCTGAAATCAACATCGCAAAAGCTAAGGTTAAATACGATGATCATAAACAATTGACGAAATCTGAAAAGATTTGGTTGCATTCTTATGACAAACATAACTATGCTGATTATTTCCGCACACATTCCATCGGTCGTGTGCATGGTCAAGAAGTGTTCATGAACTGGAACGGCGAAAACCGCAACAAAAATGAATACGAATACTTTGATATGCCAAAATACAATGAGCAAGATGGTTTCACTAATAGCTATGGGTACAATGTACTTCGTGGCATGGTAGACCAAATCAATGCAGTTATCCAAGAGCAAAAGAAAATCGGTGGTCCTATGACTGACGAAGAAGCACAAGCGTTGGAAGACTCCATTTTGGACATCATGGCTCATGATCAAGAACATGTAAACAATGACGAACTTCGTCACTACATGAATGAAACAATTTGGTACGCCGCAAAACAAACGGTGAAAAACAAAGCTAGCGAAGAACCTCAAGCTGGAGATGACCACGAAGTAGACCTTCGCGCAGCAATGGCTAATCCGCCTGTAGATCAACCTCAATCCCGTAAAGTAAACTTACGTGATGCTATAGGCAAATAATCTGGCTGAACACTAAATTATAAATCCATATGGCCCTTATAGGCTCTCTAATCCCACCCCCCTTTCTTCTATAGGGGCCATAATAAAAACGCTCACACTGTGAGAACGGACTTTTGAATTGAACGCAATTTTGAAAGTACCGTCCCATAGTGTGGGCGTTTTTTGGTGCATAGAATATGGTTTTTAGTAGATCCATAGGTTCATTTTGTGTGTAGTTTTATTTGGAATACTAGCATATATTAATAGATATATATTAACAAACCATAAAATTTAGCATTATACAATTTAATGTGTTGAATTAATGAATGTCTTATAAATACAGTATTTTGCTGATTTATCGTGTAATTTCGATTTATGAAATTTATAGAATAGTGATGTTAATTAGAGGCCTTGTTTTGTCTGATTTTATATTATTTAACATATTTATAAACTAAAAAGAACTATGACTTATATGAAAAGTATATGAAGAAAATGTCGTTGAGTACGCTATAAACATAGTTATGGCGTACTTTTTGATAAATGTGATTGTTTTTACACATACATATAAAATTCAGTTTATTTTCATGTAAAATATAAAATTTCATTAAATAAATAGATGTAAAAGTATTTACAATTAATTAATAAATTGATATTATTAAGTTATCCTATATGAAGTGTGTGTGAATGAGAGAAAAACCACTCTTCATGAAGTGAACTAAAGTGTAAAAGTTACATTTTTCATGTACTTATGAGAAAGGGGTTCAAAGGTTTTATGAATAAGGTCTTTAAAGTCGTTTGGAGCAAATCTAAGGAATGCTACGTTGTAGTTCCTGAAATTGCGAAAAATAATAGCGGCAAAAAGAAAGTCCTAGCTAGCGTATTAGCTGGTTTAGCTGTAGCTGGCGCTATGGGCGGCATTGCTCCTCAACAAGCAATGGCTGGAGTAGATACTGGCAATAGCCATGTTAATATCTGGGCAGAAACAAGTCCAAAGAGCAATGGTCAAAACTATAATGTTGGTCAAAACTCTATCGTTGTAGGCTATCAAAATACTACTGATAACGTAGCTGGCCATGATGGTAAAGTAGCAATTGGTGCTAAAAATACATCCACAAATAACGCTTCTACAGCTGTAGGTAATGAAAATAAAGCTACAGGTGGTGCGGCAACAGCCGTTGGTGCTGGTAATACTGCTTCTGGTAAAGCTTCTGTTGCTCTTGGTAATGTAAATAATGCTGATGCTAAGGCTGCTATTGCTATTGGTACCTACAATAATGTTAATTACACCAAAGGGTCTTGGCAAACAACACCTAAACAAGCAGGTGAATATTCTACTGTAGTAGGTAATTACTCCAGTGCAACTGGTACAAGTGCATCCGCTATGGGTGTGTATACTAATGCTACTGGTGCAGGTTCCTTTGCCGCTGGTTACAACAATAATGCAAAGGGTCAAAACTCCGTTGCTATTGGTTCTGAAAATACATCCCATGTAGCAGACACTGTAACTTTGGGTCAATTTAATAATGCAAAAACAATGGGTGGTATTTCCATTGGTAAAAATAACTTGACTGATTCTTCTAATGATGGTCGAAATGCTGCGAATACTAGAGATGAAAACTCTCAAATCGCTATCGGTCGTGACAACGTTGCAACTCACCTAGATACGATTGCTATCGGTCGTGAAACAACTGCATCTGGTTCTGGCTCTACTGTAGTCGGTGCTCGTGCAGAGGCTTCTGGTGACAATTCTATTGCTATTGGTCAAAGTGGTAAAGGTTCTCCTAAAGTAATTGCATCTGGTGTAAACTCCATCGCTATCGGCATGCAATCTCAAGCTACTGGAGAAGCTGCCATCGCTGAAGGTGCTGGCTCTCGTGCAGGTGGTAAATATGGCGTTGCATTAGGTCGTACAACTAAAGCGAATGCAGAAGCTGCTACTGCATTAGGTAATGCAGCAGAAGCTAACATTGCCAATGGTGTAGCACTAGGCTCTAGCTCTGTTACAACAACAGATAAAGGCGTTAAAGGTTACAATCCTTCCGATGACCATACACGTCATTACACAAACTTAGCTAACAATGTTCGCACAGCTACTACTGCTGCTGTATCCATCGGTAATGGCAGTACATTGACTCGTCAATTGACAGGCCTTGCTGCTGGTACTGCTGATACAGATGCTGTTAACGTAGCTCAATTGAAAAACGTTGGCGTTGCATTGATTGGTAATACTGGTTCTAGCGACTTCTTGGCTGACGGTGGTAAATTGAATGTTCGTGGTGAAGGCCGTGTATCCGCAGCTGTTGCTGATGAAAATACTAAAGACTCCAGATTGACTTTGACATTTGATGACAAAGGCATGGTGAAAGCTGGTAAAAACGTTACTGTTGATGAAAAAACAGTTAATGGTCGTACTACATACACAATCAATGCTGCAGACGCTGCTGCAAAATACGATTTCTTAACAAATGCTAAGGCTAATGGTGGTAAATTAGATGGTACTGCTACAGCAACTAAAGTTGAAAGCGGTCAAACTGTTACCTATGCAGCTGGTAAGAACTTAACAGTAAAACAAGAAATTAACCAATCTGCAGGCGAACAAACATATACATATTCCTTGGATAAGGATTTAAAAGAAATTACATCCATCACTAACAATGGTGGTCCTACAATGCACTTTGGTGGTGACAACATCAGCATCACTGGTGGTAACCTAGATCTTGGTGATAATAATATCACTAACCTAAAATCTGGTGGCAATGTAATCAATAACGCTGCTAACATCGGTGATGTTATCCGTATCTCCAAAGCTAATGACTTGCATGTAGCTCCTACAGCAGGTACTAACAACAATGTGACTGAATACACTGTAGACGCTAACAAAAAGGTTACATTAACTTACCAAGATGGTAATGGCAACACTGTTAACGGCCCTAAAGCAGTTATCGACTTGAGCGGTTTGAAAACTGGCGATATGAGCTCCTTCAACGTGAAATCTTCTGCTACAGAAGGTAAGGTTGCACAAGGTTCTGCTGGTGTTCAAGAAATCCGTGACGGCAAAACTGTGGAAATGCAAGCCGGCAAAAACATGACCATTAAACAAACTAATAAAAATGGTAATGCAGCTGTTGAATTCTCCTTGAATAAAAATGTGGACCTCACTCCAGATGGTTCCTTGAAAATTGGCGACACTAACATCACCGACAATGGTTTGACTATCAACGGTGGTCCTTCCATTACTAAAACTGGTATCAACGCTGGTGGTTTGAGCATTACTAATGTGAAAGCTGGCGTAAACGACAACGATGCAGTTAATGTTAGCCAATTGAAACAAGTTCGTGCTGATGAACGTCACATCAAACCTGGTGAATACGCAGTTGATAACAACGGCAAAGTAACAATGACTTACCTTGATGGCAATAATAATGACGTTCCTAACGAAACGGCTGTTATCACAGGTATTGCTAAACAAGATCTTTCCAATATCAACAAGGGTGGCGAAACAGTCATCCAAAATCTTGCTAAAAAATCCATCGATATGGAAAATGGTAAGAATACAAAGGTGAGCAACCGTGAAATCAATGGCGTTAAAACTTTCAAAGTAGACGTTGAAGGTGATTTAAACGACATTACATCCATCACAAACAAAGCTGGCGATGGCAAGGTTGTATTCGGTGGTAACCAAACTGTTAACGTAGCAGGTGATCATAACATTAACTTGAATGCTAAAGTTGGTGACATCACTGGTTTAACTAACGTAACGTTGGATGCTCCTGATTTCGCTAAAAAAGGTCGCGCCGCTACTGAAGAACAATTAAGCATCGTTAATAACGGTTTCAATAACACAGTTGGCTTGACTGGTAACACAGGCGCTACTGATCTTCAAAAATTGAACCAAGCTGGTGGCTTGAGCTTTGGCGTAATTGGTGCTAACAATGGCCAATACATCAAAACAACTGCATCTGGCAGCAACGTAGCTGTTGACTTGTCCGATGAAGCTAAAGGTAAATTGAACAATACTGTAGAGGTTCGTGGTAAAAATGCTGCGAAGGTTACTTCTGTAACAGAAAATACTGTTGACGGTGGTAAGAAAACAATCTACACAGTAGACGTTGATAATGTAACACCTACAGCTGCTTCTACTGAAAAGGTGAAAGCAAAAGCTGATTCCAGTAGTT
Source organism: Veillonella sp. ACP1 (assembly GCF_000286635.1). Classification (NCBI taxonomy): domain Bacteria; kingdom Bacillati; phylum Bacillota; class Negativicutes; order Veillonellales; family Veillonellaceae; genus Veillonella; species Veillonella sp. ACP1. The sequence continues at coordinate 2,481 of NZ_ALKL01000011.1, read as the reverse complement.
CTACAGATAAAAACATTGCTAAGGTTACTCCTCAAGCAGGTGACCAATATGGCGACGCTGGTGCAACTTACGAAGTAAACGTATCCCGTAACGACGTAAAAGACGCAGCTCGTGAAGCGGTAACTGTAAATACTACAAACACAACTAACAACCCTATCACTGTTACACCTGTTCAAGATGAAACAAACCATAACACAACTTACACAGTAACATTCGATGGTAACAAAGCAGCTACTCAAATTCCTTTGACATACAAAGCGAATGGCCAAAATGCTCAAACAGTTACATTGGATAAAGGTTTGAACTTCACAAACGGCAGAAACACAACAGCTTCTGTAGATGCTGAAGGCGTTGTTAAATACGATGTGAATAAAGATTTAGTTAACATCAATTCCATTTCCAATACTACAAATGGTCCAAAAATGGAATTTGGTCCTAACTCCATTAACATCACAAATGGCCCTATCAACATGGGTGACCAAAACATTACTAACCTTAAATCTGGTGGTGATGTTATCAATAACGCAGCTAATATTGGCGATGTAAAACGTATTTCTAAAGAAAACGATTTACACATTGCACCTACAACATCTAATCGTCAAGGTGAAACAACTACATCTTACGCTTACGATGCAGCAAGTAAATCTGTTACATTGAAATATAACGATGGTAATGGTGCAACTCAAGCTGGCACAGTAGCAAAAATTGACTTATCCGGTTTGGCTGATCAAATCAAAGACGGTTATTCCTTCTCTACTGACGCTAAAGGTAATGTAGTTGGTAACCATGCTGTTACACCTGTAGCAAATGGTAAAACTGTTTCTTATGCAGCAGGTAAAAACTTAACTGTTGCTCAAAATATTGATAATGCAACTGGTGAACATACTTATACATATGCATTGTCCAATGATGTTGATTTAACACCAAATGGTTCCTTGAAAATTGGTGACACAATTCTCAACAATGGTGGCTTAACAATTACAGGCGGTCCATCCGTTACTAAGACTGGTATCAACGCTGGTAACTTGAACATTACTAATGTGAAAGCTGGCGTAAACGATACAGACGCAGTTAACGTTAAACAGTTGAAAGATGCTCGTACAGTTGTTACATCTAACGATAACTCCGTAACAATTAACAAAACTGAAAACGGTAACCAAGTGACTTACGACTTGCATGTAGCTCCTGGTGCTGCACAATCCGTATGGAATGTGAAATCCACAGGTAACACAACTGCTGATTCTGAAACAGCTGCGAAAACTATTTCTGATGGTAAAACAGTTGAAATGGTTGCAGGCAAGAATTTAACTGTAAAACAAACTAGCAACAACGACGGCGCTAAGGTTGAATTCGACTTGGCTAACGATATCAAGATTGGTAAAGATGGCAAAGACGGCGTTGATGGTAAAATCGGCGTAAACGGTAAAGATGGTTCCTCTGTTGTGATCAACGGTAAAGACGGCTCCATCGGCTTAAATGGTAAGGACGGCAAAGACGGTCTTACTATGAAAGGGGAAAAAGGCCAACCTGGCTTAAACGGCAAAGATGGCATCACTCGCATTGTTTATGAAGATAACAACCATGATAAACATGAAGTTGCTACGTTAGATGATGGTTTGAACTTCACTGGTAACAACACCGATACAGTGAACAAACAAAAATTGAACAGCTTAGTAAAAGTACAAGGCGAAGGTGTAGATAAAAATACATCTGCTACATTCAAGAGCGCAGCTGGTAACATCAACGTAAAAGCTAATGGTACAGATACTTTAGAAGTTCAGTTGAACAAAGACTTGAAAAACATCAACACAATTAAGAACGGTGGCAATGCTACTTTCACAATTGGTGGCGATAACTTTGCATTCAATGGCGGCAACGTAAGCATCGGTGGTAACAACATTACTAACCTTAAATCTGGCATTGTAAATAACAATGATACAGATAACACAAATGCTGCTAACATCGGCGACGTTAAGAATATTTCCAAAGCTAACGACTTGCACATTGCTCCTACAACATCTAATCGTACTGGTGAAACAACTACATCTTACGCTTACGATACAGCAAGTAAATCCGTAACATTGAAATACAACGATGGCAACGGCGCTAACCAAGCTGGTACAATCGCGAAAATCGACTTGTCCGGGTTGGCTGATCAAATCAAAGACGGTTATTCCTTCTCCACTGACGCTAAAGGCAATGTAGTTGGTAACCATGCTGTAACAGCTGTTGGCAATGGTAAAACTGTTTCCTATGCAGCAGGCGATAACTTGACTGTAAAACAAGATATCGACGCTACAACTGGTGAACACACTTATACATATGCATTATCCAATGACATCAAGGTCGGCAAAGACGGTAAAGATGGCATCGATGGTAAAATCGGCGTAAACGGTAAAGATGGTTCCTCCGTTGTGATCAATGGTAAAGATGGTTCTATCGGCCTCAATGGTAAGGACGGTAAAGATGGTCTTACTATCC